>NZ_JAQYWZ010000328.1:0-200 GCF_036290945.1 Streptomyces sp. BE303
CACAGGAAGAGATCGGACGTGAGTACTGCTTCGGCGTGGAAAGCGATCTGGGATTGACTGTGTCGGGCACGTTGTTGGGTCCTGAGGGAACGGCCGTATGGTCTGTTTCTTCAGTACTGCCGGTCTCATGCGAGGCGGTCCTTCGGGGTCGTTGAGTGTGGGTGTCTGGTCGTTGTTTGAGAACTGCACAGTGGACGCGA
>NZ_JAQYWZ010000329.1:0-1223 GCF_036290945.1 Streptomyces sp. BE303
CTAGTGCTGGATTCCTCTTTGGATGGGTATATGTGCTGGTGGAGGGACGGTTCGGTCGGTCAGGGGTGGGTGGTTCGGGGTGGTGCTGCGGGCGCGGCAGAGCCGTGATTCGGGCGAGGAAGCTATGGTTCGCCGATTGGCGAGGGCGCGGAAGGCACCGGCGGATCTGGTACAGCGGGCTCGGATGGTCGAGCTGAGCTGGGTGGGGTCGAGGGTGCCCGCGATCGCATCCGAGCTGGCGTGCAGTCAGAAGACCGTGCGGCGCTGGCTGCACCGCTTCAACCGGGACGGCACGGAGGGCCTGGAGGATCTGGGCGGGCAGGGCCGCAAGTGTCGGATCACCGAGGCCGAGCGCTCGCGGGTCATCGCCCTGGTCAAGCAGCCCCCGCCGGGCCGCCTCACGGTCCAGGTGGGTGGCGATCTGGAAGCGGAGGACCCGGCGGGGCCGCCGGAGTGGACCCTGGACGCACTGGCCGAGCAGGCACGAGCCGCCGGCATCGAGATCGGGCGCTCGCAGGTCCGCAGGATCCTGCTGGCCGAGGGAGTTCGGTGGCGTCGCACCAGGTCCTGGATCCGCTCCAAGGACCCGGACTTCGAGGGAAAAGGACGCGGGTCGTCGGCCTGTACACCTGCCCGCCCGCCGACGCGACGGTCGTCTGCGTCGACGAACTGGGGCCGGTGATCCCGCGCACCTTCCCGCCGGCGCCGGGCTGGTCGCCGGACGGACACCGCATCAAGAACGAGCTGGACTACGGCCGCGGACCGGAGAAGACCTGGGTCTACGGCGGCCTGCGCGTCAGCGACGGACAACAGGTCACCATGACCGCCTCCTCCCGCAACAGCGTCTTCTACCAACAGTTCCTACAAGTACTCGAGGACGCCAACCCCACCGGCGAGATCGTTGTCGTCACCGACAACCTGTCCTCCCACAACAGCCTGTCCACCCGCACCTGGCTCGAGGACCATCCCCGGATACGACATGTCTTCATCCCCGTCGGCGCCTGCTGGCTCAACCTCCAGGAAGGCTGGTGGCGCATCTTCCGCAAGGCCGCCCTCGCCGGCCAGTCCTTCGCCGGCCCCGACGAGATCGACCAGGCCACCCGCCTCGCAACCACCCAGCTCAACGCACGCGCCAAACCCTGGATCTGGGGCAGACCGCCCCCACCAACCCGCCAATGCCGACGGCGATTTGTGTACCGCCTTTGAGGAATCCAGCACTAGTA
>NZ_JAQYWZ010000330.1:0-208 GCF_036290945.1 Streptomyces sp. BE303
CGGCGCGCAGGACGTCGAGCAGTTGGCGCATCTCGCGCAGGGCCATCCGTCCGGAGCCCTCCAGCGAGACGAGGGCCTCGCGCACGACCTCGGTGTCGCGGCCGAGGTTGGCCCGGGCGCCGCCGGCCATCAGCTGCATGGTGGTGATGTGGTGCGCCACGATGTCGTGCAGCTCCCGCGCGATGCGACGGCGCTCGTCCGCCACCGC
>NZ_JAQYWZ010000331.1:0-44887 GCF_036290945.1 Streptomyces sp. BE303
CACGACCCCGTCGCCGCCGCCTACGCCGACCGCGTCGTCTTCCTCGCCGACGGCCGCATCGTCGACGAACTCCACCAGCCCACCGCCGACACCGTCCTGGACCGCATGCGCCGCTTCGACGCCAAGGGCCGCACCAGCTGACACCGCGACAGCCGACCGCCCCCTCACCGACCCCAGGACACCCGGGAAACCCCATGTATCGCACCGCACTGCGCAACGTGCTGGCCCACAAGGGCCGACTGCTGATGACGGCGCTCGCCGTCATGCTCGGCACCGCCTTCGTCGCCGGCACCATGGTCTTCTCCGACACCTTCGGCAAGGCCATGCGGGACAGCAACTCCAAGAGCTACTCGGACGTGGCGGTCCAGGTCGTCGACAACTCCGCCGGAGCCACCGCCAGCGCCCGGGAGAAGAGCGAGAAGAGCCCGGCGACCCTGACCGACGCGACCGTCCAGCAGCTCGCCGCGCTGCCCGGCGCCGCCTCGGCCCGCGGCGTGGTGAGCGGCTTCACCGGCGTCGCCGACAAGGACGGCACCCTGATCGGCCAGGCCTGGTCGGCCAAGGGCGGCAACTTCGCGCCCGGTCCGGACGGCAAGGACACCCGGTACCCGATGGTCGAGGGCCAGGGCCCGAAGACGGCCAAGGAGATCGCCCTCGACCGGAAGACCGCCGACAAGGCCGGCTACAAGGTCGGCGACACCGTCCGGGTCGGCTCCAACGGCCCGGTCGTCGAGGCGAAGCTCACCGGCGTCTTCACCACCGACGACCCGGTGGTCAGCACCGGCGGCACGCTCACCCTGTTCGACCGCGCCACCGCCCAGCAGCTGCTGCTGGAGCCCGGCCGCTACAGCGGCATCGTGCTCACCGCGAAGCCCGGCACCGCCCAGGACGCCCTGCTCTCCCAGGTCGACGAGAAGCTCAAGCCCGGCCAGCAGATCGAGGTCCGCACCGGCGAGCAGCTCAAGGCCGAGGAGGAGCGGATGATCACCAGCGGCACCGAGGGCATGCGCATGATGCTGCTCTCATTTGCCGCGATCTCGCTCTTCGTCGGCATCTTCATCATCGCCAACACCTTCACCATGCTGGTCGCCCAGCGCACCAAGGAGCTGGCCCTGCTCCGCGCGATCGGCGCCAGCCGCAAGCAGGTCACCCGGTCCGTCCTGGTCGAGGCCCTGGCGATCGGCACCGTGTCGGCGCTGGCCGGCCTGGTCGCCGGTGTCGGCATCGGCGCCGGGATGCAGTCCCTGATCGCCTCGCTGGGCGACGGCATGCCGACCGGTTCGCTGGTCATCAAGCCGCTGACCGTGGTGGTCACCCTGGTCGTCGGCGTCCTGGTCACGGTCCTCTCCGCCCTGATGCCCGCCATGCGCGCCTCCCGGATCGCCCCGGTGGCCGCGATGAGCAGCGGCGACCAGCCCGCCTCCCAGAAGTCGCTGGTGGTCCGGAACGTGATCGGCTCGCTGCTGGCCGCCGGCGGCATAGCACTGGCCGCCTTCGGCGCGGCCAAGGGCAACTCCGACGGCTGGGTCCCGGTCGCGATCGGCGCCGTGCTCGCCCTCCTCGGCGTCTTCATCCTGCTGCCGCTGCTCTCCCGCCCGGTGATCGCGCTCGTCGGCCCGGTCCTCGGCCGGCTGTTCGGCACGCCGGGCAAGCTGGCCCGGCAGAACGCGGTGCGCAACCCGCGCCGCACCGCGGCCACCGCTGCCGCGCTCACCATCGGCATGACCCTGGTCACCGGGCTGACGGTGATCGGCGCCTCGGTCTCCGACACGCTCGACAAGGCCGTCACCAGCTCGATGAAGGCGGACTTCCTGGTCTCGGCCGCCAACGGCATGAGCCTGTCCGACAAGGTCCCGGGTGAGATCGCCAAAGCCCCGGGCGTGACCGCCTCGTCGCCGCTGACCACCGTCTACTGGGAGCTCAACGGCACCTCCAAGGCGATCACCGGCCTGAACGCGGACACCTTCGACAAGCTGGTCTCGGTGGAGCTGAAGAGCGGCTCCGTCGCCGCCGTCGGCAAGGGACAGCTGCTGGTCGACGAGGACGTCGCGAAGAAGTTCGGCGTCACCACCGGCTCGACGATGAACGTCACCTTCCCCGACGAGACCACCGGCGCCCTGACCGTCGGCGGCGTCTACACCAAGGCCGGGCTGCTGGGTCCGGTCATGCTGGCCAACAGCGAGATCGTCAAGCACGAGCCGCAGCCGTACCTGAACAACGTCCTGGTCAAGGGCGCCGACGGGGAGAGCGACAGCCTCAAGCAGGCCCTGAAGAGCGCCACCGGCGCCAACCCGGTGATCGAGATCAAGTCCAAGCAGGACGTCCGTGACGACTTCAGCCAGATGATCACCTTCGCGCTGAACATGATGTACGGCCTGCTGGCGATGTCCGTGATCGTCGCGGTCCTCGGGGTGATCAACACCCTCGCGATGTCGGTCTTCGAGCGGAAGCGCGAGATCGGCATGCTGCGGGCGATCGGCCTGGACCGCGGCGGCATCAAGCGGATGGTCCGCCTGGAGTCCATGGTGATCTCGGTCTTCGGCGCCGGCATCGGCGTCCTGCTCGGCGCCTTCATGGCCTGGGCGATCAACGGCACGCTGAAGTCCAACCTGCAGGGGCTGACCACGGTCCTCCCGTTCGGCCAGCTGCTGGTCTTCCTGGTACTGGCCGGCCTGGTCGGCCTGGTCGCCGCCTTCTGGCCCGCCCGCCGGGCGTCCAAGCTGGACATCCTCGCCAGCATCAAGACGGACTGACCCCGGGCCGGTTCGGCACCGGACACGGAAAGGCCCCCGCCAGAGGGTTCGGCGGGGGCCTTCTCGTACTTCTCGTACTCCGCCCGACTCGCACAGCCGGCTGAGCACCACGGAGGTCGTGGTCCGGCAACGCTGCCGGGCGGAGGGCCTCCGACTCATACCCCGGTGCTCCCACACCGGGGTCCGCAGTCGCCTACTTGCTGCCGGCGAGCTCCTTGTCGGCAGCAGGCTTGGCGGCCTCGGCGGGCTTGGCGGCCTCGACCGGCTTGGGCGCGGGCGCCGCGGCCTCCTGGAACGCCTCGAACGGCTTCTCCATCTGCGACAGGCCGACGGCCTCGCGCTTCAGGAAGACGGCCAGGGTCCAGTCGGTGAAGACGCGGACCTTGCGGTTCATGGTGGGGACCATGGCGCCGTGGTACAGGCGGTGGAACCACCAGGCCGGACGGCCCTTCAGCTTGTACTTGCCGAAGAGGATCGCCACGCCCTTGTGCAGGCCGAGACCGGCGACCGCACCCAGGTTCTTGTGCTTGTACTCCTGCTGCGGGAACCCGCGCATGCCGGAGATGACGTTGTCACCGAGGACGGCGGCCTGGCGGACGGCGTGCTGCGCGTTCGGCGGGCACCAGGCACCCTCGCCGGCGGCGAGGTCCGGCACCTGGGCGTTGTCGCCGGCGGCCCAGACGTAGTCGAAGCCCTGGACCTGCAGGGTCGGCGCGGTGTCGACGTGGCCGCGGGGGCCCAGCGGCAGACCGAACTCGGCCAGCACCGGGTTCGGCTTCACGCCGGCGGTCCACACGATGGTGGAGGCGTCCGCCTCGACGCCGTTCTTCAGCACGACGTGCTGGTCGACGCAGGAGTCCATCGAGGTCTCGATGTAGATCTCGATCTGACGCTCTTCGAGCTTCTCCTTGGTCCACAGACCGAGGTCCGGGCCCATCTCCGGGAGGATGCGGTTGGCCGCCTCCACCAGGATGAAGCGCATGTCGTCGCGGCTGACCGTCTTGTAGATCTTGGCGGCGTCGCGCGCCATGTCCTCGATCTCGGCGATCGTCTCGACGCCGGCGAAGCCGCCGCCGACGACGACGAAGGTCAGCGCCTTGCGGCGGATCGCCTCGTCGGTGGTGGACTCGGCCTTGTCCAGCTGCGCCATGACGTGGTTGCGGAGGCTGATGGCCTCCTCCACGGTCTTCATGCCGATGCCGTGCTCCGCCAGACCCGGGATCGGGAAGGTGCGGGAGACCGAGCCGGTCGCGACGACCAGGTACTCGAAGGGCAGCTCGTACGAGTCGCCGGCCGCGGGCTGGATGGTGGCGACCTTACGGGCGTGGTCCACACCGGTGACCGCACCGGTGAGCACCTCCGCCTGCTTGAGGGCGCTGCGCAGCGGCGCGACGAGGTTGCGGGGCGCGACGTTGCCGCCGGCCGCCTCGGGGAGGAAGGGCAGGTACGTCATGTACGACCGCGGGTCGACGACCGTGACGGTCGCTTCGCCGTAACGCATCTTCTTGAGGATGCGCATCGCGGCATACAGGCCGACGTAACCACCGCCGACAATGAGGATGCGAGGACGCTCCGTGGTGCTCATATCCGAAAGTATCCAGCACCGTTCGGAGCAGCCTTCGTGAGCCCGCTCACAAGCTTCTGGACACCCCGTGCTACACTTCGCGCCCCCAAAATCGCTTCCCGGTCGACTCCTCGCGGCCCGTCCGGCCCCTCCGTGAGCACGTCCGTTCGAACGGCCCCGCTGAGCAGCAACGATCCGTACGGGGCCCGGGTTCCCCCACAGGATTTCGATTTTCAAACCTCTGGCGGGACGGGACCTGCGATCCAGCGGCTGTCATGCCGGGCGGGCCTTCGGTCCCACATATCGGACGGACCGGGCCCGTCCCCGGGGCGAATGGCGGGATCTCCATGTGAAGAAATTCACGAACTTTCCCGCACGGCCCCGGGCGCGCCCCGGCCCCGGCACCCGCAACGGGGTGCCGGGGCCGGGAAAACGGCGTGGCAGGGGGGGCGGGGCCCGGTCAGGAAACGATGCTCCAGGCGATCCCGTCCAGGATGTCGTGCTCGCTGACGACCACCTCGGCGGCGCCGGTCCGCTCCATGATCTCCAGCAGTTCCAGCGCTCCGGCGGCGATCACGTCCACCCGGCCCGGGTGCATCGACGGAATGGCCGCCCGCTCCGCGTGGGTGGCGCGCAGCAGCCGCTCGGCGATCGCGGCCACCTCGGCGCGGCTCATCCGTGAGTGGTGGATCGCCTCGGAGTCGTACCGGGGGAGGTCCTGGGCGATGGCCGAGAGGGTGGTCACCGTGCCCGCCAGGCCGACCAGGGTGGCCGCACCGGTCAGCGGGACGCTCTCCGCCGCCCGGTCCAGCTCGGCCCGGACGTGCGCCCGCGCCTCCTCGACCTGCTCCGCCGAGGGCAGCTCGGCGCCGCCGAAGTGCCGCTCGGTCAGCCGGACGCAGCCGATGTCCACCGAACGCGCGGCCCGCACGTCCTCGTCCCCGAGCACGAACTCGGTCGAGCCGCCCCCCAGGTCGAAGACCAGGTACGGCGCCGGGAACTGACCGCCGGTGAACTCCTTGGTGGCGCCGACGAACGAGAGGTGCGCCTCCTCCTCGCCGCTGACGACCTCGGGCTCCACGCCCAGGACGGCGCGCACGCCCTCGATGTACTCGGCGCTGTTCTCGGCGTCCCGGGAGGCGCTGGTCGCCACGAAGCGGATCCGCCCGGGGTCCACCCCGAAGCCGGACACGACCTCCGCGTACTCCCGGCAGGCCGCGAAGGTGCGGGCCAGCGCGTCCGGGTGCAGTCGGCCGGTCCGGTCCACGCCCTGGCCCAGCCGGTTGATCACCATCCGCCGGTCGAGGTCGGTGATCGCGCCGGTCTCCGGGTCGAGGTCGGCGACGAGCAGCCGGATCGAGTTGGTGCCGCAGTCGATCGCGGCGACCCTGGTGACGGTCACGCGCCGTCCTCCCCGGCCTCCTGGGAGGCCCGCTTGGCGGCGCGCTCGGCGGTCTTCTGCTCCTTGGCCGCGATCACGGCCGCGTCGTCCTTCGCCTTGGCCCGGTTGCGGGCCACCCGCTCACCGGCCGCGGTGACCTCGGCGGGGGAGACGCACGGGCCCTTGGCCCACCAGTCCTCCAGCAGGCCGATCGCCTCGTCGCCGAGCGGGTTGACGCCCTCGCCGGCCGCCAGCGAGTGGCCGACCAGCACGTGCAGGCACTTGACCCGGTCCGGCATGCCGCCGGCGCTCGGGAAGCCCTCCAGCACCTCGATGGCGTCGCGCCGGGCGATGTAGTCCTCGTGCGCCTTCCGGTAGGCGGCGGCCAGCTCCGGGTCCTCGGCCAGCCGGGCGCTCTGCTCCTTCATCACGCCGTCCGCCTCCAGGGTGCCGATCAGCGAGGCGGCCTTGGGGCAGGTCAGGTAGTACAGGGTCGGGAACGGCGTGCCGTCCGGCAGCCGGGGGGCCGTCTCCACGACGTCCGGGTTGCCGCAGGGGCAGCGGTGGGCCACGCCGCGCAGGCCGCGCGGGACCCGGCCGAGCTGCGCGGCGATGGCCGCGACGTCCTCGTCGGAGACGGTGGGGTGGTTCTCAGTGGTCATGGGAGGAGCTGTCTCCAGCGGGGGCGGGGGCGGGTGGTGAGGGAGGGGCGGAGGCGGCGGCCGGGGCGGCGGCAGGGGCTGCGGCGGCGTCCACCGAGTCCCAGATGCCGGCGTACCAGGGCCTGGCCGCCTTGGCCGGCCCGGTGGCCGGGCCCTGTGCGGGCGGCGGCGCGCCGACGGACGACCTGGTCGCCTCCCCGGCGGCCGGGTCCACCGCGATGTACGGGGTCTCCCCCGGCATCGCGTAGTGCAGCCGGGCGCGGGCCTGCACCTTGACGTACTCGGGGTCCTGCCAGCGGGCCTTCTCCCGGCGGAGCTGCTCGACCTGCTGCCGGGCGTGCTCGGCCTTGGCCCGCTGGGAGGAGATCTCGGAACGCTGCGAGATGAACTGCCGCGTCGGGTACGCCAGGATCGCCACCAGCGAGCAGAGCACCAGCACGAGGACGGTCGCCCGGCTCGTGAACCGAGGCCGGGCCGCCAAGCCCGGGATCCTCCAGCCTGCCATCTCCGGTGTCCCCTCCTGGTCGCGACGGTGCCCCGCCGTCCACCCTACGGGGTGAACAGGCGGGGCACCGGCGGGAGCTGTGTGTGTCAGCCCTCGTACTTGAACCGCGGGAAGGCGCCGCGGCCGGCGTACTCGGCGGCGTCGTCGAGGATCTCCTCGATGCGCAGCAGCTGGTTGTACTTGGCGACGCGCTCGGAGCGGGCCGGGGCACCGGTCTTGATCTGGCCGCAGTTGGTCGCGACGGCCAGGTCGGCGATGGTGACGTCCTCGGTCTCGCCGGAGCGGTGCGACATCATGCAGCGGTAGCCGTTGCGCTGGGCCAGCTCGACGGCGTCCAGGGTCTCGGTCAGCGAGCCGATCTGGTTCACCTTCACCAGCAGCGCGTTGGCGGTGCCGGTCTCGATGCCACGGGCCAGGCGGGCCGGGTTGGTGACGAACAGGTCGTCGCCGACGATCTGGACCTTGTCGCCCAGCTTGTCGGTCATGGCCTTCCAGCCGTCCCAGTCCGACTCGTCCAGCGGGTCCTCGATGGAGACCAGCGGGTAGGCGGCGACCAGGCCGGCGTAGTACTCGATGAGCTCGGCGGAGGTGAGCGCCTTGCCCTCGAACTGGTAGGCGCCGTCCTCGTAGAACTCGGAGGAGGCGACGTCCAGCGCCAGCGCGACGTCCTTGCCCGGCACGTAGCCGGCCTTCTGGATCGCCTCGACGATGAGGTCCAGGGCCTCGCGGTTGGAGTCCAGGTTCGGGGCGAAGCCGCCCTCGTCGCCCAGGCCGGTGGAGAGGCCGCGCTCCTTCAGCACACCCTTGAGGGTGTGGTAGACCTCGACGCCCCAGCGGACGGCCTCGGAGAAGGACTCCGCGCCGATCGGAGCGATCATGAACTCCTGGATGTCGACGTTGGAGTCCGCGTGCGAGCCGCCGTTGAGGATGTTCATCATCGGGACCGGCAGGACGTGCGCGTTCGGACCGCCCAGGTAGCGGAACAGCGGCAGGTCGCTGGCCTCGGAGGCGGCGTGCGCGACGGCCAGCGAGACGCCCAGGATGGCGTTGGCGCCGAGCGAGGACTTGTCCGGGGTGGCGTCCAGGTCGAGCATGGCCTGGTCGATCAGGCGCTGCTCGGTGGCGTCGTAGCCGACGAGCTCCGGGCCGATCTGCTCGATGACGGCCAGGACGGCCTTCTCCACGCCCTTGCCGAAGTAGCGGTTCTTGTCACCGTCGCGGAGCTCCAGCGCCTCGAAGGCGCCGGTGGAGGCACCCGACGGGACAGCGGCGCGGCCGGTGCTGCCGTCGTCGAGGCCCACCTCGACCTCGACCGTGGGGTTGCCACGCGAGTCGAGGATCTCACGGGCTACGACGACATCGATGGACGGCACGAGGCATCTCCTAGCGGAAACAGGTTCGGCTGACGGTGGGTGCTGTCGGCCGGACGATTGCGGAGTCGTTACGACCAGAGCCTAACCGCACGGGCTCTCCGGGCCACGTCGGCCCGGGTCCCGTCTCAGCGTGTGGCACGGCTACCCGCCGGTAGTTCACCTGGTTGCCCCACGGAGGGGGGCCGGATCGGGACGAAGGGGCCGGACCCGGTCGAACCCGGCCCCCCTCGCGATCCACCGGCGAAACGGCATCAGCCGAGGGTGAGCACCTGGCCGGGGACGATCAGGTCGGGGTCGCCGCCGACGGTGCCGCGGTTGCCGTCGTAGAGCGCCTGCCAGCCGCCGGAGACACCCTGGCCGGCGGCGATGCCGGCGAGCGTGTCGCCCGCCCGGACGGTGTAGCCGTGGCCCGCGCTCTGCTGGGCGGCCGGGGCGCTCTGGGCGGCGGCCGGACGGGCGTCCTGGACCGCGGCCTGACCGGCGTACTGCTGGTAGACGCTCTGGTGGCTGGTCCAGTACCAGCCGCCGTTGTTCTCGTACCAGAACACCTTCGCGTCGGCGTCCCAGCCGGACGTGCCGGAGAAGGACGGGGCCTGCCCGTACTGCTGCACCTGCGGCCGGTCCTGCTGGGCCTGCGGCTTCGGCGCGGCGTGCTTCGGGGCCTGCTTGGCCGCCTGGGCCGGCTTCTCCTGCTGGGCCGACTTCGGCGCGGCGTGCTTCGGCGCGGTGGTCTGCGGGGCGGTGGTCTGCGGCGCGCTCGGCTGGGTGGCGGCCTGCGGGACGGCCGGCTTGGCGTCCGCCGAGGTGTCGACCGCCGCCGGGGCGCCGCCCTTGCTCAGGCCCGCCTTCTTGGAGCAGACCGGCCAGGCGCCCGGCCCCTGCGAGGCGAGGACCTTCTCGGCCACCGAGATCTGCTGCGCCTTGGAGGCCTGGTTGGCCTGCGGCGCGTACGAGGTGCCGCCGAACGCCTTCCAGGTGCTGGGCGTGAACTGCAGGCCGCCGTAGAAGCCGTTGCCGGTGTTGATGCTCCAGTTGCCGCCGGCCTCGCACTGGGCGACCGCGTCCCAGGTGGAGACCGGGGCGGCGGAGGCACCGGTGGCGCTGAGGATCGGCAGGGCCAGCCCGACACCGGCGACGCCGGCGACGGCGATGGCCTTCTCGGTCTGGGTACGACGACGATGACGGCCGGTTCCGACGAACAGCATGAAGAGGTCCCTCTCCGCACGCCTGCGAGGTGAGCTGTCGGGTTCGGACCGGGAGGTGGCCCGGCCGCGCGAGGCGGCTTCACCCCAAGCCGTGGGGGACGGCAACAAACCTGGTTCCCCCGCCCCTGCCCAGGGTCTGGTCGGTTTCCCGGGGCACGACGGGCAGGACTCGGCGTTCCGTGCTCGGGGCTCGCAGCTGCGAACTCCACGGAGAGTAGACAGATCCGTAGAGCAATCACAAGCTCATATCGTCGGTATCACACGGAAATCACGTCAGGTGATGGATCGCCCACCAACGGGGGCGCTATGTCCGGGTTGGTGACGGTTCAATCTCGCCGTCCTGCCTGGTCGGAGACCTTCCGTCAGCGTGTCGCGGGTCGCCTCACCGATCGGACGGAGCACCGGACGACTGCCCGGAAGAGGCCCTTTCGGGCATCTTCTCGGGGGTGAATTCCACGGGAAGTTCACGAAGTCCACGCATGATCAGACCACCGCGCCACCGCAGGTTCTCCGGGCTCTCGGCGAGCCGCAGGTCGGGCAGCCGGGAGAGCAGCGTGGCCAGCGCGGACCGCCCCTCCAACCGGGCCAGCGGGGCGCCGATGCAGTAGTGGATGCCGTGCCCGAAGCCCAGGTGCGGGTTGTCCGCGCGGGCCAGGTCGAGGGTGTTCTCGTCGGCGAACCGCGCCGGGTCCCGGTCCGCCGCCGCGAGCACGACCAGCACCGGGTCCCCGGCCGGGATGTCCACCCCTCCGATGGTCAGCGGGCTGGTCGCGAACCGCCACGTCGCCAGCTCCACCGGCCCGTCGTAGCGCAGGAGTTCCTCGATCCCGGTCTCCAGCAGACCGCTCTCGCCACGGGCGATCGACTCCTGGAGCAGGGCGCGCTGGCCGGGATTGCGCAGCAGCGCGTACGTGCCGTTGCCGATCAGGTTCACGGTCGTCTCGAACCCGGCGAAGAGCAGGATGAAGGCCATCGCCGCGGCCTCGTTCTCGGTGAGGTGCTCGCCGTGGTCACCGGCCCGGATCAGCCCGGAGATCAGGTCGTCCCCGAGGTCCGCCCGCTTGCGGTGGATCAGCTCCGCCAGGTACTCGCGCATCCGCTTCACCGCGCGCCCCACACCGCCGCGCCGGCCACCGCCGTGCCGGATCATCATCCCGGCCCAGTCCCGGAAGTCGTCCTGGTCCTCGGCGGGCACCCCGAGCATGTCGCAGATCGCGTAGATGGGGAGCGGGAAGGCGAACTCGTGGATCAGGTCGGCGCTCCCGCGCTCCGCGAACCCGTCGATCAGCCGGTCGGTCAGCTGCTGCACCCGGGGCTCGAAGGCCGCCACCCGGCGCGGCGTGAACGCCTTCGACACCAGACGGCGGAGCCGGGTGTGGTCCGGCGGATCGATGTTCAGCAGGTGCGTCATCAGGTCGGCCTGGCGCTCGCCCGGGATGCCGACCCGGCCGGCGCGGTGCGCCTGCTCGCTGTGGTTCGCCGGGTTCTTGGAGAGCCGGCCGTCCGCCAGCGCCTGCCGGGCGTCCGCGTACCGCGTCACCAGCCACGCCTCCACGCCGCTCGGCAGGGTGGTGCGGTGCACCGGCTCGTGCTCGCGCAGCCACGCGTACGCCGGGTACGGGTCGGCGGCGAAGTCCCAGGTGAAGAGCGGAGGGCGGGCGGAGGCGGGCTGGACTGGCATGGAACGACGGTATCCCGGGTGCAAGTCGGACACGACAGGCGTGAGTCTGGTCACCTGAGGGGTATTCCCTGTTGCGGAGGGTCAGGACGTGCCTACGATCCTCCGCAAGATGTCCGTGGGCGCCGGTGCGGGGCCGCCCACAGGGAGGAGCAACACCATGCGGGACACCGGTTCGGTCGTCGTGATCGCGGTACTCCACGGCGGGTCGGGGGCCGACCTCGCCCGCAGGTTCACCGCCGCCGGAGCAGCCGGGATCCTCATCGCCGACCAGCAGGTCGGCATCGCCGAGGACCTCGCCACCGAGCTCGACCGGCCGGGCTGCCCGGTCGTCGGCGTCTGCGGCGACATCCGCCGCCCCAGCGACGTCGCCGCCCTCGTCGACACCGCCGAGAAGCACCTCGGCCCGATCGACCTGTTCTGCGTGGCCGGACCGGACGGCGAGCGGATCGTGTCGCTCGCCGACCTGCCCGACCACCTCGACCTGGAGCGGCTCGCCGAACTGGTCGCGCTGGTCGGCGAGGCGATCGGCGAGGTCGTCCCGGCGCAGCGGCGGCCGGCGAGGGACGTCGCGCGGGTCTGACTCGCGGTGGCGGGCCGGGCGCCCCGGTCCGCCGCGCGGGTGGCCCGGGCGGCTCCGACTACTCCGGCTGCTCGGGCTGCTCCGACTGCTCGGGCTTGAGGCCCTCGGCCGCGCGGACCGCGTCCCGGTAGCCGCGTGCCGCCGCCCGCAGCGCGGCGTCCACGTCCACCCCCGCGTCGTGCGCGCGCTGCGCCACCGCGAGCAGCAGCCCGCCCGCCGACTCCGGCGTGAGCTCCGCGGGCAGCTCGTACGGCTCGTCCGACACGCCCGCGAACCCGGACCGGCGCACCCGCGACACCAGCTTCGCCGCGTACGCCAGCGACGGCAGCCCGGCCGGCACGCCGTCCAGCACCGACTCGCGCTCCGACTTCTCGGCGGCCTTCAGCGTCTCCCAGTTCGCCTCCACCTCGGCGGCGCCCGTCGCCTCGGCGTCCCCGAACACGTGCGGGTGCCGGTACATCAGCTTCTCGACGATGTCGCCCGCCACGTCGTCCACCGAGAAGGGGTCGGTGGGGTGCTCCTCGGCGATGCGGGAGTGGAAGAACACCTGGAGCAGGACGTCTCCGAGCTCCTCGCGGAGCGTGTCGCGGTCCCCCTCCTCGATCGCCTCGACCAGCTCGTAGGCCTCCTCGACCAGGTACTTCACCAGGCTGGCGTGGGTCTGCTCGGCGTCCCACGGGCAGCCGCCCGGCGAGCGGAGGCGGTCCATCACGGAGGCCAGGTCCAGCAGGCGGGCGCCCGGCAGGTCGTACGAGCCCGGCAGCACCTCGATCTCCGGCACCTCGCCCGCGTGCTCCACCGCGAGGCGCGCCAGCGCGTCGGTCAGCCCCGGGTCCCCGTCCGGACCACCCAGCCAGACCGTCGGGCCCTCCCCGGCCTGCTGCCCGGTCAGGAGCCTGGCCAGCGACGGCGCGGAGCCGGCCGGCACGACCTCCACCTCGACGCCGGCCTGTCGTACGGGGGCGAGCTGCGGATGCCCGGCGTCCCCCGCCAGCACCCGCCCCGCCGACCGCAGGGCCTCCCACGCGGACCAGGACAGCAGCCCGGGGGCCACCCGGTGGGTGGTGGTGAGGAGGATCAGCTTCGCGCCCGGAGGATTCGTCGTCACATCCCCGAACCTACCCGGCGCCGTCGTCTCCCCGCTCGCGGGTTTCGGCGCCCGGCCGCCCGGGAGTGCCTGCCGCCGTCCGCCGCTCCGCACCCCGCCCGCGCCGTCCGGAGCGGTCAGCGCGCGAGCCAGGGGTGGGCGGCGGGGGCGAGGCCGACGCGGTCCGGGTCCCAGGTGCCGTACCGGGGGTTGACCCGCAGGTGGAGGGCGACGGCGGCGGCGGCCAGGGCCCGGCGGACCGCCCTGTCTCCCGTCGGGGTGCCGGCGTCCTGGCCGGCGGCCGCGGCGAGGCGGTGGATCCCCAGCCGGCGGCGGAGGTGGTCGTCGATCGCCCCGCCCGGCACGCCCAGCCCGGCGAGCGCCCCGGCCAGCGGTTCCGCGCCGCCGTAACGCACCTCCTCCGCCGCGCGGGCCGCCGCCACCTCGGCCGCACCGACCGCCGGCCCCCGGTCGGCCACCGCCCGGGCCACCACCGCGTCGAGCACCAGATCGGTGACGGCCCGCCTGACCAGTCCGTCCGACTCCTGCCGGGCATCGGCCGACGCGCCGCCGGACACGTGCCGCAGTGCGGCCACCCGCGCCTCCACCGCCCCGACCGGGATCCGCCGGCCGTCCAGCACCGCCGCGGTGCCCGCCGTCAGCCCGGCGTTCCCGCACGCGGACAGGCCCGCAACGGCCAGCAGGGCACCGGCGGCGGCGGTCCGACGACGGTGCATGGCGATCTCCGGGAGGCTTCCGTGGCTACGGGGGAAGGCGCGCGGCGGGGTCGGGGCTGGGCGGCGAGGGGGCGGCCGGGCGTTCCTCCCGAGCCTAGGCCGGGGCGGGCGGCCAGGCGCGGACCGTGGCCCGAACGGGTCACACGGGGCGGCGCGGGCTTCGGGCCTCGTGTCTCGGGCTTCGGGCTTCGGGCCTCGGCTTCGGGCTTCGGGCTTCGGGCGTAAACCCTGACGATCGTCCAGGTCGCCGTCTGCCTTTCGGGTCAGGTCGTGGCCCACCTGCTGCTCCTACCGTCCCGATCATGTCGAAAACGGTCAGGAACAACGCTGCCGGGAGGCGGACGGCCGAGCGCCGGGCAACCGGGAGCGGTCGGGCATCGGGTGGGCGGACGAGGAACGGACGGAGGGCGGGAGCACGGACAGCAGGACGGACGGCGGGTCTGCGGGTGACCCTCGCCGTGGTGCTTCCGGCGGCAGGGGCCTGTCTGGTCGGCCTGCTGGCCCCCGCGCACGGGGGTGGGGAAGGACCGGTCCGGGTGGTCGCCGGCGCGTCCGCCACCGGCTACCGGCGGGTGGTGGAGGCCGTCGCCGACGCGCCGCGCCCGGCGGCCGAGCTGGTGGAGCCCGCGACCGAGGCCGGACTGCTGGTGCTGGGCCTGTTGCTGGCGCTCGGCTGGTGGACGGCGCGGGGGCGACGGGACGCCCGCACGGTCGCGGGGGTGGTGCTCACCGGCCTCGGGACGGTGCTCGCGTACGGGGCGAGCGAGGTGCTGAAGACCGTGATCGACGAGGAGCGGCCCTGCCGCGCGCTGGTCGGGCTCCCGGCCACCGTGCTCGCGGACTGCCCTCCGCCCGGCGACTGGTCGTTCCCCAGCAACCACGCGACCCTGGCCGTCTCGCTGGCCACCGGCCTCGTGCTGCTGAGCCCGCGCCGGGCCTGGTTGGTCGTCCCGGTCGGCCTCGGGACGTCGGCGCTGCGGGTGGCGGCCGGCGTGCACTACCCGCACGACGTGGTCGCGGGGGCCGCTCTCGGCGGAACGGTCACGACCGCGCTGGTCGTCGCGCTGCTGCCCTCGGCGACGGCGCTGGTCGACTCGCAGAACGGCGTCCGGCCGCTCGGGCCGCTGCTGCTGGCCCGGGCCACGACGCCGGCCGCCGCCCCGGGTCCGGACACGGACCCGGCGGCGGGGTCAGGTTCCGGAGGCCGCGGTCAGACCGGCCTCGTGGGCGAGGACGGCCGCGGCCGCCCGGTTGGCCACCCCCAGCCGCGCCAGGACGGAGCTCACGTGGGCCTTCACCGTCCCCTCCACCACACCGATCCGGCGGGCGATCTGGCCGTTCGACAACCCGGCCGCGACCAGCGCCAGGACGTCCCGCTCCCGGGCCGTGAGTCCGGCCACCTGTTCACGGGCGGCGGCACGCCGGTCGGCAGGCCCGCCGGACCCGGCGGCGGCGAGGTGGGCCACGACCCGGGCGGCCACCCGGGGTGAGAGGTAGGCCGCGCCGTCCGCCACCGCCCGGACGCCGGCGATCAGCTCCTCCGGTTCGCCCGACTTGATCAGGAACCCGTTGGCGCCGCCGCCGAGGGCCCGCAGGATGTAGTCGTCCTCGCCGAAGGTCGTCAGCATGACGATCCCGGTCGCGGACCCGGTCCGGGTGGTCACGGCCGTCCGGCGGATCTCGGCGGCGGCGGTGATGCCGTCGGTACCGGGCATCCGGATGTCCAGCACGGCGACGTCCGGCCGGTGCCGCCGCACCAGCTCGACCACCTCCCGGCCGTCCCCGGTCTCGGCGACGATCTCGATCCCCGGGTCGGTCGTGAGCACCGCCCGCACACCGGCCCGCACCATCGGCTCGTCGTCCGCGATCACCACCCGGATCGGCAGACCGGTCGTGGCCGGCTCCGGGCCGCTCATCCGGCGCTCACGAGACGAGGGCGTCCAGGGAGATCAGCACGTCCCCCCGGAAGCAGAGCCGGTACGCGTCCCCGGAGCGGTCGTTGTTGAACGGCTCGGCCGTGATCGCGTAGTACTCGCACGTCACTCCTTCTCCCCGGGGCGGAGGATCGCCCACGGACGGATGGTACGGAACCTGACGGTCCGGCAGAAACCGCTGCACGGTCGCGCGGTCCTGGCCGACCCGGAGCGACGCGTAGTCCGCCGGGTCCAGCACGGCGCGGCCGGTGGAGTAGATCGTCCACGCGCGCAGGCCCGCGGTCAGCACCAGCGCGGTCGCCAGCGGCGCCAGGACGACCGCCGCCATCATCCGGCCCACCCGCCGGCGGGCGTGCCGCAGTTCGCGGGCCGGCGACACGACGACCGGCCCGGGTGGCGGAACGGCCGGCGCGCCGGACCGCGGCAGGGAGGCGGACACCTCGAAGCCCCCGCCCCCGCCCCCGCCTGCGGCGCACGGCCCGTGGTCGAAGGTGCCGCCCGCCAGCCGGACCCGCTCGGCCAGGCCGATCAGACCCCGGCCACCGCTCCCGGGCACGGCCCCCGGTGCCGACGACGGACGTGTTGACGACGGCAGGGGCGAGGACCGGAGGGGCGACGGCGCGAGGGCCGACGGTGACGGGCCGTTGGCCACCAGGACGCGGGCGCCGTCCGCCGAGTACGCGACCCGCACCTCCACCGGCGCCCCCGGCGCGTGCTTGGCAGCGTTGGTCAGCGCCTCCTGGACCACCCGGTACGCGGCGTGCTCGGCCGCCCGCGACAGGCCGTCCGGCTCGCCGGTCACGGTCAGCCGGACCTCCAGACCGGCCGCCGCCGCCTCGGCCACCAGCTGCGGGACACCCGCGTCGGCGGGACCCCGGGCGTCGTGCTCGTCGGCCTCGTCCCGCAGGATCCCGATCACCTCGCCGAGGCGCTCGACCGCTGCCGCCGCACCCGCCCTGATCTCCTGGGCCGTCTCGCGGTGCGGCCCGGCCAGGTCCGGCGCCAGCTTCAGGGCGCCGGCCCGCAGGGCGATCAGGCTCAGGTCGTGACCGAGGGCGTCGTGCATGTCCTGGGCGATCCGGGCCCGTTCGCGCATCCGGGCCTGCTCGGCCACCAGCCGCTGCTCACGTTCCAGGCGCTCCGCCCGCTCCCAGCCGGCCCGCACCAGCTCCTGCGACTGCCGCCAGAACCGGCCCACCATCCAGGGCGCCATCCCGGCGCAGACCAGCAGCGACACGAACGACGTCCCCGCCACCATCCACGCCGGCACCGCCACCGCGGCCAGCACCCCGGCGGCGACCAGGACGGCCAGCACCACCACCGCCGGGCGCGCCCGGTCCGTCCGCCGGCCGGCCAGGAAGGCCGCCCCGATCGCCGGCACCACCCACCAGGGGGCCACCGGGCTCAGCCCGATCCCGGCCGCCGCCACCGCCAGCAACCCCCGGTCCGCCCATCGCGCGCTCGTCCACATCCGCACGACCCTACGGAACACGCGGGGGCTGCGGATCTGTCGAAAGTCATGCCCGCACGCAGGAAGTCGGACCGGCGGACGCCCCCGGAAGCGATCAGGGACGGTGCGACGGAGGCCAGGGCGTGGCGCGGGGATCGGCGGTGGTGACGTGGTGGGGCTGCAGCGAGTCGAGGGTCCGGCGGAGCCTGCGCACGGCCGGGTGGTGCGGGCCTTCGCGGCGCTCACGGTCGAAGAGCAGCTGGAGCAGCCACGACCAGGCCGCCTCGGCCTCACCGAGCGCCGCGAGCAGTCCGCCGATCCGCTCGCGCAGGTCCAGCACCCGCTCCTGGTCGGTGTCCGGCCAGTCGGCGAGCAGCGCCCGGTACTCGGCGAGTGCCTCGGCCCCCCGGCCGAGCTGTTCGAGGCACTCGGCGGCCCGGTACCGGTACTCCACGGCCGCCCGGCCGCGCGGACCGCCCTCGGCGGTGGCGGCGAGCTGCCGGTACTCCGGGAGCGCCTCGCGGTGGCGCCGCTCCTGCAGGAGGGTGCGGGCGTAGATGGCCCGGACGGTGCCGGCCAGCCCGGAGCCGTCGCCGAGCTCGGCCCGGACCCGGGGCAGCAGCCGGGCGGCGAGGTCGATCACCTCGGCACGCCGTCCGGCGTCGACCAGGTCGGAGAGCCGGGCGCAAGCTGCCGCGAGGTCGCCCTCCACCGGGGAGACCGGACCGGGCGGGGCGAACGGGCCGGCCGGCGGCGGGCCCTGCGAGGTGGGCGGCATCGGCACGGCGGCCATCAGGAACGGCGACGGCTCGGCACGCGGCGGAGCGGGCGGCGCCGCTGGCACCGCCGCCCCACCCGGCTGCGGCGCGGGTTCCGCCGCCCGGGGCTGCGGCTGGAGCGGGTGCCGGTAGGGCCGGGACGGGTCGGGCAGCGCTCCGTACCGGGGCTGCGGCACCGGGACGGCGGCGGGAAGCAGCGGGAGCAGCCGCCCGTAGACCTCCTGCGCGTCGGCCGGACGCTCCTCGGGCCGCTTGGCGAGCAGGTCGAGGACCAGCCGCTCCAACGGCGCCGGCACCTCGGGGCGCAGCTCGCGCAACGGCACCGGCGGGTCGTCGACGTGACGGCGCAGCAGGCCCAGCGCGGTGGGTGCGCGGAACGGCCCCTCGCCGGCGAGCATCTCGTGCAGCAGGCAGCCGAGCGCGTACAGGTCGCTGCGCGGGTCGACGGTCGCGGCCAGGGCCTGCTCGGGGGCCATGTACGACGGGCTGCCGATCGGGACGCCGGTGAGGGTGAGGCGGGTGGCCTCGGGGTCGAGTGCGGTGGCGATGCCGAGGTCCAGCAGGACGGTCCGGCCGTCCTCACGGACCATCACGTTGCTGGGTTTCAGGTCACGGTGGACGACCGGCACCGCGTGGACGGCGGCCAGCGCGGTGCAGAGCTGCGCGGCCACGGCGACCGCACGCTCGACCGGGAACGGCGCGTCCTCGGCGATCAGGTCGGCCAGGCTGACGCCGGTGACCCGCTGCATGACGAGGTACAGCTCGCCGCCGTCCTCGCCGGCGTCGAAGACGGTGACGAGGCCCGGGTGGTCGAGGGCCGCGGTGGTGCGGCACTCGCGGAGGAAGCGGCGGCGGAGGTCGTCGCCGGGCGCGCGGTGGTCCCCGCCGCGCCCGGCGTCGGCCCCCGTGGCGGCGAGGAGCCGGTCGGGGCGGAGCAGTTTGACGGCGACCGGGCGGAAGAGCCGTTCGTCGTGGCCCGCCCAGACCTGGCCCATGCCGCCGTGGCCGATCTTCTCGGTGAGGCGGTAGCGGCCCCCGATCACCCGGGCCACCGTCACGGCCGGCCCTCGCGGGCCTGGCGGCGCAGCAGTTCGCCCAGCTCACGCAGTTCGTCGGAGGTCGCGGGGCCGGCGTCCGGGGCCGGCGCGGGCGGGTACGGCGCGGCGGCGGCGAACGGCTGGGCGGGGGTGCCGAACGGCTGGGCCGGAGTCCCGAACGGCGCCGGAGTGCCGAAGGGCTGGGCGCCGAAGGGCTGGGCGGGGGCGGTGAAGGGCCGGGCGGCCGTGGGCGCGGCGGGGGCCGGGTAGCCGTACGCCGGCTGGGCCGGGTAGGGGGCGGTGACGGCCTGCGGGGCGTAGTGACCGCCCGGCGCCGCCGGGTGCGGGCGGCCCGCCTCCCAGACCGCACGCCGGTCCATCACCAGGAAGTGCGCCGGCGGGACGAACCACATCAGCACCATCATCACCATGCCGACCGTGTCGGCGGTGGGGGCGCTGCCCTTGGGGCCGTTGCCGGCGACCCCGATCGCGACGATGTAGGCGAGGAAGAGCCCGGCGAAGGCGACCGCACCGACGATGTCGTACGCCCGGCGCCGGCGGACCGCCAGCAGCAGGGACGGCACCATGCCGAGCAGGCCGATCGAGAGCAGCGGGGCGAGCACCACCAGCACCCGGCCGAGCACCCCGTACGGGCCGGCGGGCCGCGGCCCGGACGGCACCGGGCCCATGGCGGTCGGCGGCCCGGGGTAGGGCACCGCGCCCGGTATGCCCCCGGCGGGCCCACCGCCAGGGAAGGCGCCGCCGGGCGGTGGGCCGAACTGCCCGGGGTACTGCCCTGACATGCGCGCTCCTGAGCGGGTGAGTACGGCGGCCGTCCGGGTCACGGAGCGACCCCGCACACCGTACCGCCCCCACCCGACGGGCCGGGATCCCTCGGACCGCCTCCGCAGCCCGGGCAGTGGACCTCCCACCCGCCCCGGTCTGCCGCGGCCGGTCCGCCGGACGGCACGTCAGGGGGTGTGCGGCGGCGCGGCCGTCCCGGTGGCGAGGGCGTCGGTGAGGGCCTGGGTGAGGACGCGGCCGAGCACGGCGGCCTGCTGCAGGGTGGTGTCGAACGCGGCGAGGCGGGCGAACGCCTCGCCGAGGCGCCGCTGTTCGGCGATCGGGAGGCGGGGCAGCTCGACGCGCCGGATGTCGAGGCGGGTCGTGGTGGAGGCGTGGCTGGCGGCCCGCCGGGTGGCCGCGGTGGAGCGGAGGTGGCCGGCCAGGAAGTGCGGGTCGAGGGCGTCCGGGTCGGGCCGGAGCAGGTGGAGCTGGCGACCCAGGGCCGCGCCGGCCGGCGGCCCCGCGGGGCCGACGACCCGGGCACCGGCCCCGCCGAGGGCCGGCACGACGACGTCGCCGGGCCTGGTCAGCGGGGGGCCGTCGGCGGTCGCGGCCGACCGGTCGAGAACGGCACCGGGCGGGGTACCGGCGGCGAGGTCCTGGTCGGTGAGCACGGGCGTGCCGGTCGGGTCGGCGTCGACCGGCCGGCCGGGTGCGCCGCTGCCGGAGGAGTACACCTCCAGGACGCCGGCCCGGACCAGCTCCCCCAGCGTGACGACCGCGCCGGTGCCCACGCCTGTGCCCGCCCCGGAACCGGCCCCGAAACCCGCTTCGGAGCCCGCTTCGGAGCCCGTCCCGAAGCCCGAGCCGGTCGGCTCCGGGAGCAGCGCGCCGGGGTCGCCCAGGGCGTCGAGCATCTCGGTCAGCCGGCCGCTGAGGTGGGACAGTTCGGCCGCGCCGCCGAGCGGGGCGGCGGGCGGGACGTGGCGGGTGGGCGAGAGGTCGGTCTCGTCGTCGAGCAGGTCGATCGCCGCCATGGTCCGGTACTCGCCGGGGCGGTCCGGGGGGAGCGGCAGGCTCTCACGGGCGGCGAGGTCGAAGGCGCGCCAGGCGTCCAGGACGGTCCGGTGCAGGTCGGGCCAGCGGACCTTGTCCCGGCCGCCCTCCGCGGTGTCGGCCGGGGAGGGCGGGGCGGAGGTCGCGTCCAGCAGCAGCACCTGCCGGAAGTCGTCCCCCGGGCGCGGGGCGCGCAGCACCCAGAGGTGCAGCGGCACGCCGTACGGGGGTGCGGCGCCGGCGGGGAGCGCGACGACGGCGCGCAGGGCGCCGCTGCGCAACAGTTCGGCCCGGACCCGGCGGCCTGCCCGGCGGGTCGCGACGGTCGGGGGGAGGAGGAGGGCCGCGAGGCCGCCCGGGCGGGTGTGGGCGAGGCAGTGCAGCACCCAGGCGAGTTCGGACTCGCCGCGCGGCGGCACGAGACCGCCGGGCCACCGGTGGTCGAACTGCAGCTCGTCGTGGCCCCAGTCCCGCTCGTTGTACGGGGGCTGGCAGAGCACCGCGTCGAAGGTGCGGCCGGGGTGGGCGTCGGCGCGCAGGGCGTCGCCGGCGCGCAGGTCGAGCGGGAGCGGCCCGGGGTCGGCGGCGGGCGTGTGCAGGGCGAGCCGGAGCCGGGCGAGCGCGGCGGTGACCGGGTCGGCGTCCTGGCCGTACCGGCCGGTGGTCGGGGGCAGGGCGAGCAGCAGCGCGCCGAGGCCGGTGGCCGGGTCCAGCACGGTGGCGGGCACACCGGCGACGGCGGCGAGCAGGCCGGCGGCCTCCGGCGGGGTCGGGCTGAGCTGCCGGGTGTTGGCCTCGGCGTAGCGGGTGAGCAGTTGCTCGAAGGC
This sequence comes from Streptomyces sp. BE303, assembly GCF_036290945.1. Lineage (NCBI taxonomy): Bacteria > Bacillati > Actinomycetota > Actinomycetes > Kitasatosporales > Streptomycetaceae > Streptomyces > Streptomyces sp. BE303. The sequence continues at coordinate 21,398 of NZ_JAQYWZ010000331.1, forward strand.
GGCGGGCGGTCCGGCCGCCGCGGAGAGTTCGGCGAGCAGGCGGGCGAGGTCCAGCTGGGTGGAGCCGAGCAGCCCGGGCAGGTGGAGGTCGGCGGCGCCGTGGGGGCCGAGGGCGGTGTCGGCCGCGTCGACCAGCGCGCGGGGCAGGCCGGTGGCGAGCCGGGCCTCGGACTGGGCGGCGAGTGCGGTCCAGCGACCCGGTTCGCGGTGGTGCAGCAGGAGGACGGCGCCGGCCTGGACCAGCGGGGCGGCGGGGTGGCCGGCGGGGTCGCGGAGGGTCTCGACCAGCCGCCAGACGCGTTCGAGCAGGGGCAGTTCGGCGATCTTGCCCTGGGCGCGGAGCCAGGTCTCGACCTCGGCGAGGGCGAAGGCCGGGCTGCTGTCGGTGCCGCCGACCGGTCGCGGGAAGTCGGGGTGCCGGCGGCGCCAGTTGCTGACGGCGGCCCGGCCCACCCCGGCCAGCCGGGCGATCTCGACGGCGGTCACCTCGGGACGGTCCGGCATGGGGGCTCCTTCGGCGACGGCCACGACTACTACGGCTACTACGGCCTCGGCGGCGCCGGGGCTGCGACGCGCGCGGGGGCGGGCTGGGCGGGGGCGGGCTGGGCGGGGCACCGGGCCGGCCGGTGTGATCACACAGCATAGCCAGCACCGACCTCCGAGCCGTTCACACGTGAACAGAGAGGTTCCACGAATCGTCGTTGACATTGTTCACAGTCAGTGGTGTGATTTCTCCTGTCACCGCCGCACCGGGCGGCACACCGGAAGACCAGGAGAGCCTCATGTCCACCACCCGTCGCACCGCCGCCCTGCTGCTCGGCGCCGTGCTCGTCACCCTGACCGCGACCGCCTGCGACGCCGGCGGCGGCGCCTCCGTCTCCACCGAGGCCAAGCAGACCGCCGCCGCGACGCCGGCCGCCGAGAGCGGCTCCGCCCCGGCCAAGCCGGCCGACGGTCAGCCCGCCGCCGAGAGCAAGCCGGCCGAGGCCGCCAAGGCGCCCGACGCGGCCAAGGCCCCCGCCAAGATCGGCGACACGATCGGGCTCAAGGGCAGCCTGGACAAGGGCAACACCGCCGACGTCACCGCGGTGAAGGTGGTCGACCCTGCCGAGAGCGCCAACGCGTACCTCAAGGCCGAGGACGGCAAGCACTACGTGGCCGTGCAGTTCCAGATCAAGCCGACCGGCTCGAAGACCTACAGCGAGGCGCCGTGGAGCAGCGCCAAGGTGGTCGACGCCCAGGGCCAGTCCTACGGCCCGACGCTCGCCGAGACCAAGGCCGGCCAGTCCTTCCAGACCCCGACCAACATCGCCGGCGGCGAGACGGGCAAGGGCTTCGTCGTCTTCGAGGTCCCGAACGGCACCAAGCTTGACAAGGTCCAGTTCTCCCTCGACAACGGCTTCGCCCAGCAGGTCGGCCAGTGGAAGATCGGCTGACGGCCCTGTGCACAGCCCCGCGGCGGCATCGGTCCGGGCCCGGCGGGCACGGCGCGAACGCGAACGGCGGCCCCGGGCGTCACCGCCCGAGACCGCCGCCCACCGGGGATCCCCGGCTACTGCTTCTTCGCCCCCGCCAGGTCGTCGAACATCGCCGACAGGAACTCCCGGCACCACGCCAGCAGCTCCCGCCCGACCAGCGGCTTGCCGCCGATCCGGCCCGTGGCCGGCCGCGGCACCAGCAGCAGCCGGGTGGACGCCTTCACCTGGCTCCGCGGGTAGAGCCGGTTCAGCCGCAGCTGCTGCGACTCCCTCAGCTCCACCGGACCGAACCGCACGTTGGAGCCCTGCAACGTGATGTCCGAGATCCCGCAACGCCGGGCGTACAGCCGCAGCGCCGCCACCATCAGCAGGTTCTCCACCGCGTCGGGCAGCTTGCCGTACCGGTCGACCAGCTCGTCCCGGACCTGCGTGATGTCCTCCTCCGAGTTGACCGCCGCGATCGAGCGGTACGCCTGGAGCCGCAGGCGCTCGCCGGGCGCGTAGTCGTGCGGCACGTGGGCGTCGACCGGAAGCTCGATCTTCACCTCCAGCGGCTCCTCCTCCGGCTCGCCACCGTTGGTCAGCGACTCCCGGAACTCGGCCACCGCCTCGCCGACCATCCGCATGTAGAGGTCGAAGCCGACACCCGCGATGTGCCCGGACTGCTCACCGCCGAGCAGGTTGCCCGCCCCGCGGATCTCCAGGTCCTTCATCGCGACGTACATGCCCGCACCCATCTCGGTGTGCTGGGCGATGGTCGCCAACCGCTCGTGGGCGGTCTCGGTCAGCGGCTTCTCCGGCGGGTACAGCATGTACGCGTACCCGCGCTCCCGCCCACGGCCCACCCGGCCGCGCAGCTGGTGCAACTGGGAGAGGCCGAAGGTGTCGCCGCGCTCGACGATCAGGGTGTTGGCGTTGGAGATGTCGATGCCCGACTCCACGATCGTGGTCGACACCAGGACGTCGAACTCCTTCTCCCAGAAGTCGACGACCACCTTCTCCAGCTGGGTCTCCCCCATCTGCCCGTGCGCGGTGGCGACCCGCGCCTCGGGCACGAGGTCCTTCAGCCGGGCCGCCGCCTTGTCGATCGACTCCACCCGGTTGTGGATGTAGAACACCTGGCCCTCGCGCAGGAGTTCACGCCGGATGGCGGCCGAGATCTGCTTCTCGTCGTACGGGCCGACGAACGTCAGCACCGGGTGCCGTTCCTCCGGCGGGGTGGTGATGGTGGACATCTCGCGGATCCCGGTGACGGCCATCTCCAGGGTTCGCGGGATCGGGGTGGCGGACATCGTCAGCACGTCCACGTTGGCCCGCAGCTTCTTCAGCTGCTCCTTGTGCTCGACGCCGAACCGCTGCTCCTCGTCGACGATGACCAGTCCGAGGTCCTTGAAGCGGGTCTCCGAGGAGAACAGCCGGTGGGTCCCGATGACCACGTCCACCGACCCCTCGAACAGGCCCTCCAGCACGGCCTTCGCCTCGGAGTCGCTCTGGAAGCGGGACAGCGCCTTCACCGTGACCGGGAAGTTGGCGTACCGCTCCGCGAAGGTCGAGAAGTGCTGCTGCACCAGCAGCGTGGTCGGCACCAGCACCGCCACCTGCTTGCCGTCCTGCACCGCCTTGAAGGCGGCCCGCACCGCGATCTCCGTCTTGCCGTAGCCGACGTCGCCGCAGATCAGCCGGTCCATCGGGACGGACTTCTCCATGTCCGCCTTGACCTCGGCGATGGTGGTCAGCTGGTCGGGCGTCTCCGCGTACGGGAAGGCGTCCTCCAGCTCGCGCTGCCAGGGGGTGTCCGGCCCGAAGGTGTGGCCGGGCGCGGCCATCCGGGCCGAGTACAGCTTGATCAGGTCCGCGGCGATCTCCTTGACCGCCTTCTTGGCGCGCTGCTTGGTCTTCGCCCAGTCCGCGCCGCCGAGCCGGTGCAGCGTCGGGGCCTCGCCGCCGACGTACTTGGTGACCTGGTCCAGCTGGTCGGTGGGCACGAAGAGCCGGTCGCCGGGGTGGCCCCGCTTGGCCGGCGCGTACTCCAGCACCAGGTACTCGCGGGTCGCGCCCTGCACGGTGCGCTGCACCATCTCGACGTACCGGCCGACGCCGTGCGCCTCGTGGACGACGTAGTCGCCGGCGGCCAGCGCCAGCGGGTCGATCGCGTTCCGGCGCCGGGACGGCATCCGCCGCATGTCCTTGGTCGAGGACTTCTGGCCGGACAGGTCGGTCTCGGTGATCACGGTCAGCTTGAGCGTCTCGTCGACGAAACCGTGCTCGATCGAGCCGCAGGCGACGTAGACCACGTCCCGGGTCGGCGCCTCCGCGAGGTCGGCGACCAGCCGGGCCGGGATGCCCTCGTTGCCGAGCACCTCGGCGAGGCGGCTCGCCGGTCCGTGCCCCTCCGTCACCATGACGACCCGCCAGTCGGCGGCCAGCCTCTCCTTGGCGTCGGCGATCGCCCGGGCGGTGTCGCCCCGGTACGCCTCGACCGCGTGCATGCCCAGCGTCAGGGTGTTGGCGTCGAACTCCAGCACCTCGTGCACCGAGGACTCGCTGGTGGCGAACGGGCTGACCGACCACCAGGGCAGCCCGATCTCGGCGGCGTGCTCGCGCACCTCGGCGAGTGAGCGCAGCGAGGCGGCCGAGACGTCGATCGCCTCCAGGTCGATCGGCCGGTCCCCGCCGGCCGCGGCCGCCACCCATGAGGCGTGCAGGAACTCCTGGCTGGTCGCCACCAGGTCGGCGGCCCGGGTGCGGACCCGCTCCGGGTCGCAGACCACCGCGACCGAGCCGAGCGGCAGCACGTCCAGCAGCAGCTCCATGTCGTCCACCAGGACGGGCGCCAGCGACTCCATGCCCTCGACCGCGATGCCCTCGGCGATCTTGTCCAGGATCTCGGCCAGCCCGGGGTGGTCGGCCGCCAGCGCGGCGGCCCGGGCCCGGACCTCGTCGGTCAGCAGCAGCTCCCGGCAGGGCGGCGCCCAGAGGCCGTGCTCGGCGATCTCCAGCGACCGCTGGTCGGCCACCTTGAAGTAGCGGACCTCCTCGACGTCGTCGCCCCAGAACTCCACCCGCAGCGGGTGCTCCTCGGTCGGCGGGAAGACGTCCAGGATGCCGCCGCGCACCGCGAACTCGCCGCGCTTCTCGACCAGTTCGACCCGGGAGTAGGCGGCGCCGGCGAGCTTGCGGGCCACCTCCTCCAGGTCGTGCGACTCGCCCCGCAGGACGGCCACCGGCTCCAGTTCGGCCAGCCCCTTCACCTGGGGCTGGAGCACCGAACGGACCGGCGCCACGATCACCTGCACCGGACCGGCCGCCGGGTCGTCCGCGCGGGGGTGCACGATCCGGCGGAGCACCGCCAGCCGGCGGCCCACGGTGTCCGAACGGGGCGAGAGCCGCTCGTGCGGCAGTGTCTCCCAGGCGGGGTACTCGGCGACCGCGTCCGGCGGCAGCAGCGAACGCAGCGAGGCGGCGAGGTCCTCGGCCTCCCGGCCGGTGGCGGTGACGGCCAGCACCGGGCGGCCCCGCTCCCCCGCGGCCTGCCCGGCGAGCGCGCGGGCCAGCGCGGCGATCGCGAACGGCCGGGCGGCGGGCGGCCCGACCAGGTCGAGGTGGCGGCGGCCTCCGGCCGCGGTGCCGGTGGCGGTCGCGGCCTCGATCGCCTCGGCGAGCGCCGCGTCCCGCGCGACGACATCGAGCAGTCCGGTCAGGCTCATCTGGAGTCTCTTCTTCGTCCCGTGGCTGGTGCTGCCCCGGGGCCTCGAAGGCCCGCCCGGGCAACGCGAACGGCCCGGCGCGCCGAGCGGCCGGGGGTCTCCAGACTACGCCGCGCGGCAGACGCGCACGCGGCGCACGGCCGGGGGTCGCGACCGGCCCTCACCGGACGCCGTCCCGACGGCGTTCGGACGGAGCCGGGGGCGTCGACGGGGGCGTCGACGGTCCGGATCCGGAACGGGGGCCGCCCGACGGCCGGGCGCGGACGAACCACCGGCCGCACGCTGCCGCTCCGGCTGTTTCGCCGCATTGTTCCCTCGCCGTCGCGATCTGCCACGAACTGGACATACTCCTGTCACTGCCCGTCCATGGAGATCGCGCACCATGGTGAATGTGCCCGCCGCACCCAACCGTGGGGGATGGCTGCGGAAGGCACGGTCGCACACCCGATGGGGGTCGGGAGTGCGAGGCCGGGCGACCCTGGGTGGGGGCGCCCGCCCAAGCGCCGGGAACCGTGGCGCCCTTTCCTGGAGGGCGCCACGGGTCTCGGCCTCCAGTGTTTCGGGGGTCCGCAGGCCGCGACCGTCTGCGAGTCCGCTCCCCGGCTCCGCTCCCCGTGGCCGCTCCCCGCGTCCTCTCCCCGGAACCGTTCACCAGCCGCTTCCGGGCCGTTGCGAGCGACGTGCGGCGCCTCCTCCCGGCGGGACCGCTCCGCGATCCGCCCCGGAGGGCCACCTTCCGTACCTCCCGGCGCGATGCCGGGAAAACCCACGCGGTCCGGCGCCGCTCCCTACCCTGTGGTGAAGACCGTGTGGGGACGCCCGGAGGGGCCCAGGGGCGTCGCGATGGAGGGGGTTCTTCGTCATGCGCGTTGTCATCGCAGGCCAGGGCTACGTGGGACTGCCACTGGCGGTCCGCGCCGCCGAGGTCGGGCACCGGGTGGTCGGCTACGACGTGGACGAGCGCCGGATCAAGCGGCTGGCCGTCGGCGAGTCGTACGTCGAGGACATCCCCGCCGAGCGGCTGCGGCCGCTGCTGGAGAACGGAAGCTACCTGCCCTCCGCCGATCCGTCCGACGTGGCGGGCTTCGACATCGCGGTGATCACCGTGCCGACACCGCTGCGCGACGGCGCGCCCGACCTCTCCTACATCGAGGCCTCGGCCGCCCTGCTCGCCCAGCACCTGAAGCCGGGGGCGACCGTCGTCCTGGAGTCGACCACCTACCCGGGCACCACCGAGGAACTGCTCGCGCCGCTGCTGGAGGAGGGCTCCGGGCTGACCGCGGGCCGGGACTTCCACCTCGGCTACAGCCCCGAGCGGATCGACCCGGGCAACCCGACCTGGCGGCTGGAGAACACCCCGAAGGTGGTCTCCGGGATCGACCCGGCGGCGCTGGCCGCGGTCGAGGGCTTCTACGGCGAGCTGGTCGACCGGACGGTGCCGGTCTCCTCCTGCAAGGAGGCCGAACTGACCAAGCTGCTGGAGAACACCTTCCGGCACGTGAACATCGCGCTCGTCAACGAGCTGGCGATGTTCGCGCACGACCTCGGGATCGACGTCTGGGAGGCCATCGACGCGGCCTCCACCAAGCCGTTCGGCTACCTGCGCTTCACTCCCGGGCCCGGCGTGGGCGGACACTGCCTGCCGATCGACCCGTCCTACCTGTCCTGGCGGGTGGAACGGGCGCTCGGCCAGTCGTTCCGGTTCGTCGAGCTGGCCAACGACGTCAACAGCCACATGCCCGACTACGTGGTCCGGCGGCTCGCCGAGGCACTCAACGAGCGGCAGCGTTCCGTCAAGGGCTCCCGGGTGCTGCTGCTCGGGCTCGCCTACAAGAAGAACACCGGCGACGCCCGGGAGACCCCGGCCGCCAGGGTCGCCGAGCTGCTGGTCCGGATGGGCGCCGAGGTCCGGGCCGCCGACCCCCACGTGGTGGTCGGGGTGCACGTGCCCGAGCCGGTGATCCCCGGCCAGCGCGCGGCCGAGCACGACCGGCACGGCGACCCGTTCGCCGCCGTCCACCGGGTGGAGGCGAGCCCGGAGGAGCTGGCGGCGGCGGACGCGGTGGTCCTGCTCGCCGACCACGACGAGTTCGACTACGAGGCGGTCGCCACGCACGCCCGGTACGTCCTGGACTGCCGGCGCCGGCTGACCGGCGCCACGGTCGAGGTGCTCTGACTCCGACCCGTCGCGGCGGGCACCGCCCTGCGCACGGTCGTCCGCGGCTCGGCGGGGAGCCCCGATCGCGTACGGGCCGACGGACCGCAGGCCCCGGTGCCCGGTGGGGCGCTCGGGGCCTGCGGTCCGTCGGGGCCGGGGCGGGGCCGGGGCCGAAGCCGGGGCCGGGGCCCCGGGGAAGCCTCCCCCGACCGGTGTCGCACCAGAGTCAGCGGCGACGGTAGGAGACGGTGTTGGGCGTGGCGTAGCCGCTGCCGTCGTCGACGATCACGATCTTGGGGATGATCCGCGTCTCGTCCTCGACCGGCTGCCCGGCGCCCGCCACCGCGTCCTCGACCGCCGACGCCTCCGGGGGCGAGGCCGGCCGGGGAGGCACCGGACCGGTGGCCACCGGCGCGTCCACCGGTCCCGGGGTGACCCGGAGCACCGCCGTCGCCTCACCGACGGCCGGTGCCGTGACGGGGACGGGAACGGGCTCGGTCGACGCCGCCGGGACCACCGGGGTGTCGTCCTTGCGCAGGTTGGCGACCGGCAGCGGGATCTCCCCGGTGTCCGCGTCCGGGTCCACCACCGGGGCGTCCGCGGGGACGTCCGCGGGGGCGTCCGCCAGGACGACGGCCGCGCCGTCGGCCGGAGCGCCGAAGCGGCCGTCGTCGGCACCGCCGTCCGCCCGGACGCCCGCGGCCAGGGCCGCACCCGCCAGGGACCTGGCCCCGGGCTCGATCGCCCCGACCGCCGCGCCGGTGAGCGAGGCCAGGGTCCCCTTGATGTGGTCGAGGTGCTGCTGCACCGTCTCCAGCCTGGTCGCGAACTCGCGCTGCTCGCGCTCGCTCGCCGCGTTGATCCGCTCGGCCTCGCGCCGGGCCTGCTCGATCAGCTGGTCCGCCCGGGCCTGGGCCTCGGCGTCGGCCTGCTTGATCTGGCCGAGCACGGTCTCCCGGTGCTGCTCGGCCTCCTTGAGCCGCCGCTCGGCGGTGGCCGAGACGGCCGCGTCCTCGGTGTCGGCCTTGGCCTGGGCCTCGGCGAACGTCTCGTCGGCCTTGCGGCGCAGCTCGGCCAGCTTGGCCTCGGCCCGCTCGGAGGCCTCCGCCGCCGCGACCCGGACCTTGGCCGCATGGGCGGTGGCGGAGTCGCGGACGGACCGGACCTCGCGGTCGGTGTCGGCCCGGATCGCCTCGGCCTCGGCCCGGGTGCGCTCGTCGGTGCGCCGGGCGGCCCCGTCGGCGTCGGTCCGGGTGGTGGTGGCGTACTCCTTGGCGGCGCGGTCGAGCGCCTGGCCGGCCTCGTAGACCTCGTCGCGGAGGTCCTCGGCGTGGCGCTCGGCCTTCTCGCGGACGGCCAGGGCCTCGTTCTCGGCGGTCCTGGCCAGACCGGCGGCCTGGTCGCTGAGCACCTGGTAGTCCGGCTCCGGGGCGTCGGCGGCGGCCTGCTGGATCTCGGCCAGGCGGCGTTCCATCTCCCGGATCCCGGCCCCGAGCACGCTCAGCCGTTCCCACGACTCGTCTCGCCGGGCGGTGAGTGCGGTCAGGGCGCGGTCGACCTGCTCGGGCGCGTAACCGCGCCGGGCAACGGTGAAGCCGTACTGGGGGACGGCGTCGCTCATGGGCTCTTCCCCTCGTGTCGCGGGCTGCGGAGCCCATGATCGGACGGATCGGCCTGTTCCGGAACCGGGTCGGGAGATCCGGTCAGGAATCAGGCATCGAACGGATCGAAACGTACCGAGGGTGGCCGGTTGCGACCATCCTCTTGACCTATTTTGCGCAGATCGTGGCGAAACCCCAACGAAGCAGAGCCGCACCAGCACGCCGAAGGGGTCGCTCCGAACACCGGAACGACCCCTCCATCTGCACGGATCCGCGACGGCCCGCTAGAGCAGGCCGTCCCAGAACTGCTCCAGCAGCACGGCCCACCAGGTGTCCGCGGACTGGAGCGCAGCCGGGTCGATCGCGGCGAGCTGAGCCTGGAAGTCGGTGGTCCAGCGACCGGCCTGATCCGGGGTCAGCCCGTACCGCAGCCGCCACATCCGGCCCAGCAGGGCCATCGAGCGGACGAACTCCGGTACACCCGTGTTGACGAATCGGGGCGGCTCCCCGGTTCCTTCGAGATCCACCGCGACCACGTGCGCTGTGCCGTATTGCACACAGAGCTGGCGGCCGTAGTCGTTGCCGAGCACCAGGTAGCCGCCGAAGTCGGGGCCGCCCGGCAGGCCGCGTTCGGCGGCCAGCTCGGAGAGCGTCGGGATCGGGCGGCCCTCCTGGGCCTGCGCCCAGAAGAACGGACCGAACTCTCGCGGCAGGCCCGCCCACATCAGGGTCTGCGCCACCGGCTCGGGGACGCCCTGGCGGGCCACCGCGCGCTGCTCGAAGTGGAACACGTTCGGACCGAAGGCCTGGCCGAGTTCCTGTCCGAGCTGCTGCGGCGGGAGCGGCGGCAGCACCGGGACGGTGCCCGGGGCGGGCAGCGGCACCCGGAACGGCCGGACCCGCTGCGGACCGGAGGCCAGCTGGTGCAGCTCGTCCAGGTGGTCCAGCAGCTGGGCCATCCCGGCCTGCCGGGAGTGGTGGTCACGGCCGTAGTCGGCGGTGTGGGTGAGCCGGACGTTCGGCCAGGAGGCCGCGATCATCCGGTTGCAGTACCCGCCGGGCAGATCGCACGCCTCCAGCTCGGTGTAGAGCTCCAGCACCTGCTCCGGCGGCACGTTCAGCCGGCGGAGGTCCTGGAGGATCTTCCACTCGGGGTGCGGGGTGCCGGGCTCGCTGCGGTGCAGCAGCTTCTGCTCCGAGCCGTCCGGCCCCCGGTAGCTGAGCGCGGCGAAGTAGCCGGGGCCGACCGCCGGCACCCCGGGCGGCACCGGGGCCCCCGGCGGCGGTCCGGGCACCGCGGCGGGCGGGACGGGAGCCGGCGGCACCGGCGGCCCGGCCGGGGCCGGTGCGGGCGCCTGCGCGGCGGGGGCGGGCGCGCCGGGGTAGCCGTACCCGGCTCCGGCCGGGCCACCCGGACCGGGCGGCGGCGGGACGGCGGGGCCGCCGGACGGCGGGGTTCCCGGGTCGGCGGGGAGCCCGCCGAGCAGTGCGGGGTCGATCGCGCCCGCCAGCTGGGTGCGCTCGTACGCCACGCCGCCGGCCGGCTGGGCGGGGGCGCCGGGCGGCCCGGCCGGGGCGTCGCCGCCGCGCAGGGCCCCCGGGGGCGGGGGCGGCGGGGTACTGCCCGCACCTCGGCCGCCGGGGCCGGCTCCGGGGCCGGACGCGGCCGGGCCGGAACCGCCGCGGAGCCCCGCGGGCGGGGGCGGCGGCGGGGCCGACGCCGGGTTGCGGCCGACGGCGCCGGGGGCGGGAGCGCCGGGCGCAGGGGCACCGGGTGCGCCGGAAGCGCCCGGGCCGCCGCGCAGCCCCACGGGCGGGGGCGGCGGCGGGGCCGAGGCCGGGTTGCGGCCGCGGGCGCCCTGCGGCCCGTCGGCGGCGGGGCCGACGGGCGGCGGTACGGGAGCGCCGGGCCCGGGCGCACCCGGCAGACCGGCCAGACCCGGGACACCGTCGGGCGAGGCCAGCATCGTCGGGGCGTGCTCGACGGTGGGGCCGGCCCCCGGAGCGGAGTACGGAGGCACCGGGGCACCGGGGGCGCCCGGCGCGGGCGCGCCGGGCAGGCTGCCCAGACCGGGGAGACCTCCGGGCGGGGCGAGCACCGTCGGCGCCGGCTCCACGGCCGGACCGGACGGCGGCACCGCGGCGCCGGGCCCGGGCGCACCCGGCAGACCGGCCAGACCGGGGAGGCCCCCGGGCGGGGCGAGCACCGTCGGCGCCGGCTCCGCGGCCGGACCGGACGGCGGCACCACCACCTGCAGGCCGCCCTCGGGCAGCAGCACGGTGGCCGCCTCCGAACCGGCGCTGGGCGCGCCGGGCAGGCCCGCGCCGTTGGTGCGCAGCCCCTCGGGCAGCAGCACGGTGGCCGCCTCGGCCCCCGCGGCGGACACCGGCGCGTCGGCCGGGTCGTCGAACACGGGCGGCGGGGCGAGCATGGTCGGGGCGTCCCCGGCGGGCCGCTCGGAGACCGGCGGCGTGGTCAGGACGGCGGGCGCCGGCCCGTGCTCGGCGCCCACCGGAGCCGACGGCGCGGGCAGCACCGGCGGCACGACGGGCACGACGGGCTCGGCGGGCGGCACCGGCTCGGCGGGCGTACCCAGCCGCTCCGCCTCGGCGACGAGCGCCGCCGCACCGGCCTCCTGCAGCCACTGCGGCGGGCTGAGCAGGAAGGACGTCGCCTCGACCGGCCCCGGCGTCGGCCGGGCCGCCCCGGCCGGGTTGGCCGCGACCGGCCGGCCGTAGGCCTCCTCGTACTGCCGGACCACCTCGTTGACCGGCAGCGCGGGCCAGAGCGTGCTGGCGCCGGAGTCCCGGGCGATCACCAGCCGTGCCTCGCCCTCGGATCCGGTCGCACCGGCCCCGGACCGGCCCGCGGAGTCCGCGCCCCCGCCGGGCTGGACCGCCCAGCAGACGAAGCCCAGGTCGAACTCCCGGACCCGCACCTCGCGCTGCCGCTCCTGCGGCACCCCGCCGTTGATCCACTCCTCGGCGAGCTCCTGCGCCTGCGCGTACGTCACCACGCCCGGTTCACCCCTGTCCCCTTCGTCCCCGCTTGTTCCGCACCTTCGACCACCGGTACCGGGGCCGGCCCCGGCCGCGCCACCGCCGCCACGTCAGCCCACCGGGACGGCGCGCGCGAACCCGCCGTCCACCATGAGCTCGGCGACCGTCTCCAGCTCCGGCGGGCTCCCGGCCAGCCGGAGCAGGAAGGCGTCGAAGTCTTCGCCGCAGGGCAGCAGCAGCCGGCCGGCCCGGTCCTCCGGCGACTCGGCGGCGCCGTTGTCGCGGGCGTCGTCGTAGAGGCAGAACCAGACCGAGCCGGTCCGCTCGCCGCGCACCTTGAGCGCCACGATGCCACCCTGCGCGTAGGCGATGCCCAGGTAGTCCTTGGTGAGGTGGTCACGCAGGCACTTGTTGGCGTAGACGACGTCCTCGGTGCCGTACTCCTCGCTGAGCGTCAGGAACGGCTGGTCGAGCAGCAGCCCCAGCTCCGGGTCGAGCGCCACCCCGACCGGGGCGTGGCCGCCGCCGAGCTTGAGGAAGGTCCGGTAGGCGCCGGGCAGCCGGTAGCCGAGGCGCTCCTCGGCGCGCTGCACCAGGTCCTCGGTGACGCCGATCGGGTCGCCGCCGTCCTTGGCGAGCGAGAAGTGCACCGGCCGCTTCTCCTGGAGCGGCCGGGTGCCGCGCCGGAAGTGGTCGGCGGAGGAGGTGGCCAGGCCGCCGTGGTGCCGCAGCAGGGCCTTGACCTCGACCGGGACCAGTTCCATCCGGCGCCAGCCGGGGGCCGCCAGGCCGACCGCGTGGTGCCAGGTCCAGCCGGGCGGAGTGGCGACGGCGGTCTCCAGGTCGGCCCAGAGCGGGTGGCCCTGGGTGAACAGCGCGGCGTTGGCCGACACGTAGTCGGTCAGCCTCAGCTCGTCGACGCCGAAGCCGACGGGCGGGTCGGCGACCTCGGCCGCCGCGGCGGCGTACGGGCCGAAGTCCGGGTAGCCGTACTCGTCCACCTGGACCCCGGCGGGGTGCCGCTCCGCGCGGACCGGGTCCGGGAACTGCACCACCTGACCTGCGTACGCCGCGTTCGGTGCGGCGGCGACGCTGGGCCGACCTGTCGTCATCTGGGAGCCCCCACTGGCTGCTGCAAATTCTCGGTGCGCTTGTTGGACACCAGGGTAGGGGGTGCGTCCCGGCCGCGGTCCCCCGCCCGGGGAGACCGGGACGGGACCAGGACAGGACGGGGGCCGGACCGGGTTCAGGCCGCCAGTGCCTTGGCCAGCGCCTCCACCACGCGTTCCTGCTGCGCCTCGCCGATCTGCGGGTAGAGCGGCAGCGTCAGCAGTTCACGCGCGGCCCGCTCGGCGACCGGGAACGCCCCCTCGCCGTGGCCGAGGTGCCGGAACGCGGGCTGGAGGTGGACCGGGACGGGGTAGTGGACGCCGGCGCCGATGCCGGCCGCGTTCAGGGCGCCGAGCAGCGCGTCACGGTCCCGGCCGGCGCCGACCCGCACCGCGTACAGGTGCCAGACGTGCTCGTTGCCGGGGGCGGTACGCGGCGGGGTGATCCCGTCCAGGCCGGCCAGCAGCCGGTCGTACCGCTCGGCTGCGGCCCGGCGGGCCTCGTTCCAGGCGGGCAGCCGGCGCAGTTTGGCCCGGAGCACGACGGCCTGCAGCGCGTCCATCCGGGAGTTGAAGCCGAAGCGCTCGTGCACGTACTTGCGCGCGGAGCCGTGGTCGCCGATCAGCCGGACCGCGGCGGCCAGTCCGTCGTCATCGGTGACGACGCCGCCCGCGTCGCCGTACGCGCCCAGGTTCTTGCCGGGGTAGAAGCTGGTCGCGGAGATCCGGCCGTGGAACGCCCGGCCGTGCTGCCGGGCGCCCTGGGACTGCGCGGCGTCCTCCACGACCGGCCGGTCTCCGGCCAGGTCGAGCAGCGGCGCCATCGGGGCGAGCTGGCCGTTGAGGTGGACGGGCAGCAGCGCGACCGCGTCCGGCAGGACGTCGGCGACCCTCGCCGGGTCGATCAGCAGGTGGTCGGGGTCGGCGTCGACCAGGACCGGGCGCAGTCCGGCCCGCTGGACGGCCTCGGCGGTGGCCACGAACGTGTTGGCGGGCAGCACCACACCGCCGCCGGGCGGGAGGTCGAGGGCGCGCAGGGCCAGTTCGAGGGCGTCGGTGCCGTTGGCGGCGCCGACGCAGTGCCGGGTACCGGAGAAGGCGGCGTACTCCTCCTCGAAGCCGGTCACCTCGGGGCCCTTGACGTAGCCGCCGCCGGCGAGCACCCGGTCGAAGCCGGCCCGGACCTCGGCTTCGACCTCGGCGTGCGCGGCCCTGAGGTCGACGAGCGGTACGGGCTGGTCGGTGGTCATCGTGGTCTCCCCTGGGCCGGTCGGACATGGGAACGGTCGGAACGCGGGAACGGGCCTGGACACGGGAACGGGCCTGGCCGGAGCGGGCGGCGTCGGGAGGGCGCCGTCGGGCGGGCGCCGTGGAACCGGCCCGGTGGAACGGCGGGCGGGCGTCCGGGCCCACGAGCCGCTCGCCCGGCCCGCTCAGCCGAGCGCGGTCCGCAGGGCCCCGACCACCCGGTCCTGCTGCTCCTCGGTCAGCGCGTGGTAGAGCGGCAGGATCAGCGAGCGCCGGGTGAGCAGTTCGGTGGCGGGCAGCGGCACCCGGGCGGTGCCCTCGTACGGGGCCTCCAGGTGGGCCGCCATGATGCCGCGCCGGGCGGAGACGCCGGCCTCGGCGAGCCGGGCGAGCAGCTCGGCACGGTCGGGGGCGCCGTCCGGCGGCAGCACCCAGCAGGACTGGTAGTTGGTGGTGCCGTGCGGCGGGTCGTCGACCAGCCGGAGTCCGGTCCCGGCCAGCAGCTCCCGGTAGCGCCCGGCGAGTTCGCGCCGCCGCGCGACCATGGCCGGCAGCTTGCGCAGCTGCACCAGGCCGACGGCGGCCTGGATGTCGGTCATCCGGTAGTTGAAGCCGATCTCGTCGTAGGTCTCCAGCAGGTTCGCCCCGCCGGCCGCCGCGTGCCGGTCGGCGGCGGAGACGCTCATCCCGTGCTCGCGCAGCCGCCGCAGCCGGGCGGCCAGTTCGCCGTCCCGGCAGGTGACCATGCCGCCCTCGCCGGTGGTGAGCAGCTTGCGCGGGTGGAACGAGTACGCGGCGATCGCGGCCGTGCTGCCGACGGGCCGGTCCCGGTACACCGAGCCGGCCCCGCAGGCGGCGTCCTCGACCACGGTGATGCCGCGCGGTCCGGCGACGGCCCGGACGGCGTCCAGGTCGACCGGGACGCCGCCCTGGTCGACCACGACCACCGCCCTGGTCCGCGGGGTGAGCAACGGTTCGACGGTGGCGGCGGTGAGGTTGCCGGTGGCCGGGTCGACGTCGGCGAAGACCGGCACCGCACCGACGTAGGTGACGGCGTTGGCGGTGGCGACGAAGGAGAGCGACGGAACGACCACCTCGTCCCCCGGCCCGACGCCGGCGCCGGTCAGCGCCAGGTGGAGGGCGGTGGTGCAGGACGAGACCGCGACGGCGTGCTCGACCCCGAGGTGCTCCGCGAAGGCCCGCTCGAACTCGGCGACCCGGGGGCCCTGGGCCACCCAGCCGGAGCGGACGGCCTCGGCGGCGGCCTCGGCCTCCTCCTCGCCGAGCCAGGGGATCATGACGGGGATGGTGGACACAGGTGTACTCCGAACTGCCGTGCGGTCACGGCGGGGAGGAGCCCGCAGGAGCGGTGGAGCGGCCCCGGCGGCGGGCCCCGGCGGGCGGCGGGCGGGCCGCGGCGAAGCGGCCCGGTGACGCGGCGGCCCGGTGGCTACTGCTCGCGCCACCAGGCGACCAGCCGGCGCAGGCCCTCGTCGAGGCCCAGCTCGGGCTTCCACCCGAGGTCGCGTTCGGCGGCGGCGATGTCCGCGAGCCGCCGGACCACGCCGCCGGCGGTGTCCCGCGCCGGGCCGTGCTCGACGCCCAGGTCGGTCCGGTCCATCGCGGCGAGCAGCGCGTCGGCGAGGCCGCGCAGCGAGACCTCACCGGCGCTGGCGATGTTGTAGACCCGGTCGGTGACGGGCGCGGCGGCGGCCAGCAGGTTGGCCCGGGCGATGTCCTCGGTGTAGACGAAGTCCATGGTCTGCGCGCCGTCACCGAAGATCAGCGGCTGCTGTCCGGCGACGATCCGCTCCATCCAGCGGATGAACACCTCGGTGTACCGGCCGTGCACGTCCATCCGGGGGCCGTACACGTTGAAGTAGCGCAGCGCCACGTAGTCCAGGCCGTACATGGCGTGGAAGGAACGGAGCAGGCCCTCGTTGAAGACCTTGGCGGCCCCGTACAGCGTGTCGTTGTTGTAGGGGTGCTGGGTCTCGGGCGTCGGGAAGACGTCGGCGAGGCCGTAGACGGAGGCGGTGGAGGAGGCGACCACCTTGCCGACGCCCACCTCGGCGGCGGCCTCGACCACGTCGAAGGTGCCGTCCACCATGACCTCCAGGGCCAGCCTGGGTTCGGTGGCGCACTGGGTGATCCGGATCGCGGCCAGGTGGAAGAGCAGGTCGGTGCCGGGGCGGAGCAGCTCGCGCAGCAGGGCGCGGTCGCGGATGTCGCCGTCCACCACCCGCAGCCGGCCGGGCGCGGCCGCCTCCCGGGCGTACGCGAGGTTGGCCTTCCGGCCGCGGACGAAGTTGTCGAGCACCACGACCTCGCGGGCACCCGCCTCGATCAGCTGGTCGACCACGGTGGAGCCGATGGTGCCGGCTCCACCGGTGACCAGGCAGCGGGAGCCCTCGATCTCTACAGCGTTCACCGCGTGGCGGCCCTTTCCTGAGCTTCGGACAGTACGTCGTCTTGGGGCAGTGCGCCGTCTTGGGGCAGTGCGCCGTCTTCGGGCAGTGCGCCGTCGAGGCCGGCGCCCACCGGGACGGTGGCACCGCCGAGTTCGAGACTGAGCGAGGCCGCCTCCAGCAGCTGGAGCACCCGCAGGCCGGACCGGCCGTCGGTGAGCGGGTCCCGGCCCTCGGTGATGGCGGCGGCGAACTCGGCCATCACGTTGCGCAGCGCCTCCTGCTCGACCAGCGCGGGGGCGACCATCGAGCCGACCCGGTAGGAGATCTGCGTCTGGTGCCGGATCGCGTCGGTCAGCTCGTCGGGCGGGGTGAGGTCGACGCCGCGGTCGTGCACCGCGAGTCGGGCCTGCGGGTTGAGGTCGTCCCAGACCAGGGTGCGCCGCGACCCGCCGATCAGCGTGGTGCGGACCTTGGTCGGCGAGAGCCAGTTGACGTGGCAGTGGGCGAGCGCGCCGTTGCTCAGCCGGACGGTCAGGTACGCGACGCAGGCCCGTCCGGCACCGATCGGGTCGGCGCCCTGGGCGGAGACGCCGACCGGTTCGACGCCCGGCGGCAGGACGAAGTCGAGGATGGACAGGTCGTGCGGGGCGAGGTCCCAGAGCACGTCGACGTCCGGCTGGACGAGCCCGAGGTTGATCCGCACCGAGTCGAAGAACTGGACGTCGCCGATCTCCCCGCCGTGCACGAGTTCGCGGATCCGGCGCACCACGGGGGTGTAGCAGAAGGTGTGGTCGCACATCAGCACCAGCCCGCGTTCCTCGGCGAGCGCCACCAGTTCGGCGGCCTCCGCGGCGGAGGTGGTGATGGGCTTCTCCACCAGGACGTGCTTGCCCGCCTCCAGCGCGGCCCGGACCAGCCGGTAGTGGGCGGCGGCCGGAGTGGCCACCGCCACCGCGGCGACCCGTTCGTCGGCCAGCACCTCCTCGAACGAGGCGGTGGACCGGACGGTGCTGTACTCGCCCAGCACCCGGCGGGACTTCGCCTCGTCCAGGTCGCAGAGCCAGTGCAGTCTCAGTGCCGGCGTCTGCTGTGCGTTGCGGACGAGGTTCGGTCCCCAGTAGCCGGCCCCGACCACCGCGATCCCGATCCGGTTCACCGGCACGGTCTCCGGCGGCGCGCCCGGTGTGGGCACGTGTTCGCCGGGCGCCTCGCTGGCGGATTCCGCCGTCATCGCAGGACCCCCCTTGCTCGGCGCCGCGACTCCCCCGCCCCGGCGCCCTCAACGATCATGGCAGGCAAAGGAGTTGCCAGTACCCCACGGGGTTCCCCACCGGCCGAACGACCCCTCGGCTCGCTGCTGGAACGCTACCGGCCGCCACCACCGCCCGGGGGTGGATTCGGGAAACCCGGGGACGAGTCGTGACGATGCCGTGCGGATCCGGCCAACGTCGCGTGTCCGTCCGCCCGGGCGCAGGGCCCTGCCGGAGGGTCGACGGGCCGGCCCGGCCCGGCGCCGCACCCCGGTTGTGAGGTTGTCAGTGCCATTTGACAGGCTTGCTCCGGGCCGGCCCCGCCAGCCCCACTGGTACCGACAGCACCGGGGAGCGAGAGGGAGGACGACGCCATGACCACCGGGGAACCGGCCGGCACGCCGCCGCTGCGCCATCACCGCGACAGCCTGCTGCCCGCCGTCGCCGCCGCCCTGTCGCTGAAGGGCGGCGAGGTGCACACCCTGGCGGGCGACAAGTCCGCCCGCCGGCCCGTGCTGCACCCGCTGGTCGGCGACTTCCTGGACGCGCTGCCGCCGGAGCACCGGGAGCGGTTCACCGGACGCTGCCCGGAGGCGGTCCTGCTGTCCCAGTACCTGGTGGCGGTGGACGGCAGGCGCTCCAAGCGCGCCTCCCGGAAGCCGATGAGCCTGCCCGAGGCCCGCAAGGCGCTCAAGGGCGCGCGGCTGACGACCGTACGGATCCGGGAGGAGCACGACCCGGCGCACGGTACCCACGCCCCGCCGTGCCGCTCCTGCTCGCCGCTGCTGGAGCACTTCACCGTGCAGAGCGTCGCCGTCGGCCCGGCCGCCGGCAGCTGACCGGCCACCGCCCGGTCCCCGACCGCGCACCCGCACCGTCCCCCGTCCCCGACCCGCCGGAGCCCGTCCTGAATCCGCCCAGTCCGCCCCCGCCCCCGCCGTCCACCCTCACCGGACCGCCCCCGCGGACGCGTCCGCGCTTCCCCGCCGACGTCGCCGCCGAGCTCAAGACGGCCGGCTGGCACCCCGGCCGCTGGCAGATCCGGCAGGCCGAGGAGTGGGCCGACGCCCTGGTCGGGTACGGCAGCCCGGCCGGCGTCCAGCACTCGGTGTTCCCGGCAGCGGTGGAGGCCTGGGCCGAGTTCGGCGGCCTCGCCTTCGACCTGGCCGGCCCCGGACGGCAGCTGGCCCGGACCCCGTTCCTGGTCGACCCCCTGTGCGGGCTGCACCAGCCGCGCACCCTGGCCGACCTCGGCCGCGCCCTGGACACCCGGCTCGCCCCGCTCGGCGAGGAGGCGTACGGACAGGCGCTGCTGGCGGTCGACGAGGAGGGCCGGGTCTACAGCCTGGACCACACCGGCGAGTGGTTCCTCGGTCACGGCGTCGACCAGGCGATCACCGCGCTGGTACTCGGCACCGCCCCCGAGCGGCTGCGCGCGCCCGACGAGCCGTAGACCGGGGCCGGTCCCGGCCACCTCCCCGGGCTCGCCCCGGACCGCAACCCACCGCGCCCGGCACCCGACCGCACCGGCGCCCGGCCGGGACCGGCAGCGGGAGGGCGGACGGGCGTCGGGGCTCAGACCAACCGGTCGCTCCGGACCGCCAGCCGCGACGGCAGCACCGCCTCCACCCGGAACCCGCCGTCCCGCTCCGGTCCCGACGAGAAGGTGCCGCCCAGCGCGACCACCCGCTCCCGCATCCCGACCAGCCCGTTGCCGCCGCTGGGCAGCGCGGCCGCGGCCCGCTCGCCCCCCGGGCAGGCGTTCACCACGCTGACCCGTACCCCGTTCGGCGCGTACGCGAGCAGCACCGAGACCTGCGCCCCGCCGGCGTGCTTGTGCGCGTTGGTCAGCCCCTCCTGGACCACCCGGTACGCGGTCTGCTCGGCCTCGGCGGTGAACTCCTGCCGGCCGCCGCTGACCGTGAGGGTGACGGCCATCCCGGCCGCGCGCGACTGGTCGACCAGCCGGGGCAGCGCGGCCAGCGAGTCGGGCTCGATCGCCGCCTCGTCGGACATCCGCAGCACCCCGAGGATCTCGCGCAGCTCGTTGAGCGCCTGCCGGCCGACCTCGCCCATCAGCTTGGCGCTCTGCGCCGCCCGGTCCGGGTCCTTGGCCACGATCCGCTCCAGGGCCCCGGCGTGCACCACCATCAGCGACACGCGGTGCGCCACCACGTCGTGCATCTCGCGGGCGATCCGGGTCCGTTCCTCCAGCCGGGCCCGGCGGGCCCGCTCCCGGGCCTGTTCGGCCAGCAGGTCCAGCTCGGTCTCCAGGCCGTGCGCGCGGTCCTTGAGCGACTCGATCAGCCGCCGGCGCGCCCCGACATAGAGGCCGGTCACCACCGGGGCCACGGTCAGGCCGACGGACACCAGCAGCGCCAGCACCAGCTGGCCCCAGAACGGCGGCTGCTCGACGTCGCCGGGGGTCAGCATCGACAGCAGGATCACCCCGGCGACCTCGGCGTAGGCGAGCGCGGAGAGCGCCACCACCCGCCGTCGGCGCGAGGGCCACTCCCACGTCTCGGCCAGCGTGTACAGCGCCACCATCAGCAGCACCATGCCGGGGATCCCGGGCATCACCATCAGGGCGACCAGCACCGGTACGGCCGGCCAGCGGCGGCGCAGCACCAGGGTGGCGCCGGCCAGCGCGCCGAACAGCGCGACCCCGAACATCGTCGCGGTTCCCAGGTGGAACCGGGCGCCCAGGAAGGCGACCGAACTGGCCGCACACTCCAGTGCCGCGAGGGCGGCCAGCCCGGCGTCCAGGAGGGCGCTGCGCCGACGCCGCCACCACAAGAACGACCGGTCCCGCGCGCGCTCCCCAGGCGACTTGCTCATGGCTCACAGACTACGGCGCATCACCGCCCCTTCCCCACCCGGTTCCGCCCCGACACCTCGACCGCGCCCCAAGTGGTCCAGACCACATACGGGCCCGGGGCATCCGTGTCCGCCATCCGGCCACCTCGCGGACAGCGACCCTCCCGACACCTATGCTGGTCGCGTCGGACAGCGCGGTCCGCACGCGTCACACCCGCCACACGCGGGCGGACCTGTGACGATGAGCCGTTGCCGAACACCCCACCACCCCGAGGGAGCCAGCCGTGACCGCTCCGGTCCCCACCCCGGCGGACAGCCAAACCGCAGTCGGCGCAGCCGGCCCGGTCGCCGACAACTCAGCCCTGCGCGCGGACATCCGCCGCCTCGGCGACCTGCTCGGCGAGACTCTGGTCCGCCAGGAGGGCCCCCAGCTGCTGGGCCTGGTCGAACAGGTCCGTCTGCTGAGCCGCACCAACGGCGAGGCCACCGCCGAACTGCTCTCCGACATCGACCTGGAGACCGCCGCCAAGCTGGTGCGCGCCTTCTCCACCTACTTCCACCTCGCCAACGTCACCGAGCAGGTGCACCGCGGCCGCGAGCTGGCCACCCGGCGCGCCCGCGAGGGCTCGCTGCTGGAGCAGACCGCCGACCAGCTCGCCGAGGCGGACCCCAAGCACCTCCAGAACACCCTGGCCCACCTCGCGGTCCGCCCGGTCTTCACCGCGCACCCCACCGAGGCGGCCCGCCGCAGCGTCCTCAACAAGCTCCGCCGGATCGGCGAACTGCTCGACCGGATCCACCGCGAGGAGATCGCCGCCGGCCTCTCGCACGCCGACCCGGCGCGCACCTCCTCGGCCCGGCGCCAGGCCGACCGCCGCCTCGCCGAGGTCATCGACCTGCTCTGGCAGACCGACGAGCTGCGGATCGCCCGCCCCGAGCCCACCGACGAGGCCCGCAACGCCGTCTACTACCTGGACGAGCTGTACCGCGAAGCCGTCCCCGCGGTCCTGGAGGAGCTGCACGAGGAGCTGGCCCGGGTCGGCCTCGCCCTCCCCGACGGCGTCCGTCCGCTGACCTTCGGCAGCTGGATCGGCGGCGACCGCGACGGCAACCCCAACGTCACCCCGCAGGTCACCTGGGACGTCCTCAACCTCCAGCACGAGTACGGCATCAAGGACGCCCTCGCCGCCGTCGACGACCTGCGCAACTCGCTCTCCACCTCCGAGCGGCTGGCCGGCGCCTCGGTCGAGCTGCTCGCCTCGCTCAACGCCGATCTGCAGCTGCTCCCCGAGCTGAGCCCGCGCTACAAGCGGATGAACGCCGAGGAGCCGTACCGCCTCAAGGCCACCTGTGTCCGGCTCAAGCTGGAGAACACCCGCGAGCGGCTCGCCAACGGCACCCCGCACGTCAAGGGCCGCGACTACCTCGGCACCCGCGAGCTGATCGCCGACCTCCGGCTGATCCAGGACTCGCTGCGCGCCCACCGCGGCGAGCTGATCGCCGACGGCCGGCTCGCCCGCGCCATCCGCACCGTCGAGGCCTTCGGCCTCCAGCTCGCCACCATGGACGTCCGCGAGCACGCCGAGGCCCACCACCACGCGCTCGGCCAGCTCTTCGACCGGCTCGGCGAGGAGGCCTGGCGCTACGCCGACATGCCGCGGGAGTACCGCCAGCGGCTGCTCGCCAAGGAGCTGCGCTCGCGGCGCCCGCTCGCCCCGACGCCGGCCCCGCTGGACCCCGCCGGCGCCAAGACCCTGGGCGTCTTCACCACCATCCGCGAGGGCTTCGAGCGCTTCGGCGACGAGATCGTCGAGTCCTACATCATCTCGATGTGCCAGGGCGCCGACGACGTCTTCGCCGCCACCGTGCTCGCCCGCGAGGCCGGCCTGATCGACCTGCACGCCGGGATCGCCAAGATCGGCATCGTGCCGCTGCTGGAGACCACCGACGAGCTCCAGCAGGCCGACCGGATCCTCGACGAGATGCTCTCCGACCCCTCCTACCGGCTGCTCGTCTCGCTGCGCGGCGACGTCCAGGAGGTCATGCTCGGCTACTCCGACTCCTCCAAGTTCGGCGGCATCACCACCTCCCAGTGGGAGATCCACCGCGCCCAGCGCCGGCTGCGCGACGTCGCGCACCGGTACGGCATCCGGCTGCGGCTCTTCCACGGCCGCGGCGGCACCGTCGGCCGCGGCGGCGGCCCCTCGCACGAGGCGATCCTCGCGCAGCCCTGGGGCACCCTGGAGGGCGAGATCAAGGTCACCGAGCAGGGCGAGGTGATCTCCGACAAGTACCTGCTGCCCTCGCTGGCCCGCGAGAACCTCGAACTGACCATCTCCGCCACCCTGGCGGCCTCCGCGCTGCACACCGCCCCGCGCCAGGCCCCCGAGGAACTGGCCCGCTGGGACGCCGCCATGGACCGCGTCTCCGAGGCCGCGCACACCTCCTACCGGGCCCTGGTCGAGCAGGAGGACCTGCCGAAGTACTTCTTCGCCGCGACCCCGGTCGACCAGCTCGCCTCGCTGCACCTGGGCTCCCGTCCGTCCCGCCGCCCCGACTCGGGCGCCGGTCTGGACGGCCTGCGCGCCATCCCGTGGGTGTTCGGCTGGACCCAGTCCCGCCAGATCGTCCCCGGCTGGTACGGCGTCGGCGCCGGCCTCGCCGCCGCCCGCGAGGCCGGTCTCGGCGACGTGCTCGACGAGATGTACGGC
>NZ_JAQYWZ010000332.1:0-420 GCF_036290945.1 Streptomyces sp. BE303
GATCTCGGCCTCCAGGCCCGCGACCACCACGGCCCCAGGACCGTTCACCACCGCGACGTCCACGTCCGGGAACGCGGCGAGGACGTCCGCCTCGGAAGCACCCACCGCGAGCATCGCCCCACCGGCGGGAAGGGCCTGCAGCAGTCGGCCCCGGGCCACGACCAACGCCGCCGCATCACCGAGCGACTGCACCCCGGCCACGTGCGCGGCAGCGATCTCACCGATCGAATGACCGACCAGCACGTCCGACCGCACACCCCAGTGCGACAGCAGCGCATGCAACGCAACCTCGACCGCGAACAGCGCCGGCTGCGCGTACCCGGTGCGGTGGATCAGCTCCTCGTCCGCCAGCACCTCCGCCAACGGCCGGTCCAGATAGGCATCCACGTGCAACGCCACCTGGTCGAAGGCATCCGCGAC
>NZ_JAQYWZ010000333.1:0-331 GCF_036290945.1 Streptomyces sp. BE303
CACCGGGTCCGTCGGAACGGGGGCGCCGGTGCCCCCCGTTGCTCCGGCCGCGGCCGCCGTCGCGGGTGGCGGCCGGACCGGCGGCCCGGCCGGCATGCCGGCCGCCGCCGGCCGCTTCGTCGACCCCGGGCCCGCCGCTCGGCGACGGGGTCCCGTCGTCCCGGCTGCGGACGGTCCTGTCCGGAGCCGGGACGACGGGACGCCCTGAGGGCCCGGGGCCGTTGTCAGCCGCGCGCACCGGAACGGCGGCGCAGGAGGGCGAAGCCCAGCGCGGCGGCGCCGACGGCCGCGACGGTGCCGCCGCCGGCCAGCATGAGGCCGGAGGAGCCGG
>NZ_JAQYWZ010000334.1:0-345 GCF_036290945.1 Streptomyces sp. BE303
GGGGGGCCACAAACAGAAAAAAAAAACCACCCCCCCCACCAACACCAAACCCCCACACACCAACAACCAAAACCCCCACCCCCCCCCCCCCCCCCCCCCCCCACAAACACAACACCCCACAACCCCCCCACCCCCCACCCCCCCAAACCCCCCCCCCACCTCAAAAAACAAATGGACCCCCGGTAAAACAGCACAAAAACCCCACCCCCCCCCCCCCCCCCCCCCCCCACCAACACCCCCCCCACCCCCCACACACCCCCCCCAACCCAAAACCCCACCACAACAAACAACCGCCAGAACACATAAAAAAAAAAACCACCCCCCCCACCAACACCAAACCCCCAC
>NZ_JAQYWZ010000335.1:0-433 GCF_036290945.1 Streptomyces sp. BE303
GCTGCCGGCCACCTCGATCGCCTGGGGACCCTGGGCCGACGCCGGCATGATGGCCGGCCACGCGGGCTCCGCGCAGTTCCGCCGCTCGGGCCTCTCCCTGTTGCCCCCCGCGGCCGCGCTGGCCGCGCTGGCCGCCGCGGGGGGCGTTGGCGAGCCGGCGGTGGTCGTCGCGGACGTGCGGTGGGACCGGTTCGCCGCCGAGTCCGGCGTGCTGCGGCCGGCGTCGGTGCTGGCCGACCTGCCGGTGGTGCGGGCGTCGGTCCGCGAGGTGACCGTGCCCGGCCGGCTGCCGCTCGCGCTGCGGCTGGCGGACCTCTCGCCCGCCGACGCGCGCCTCACCCTGCTGACCGAGCTGCGCGACCAGGCAGCCGCGGAGCTCGGGCACGGGTCGGGCGGTGCGCTGGCGCCCGACCGCACGTTCCACGACCTCGCC
>NZ_JAQYWZ010000336.1:0-1884 GCF_036290945.1 Streptomyces sp. BE303
CACCGGCTGCTCCGCCGGACGACCCTGCCCGTACGTGGCCAGCACCGCCTGCGCCTCGATCGGATCACCCAGCGACGTCCCCGTCCCGTGACCCTCCACCGCGTCCACGTCCGCGGCGGTCAGCCGGGCGTCGGCGAGCGCGGCCCGGATCACCCGCTCCTGCGAGGGGCCGTTGGGCGCGGTCAGGCCGTTCGACGCACCGTCCTGGTTGACGGCCGAGCCCCGGACCACGGCCAGCACCTCGTGACCCAGCCGCCGCGCGTCCGACAGCCGCTCCAGCAGGAGGACCGCGGCGCCTTCGGCGAGGCCCGTGCCGTCTGCGGCGTCGGCGTACGCCTTGCAGCGACTGTCGCGGGCCAGGCCGCGCTGCGTCGCGAAGTCGACGAACACCTCCGGCGTGGCCATGACGGCGACACCGCCGGCCAGCGCCAGCGTGCACTCCCCGTCACGCAGCGCCTGCGCCGCCAGGTGCAGCGCCACCAGCGACGACGAGCAGGCCGTGTCCACCGTCACCGACGGACCCTCCAGCCCGAGGGCGTAGGAGATGCGGCCCGACGCCACCGAACCCGAGTTGCCGATGCCGAAGTAACCCTCCAGCCCCTCCGGGAGGTTGAGCACGTGGTGCGCGTAGTCGTGGTACATCAGACCGGCGTAGACGCCGACCGGCTGCCCACCGAGCGAGGTCGGGTCGATGCCCGCCCGCTCCAGCAGCTCCCAGGACGTCTCCAGCAGCAACCGCTGCTGCGGATCCGTCGCCAGCGCCTCACGCGGCGAGATCCCGAAGAGTGCGGCGTCGAAGCCGCCCGGGTCGGTGAGGAAGCCGCCCTCCTCCGCGTAGGTCTTCCCGGCCGCGTCCGGGTCCGGGTCGTGGAGGGAGTCCACGTCCCACCCCCGGTCGCGGGGGAACGGGGCCATGGCGTCGGTGCCGTCGTGGACCAGCCGCCACAGGTCGGCCGGGGAGGCCACGCCGCCGGGCAGCCGGCAGGCCATCCCGACGATGGCGATCGGCTCGGTGCGCCGGGCCTCGGCGTCGCGCAGGCGGCGCCGGGTCTGCTGGAGGTCGGCCGTGACGCGCTTGAGGTAGTCGCGCAGCTTGTCGTCGTTCGACATGGGGTTCTTCCTCGTATCCGTCATCAGGAAAGGCCGAGTTCGTTGTCGATCAGGTCGAAGAGCTCGTCGTCGGAGGCGGCGTCCAGGTCGACGCCCTCGGCGTCCGGCTCCTCGCCCGCCTCCGCCCAGCGGGCGGTGAGGGCCTCCAGACGGGCGGTGACCTGGGCCCGCAGACCGTCGGGCGTCCCGGACGTGGCCGCCAACGCCGCTTCGAGCCGGTCGAGTTCGAGCAGGACGGGCGGCACGACCGCGGCCCCCGCCAGGCCGAGCCGGTCCCGCAGGTGTTCCGCGACGGCGGTCGGCGTCGGGTGGTCGAACACCAGCGTCGCCGGGAGCCGGACGCCGGTGGCCTCCGTCAGGCCGGTCCGGATCCGCAGCGAGGTCAGCGAGTCGAAGCCGACCTCCTTGAAGGTCTGGGTGGCCCGCACGGTCTCGTCGATGCTCTGGCCGAGGACCTTCGCCGCGCCGGCGCGGACCACGTCCAGGAGCAGGCGGAGCTGTTCCGCCTCGCTCACCGCGGTGAGCCTCCGGAGCAGGGCCTCACGGCCGTCCCCGGTCGGCGTGGCCGTGGTGGTGGTGGCGGTGCGGCGGGGAGTGCGGACCAGCCCGCGCAGCAACGGGTTCAACTCACCGCTCGCCGCCTGCGACCGCAACACCCCCCAGTCCAACCGCGTCGGCACCAACACCGCCTCCGACGAACCCAACGCCGCGTCGAACAACGCCAACGCCTCACCCGACGCCATCGCCGACAGACCACCACGCTTCAACCGCGCC
>NZ_JAQYWZ010000337.1:0-334 GCF_036290945.1 Streptomyces sp. BE303
CAACATCGGCGGGGGCGACAGCCCCGAGACCGTGCCGTACATGCGGGCCGGAGCAGCCGTTCCCGGCCACTGGAACCGCCCTGCGGAGTTCGCCCCGCAGCCGGGCGGCGCGAACGGTGGAGTCGAGCCCGCCGACTGGTTGAACCCGAACGACCCGAACCACTGGAACGCCGCCGCGGACGCCAACCAGCGCTGGTGGCTCGCCGCCGCGCAGAGCCGCGGCGCCGACACCTTCGAGGCGTTCTCCAACTCCGCCCCGTACTTCATGACCGTCAGCGGCCTGGTCTCCGGCGCGGTCAACAGCTGGGAGAACAACCTCCGGCCCGACCAGTAC
>NZ_JAQYWZ010000338.1:0-475 GCF_036290945.1 Streptomyces sp. BE303
ACCTGAACACACGATGCAACGAAGGACCGATCCGCGACCTCAGACCGATCGACGCAACTTCCCGGTACAACGCCGTACCCCTCACCACCGCCAGCACCCGTCGACCCGCAGCCCGCGCCGACGAAAAGCGCTCGACCAGCAGCATGCCGACACCCTCGGACCATCCCGTCCCGTCCGCGTCCGCTCCGATCGACTTTCACCGGCCGTCGGCAGACAGCCCGCGCTGACGCGAGAACTCCACTAACACATCCGTGTTCGGCATCACGGTGACGCCGCCGACCAGCTCCATCGAGCACTCGCCCGACCGCAGCGCCTCCGCGGCCAGCTGCAGCGCGACCAGCGACGACTAGCACGCAGTGTCCACCGTCACCGCCGGCCCCTCCAGGCCGAACGAGTACGAGAGGCGGCCGGACAGCAGGCTCGCCGGGTTCCCGGTGCCTATTTGGCCCGCCGTGTCCGCTACGTCCTCGGACCC
>NZ_JAQYWZ010000339.1:0-307 GCF_036290945.1 Streptomyces sp. BE303
ACGCCACCTGGTCGAAGGCGTCCGCGAACACCGGGAACGCCTCGTACAAGCCCCGGCCCATCGACGCTCGCTGCGCACCCTGCCCCGTGAACAGGAACGCCACCCGACCAGAACCCGCAACACCCGTCAGACCACCCGACACGGAAGCTACCGCGCCCAGCCCGGTAGTCAACCCCTCGGTGTCACCGGCGAGCACCACCGCCCGATGGGCCAGCGCGGCACGGCGGGCTGCCGCTGCGGCGAGCGTGTGGAGATCCCGATCGGCCACAAGTCGCACCTGCTGTGCCTGGGCACGGAGCGCCGCCTC
>NZ_JAQYWZ010000340.1:0-229 GCF_036290945.1 Streptomyces sp. BE303
GCCCGGCCGGACTCCAGGAACTGCCGCTTCCAGTTCCCGATCGACTGCTCGGACACCTTCACCCGCCGCGCGGCCTCGGCAACGGTCATCTCACCGGCCAGGATCGACAGCACGATCCGGACCTTCTCCTCCGGCGGCAACACCGGCGGCCTCACCATGATCGATCAGACTCCTTCACAGGGCAGGACCCGCAAGAAACAAGCCCTGCCACAAAGTCTGACGCGCGACA
>NZ_JAQYWZ010000341.1:0-390 GCF_036290945.1 Streptomyces sp. BE303
CGCCCGGCCCCGCGGCGGACGTCCGGCCGGGAGCTCGGCCCGGCCGCGGTCGCCGGCGGCGGTCCGCACGCCGCCCCGCGAGCCGGCCAGCGCGGCGCCCCGGAGGACGCCCCGCCCGACCTGCTGGCGCACGTAGCCACCGGCGCCGCGGAGCAGGTAGCCGACGGTGCACCACGCGGGTGACCGCCCTGCCGGCCGGCAGCTGCCCCACCTGAGCGACGACCTCACGCTGATCGCCCCCGAAGTCACGACCGACGCCGTGAAGCACGGCGGCACCCCCGCCCGGGCAGGCCCGGCCCTGTGCGAACCCGGGGCGGGCCGCCGGGTCGTGCGCCTGGAGATCACGGACTCCGGCCCCGGCTTCGACCGCGACCAGCGCATCACCACCGA
>NZ_JAQYWZ010000342.1:0-8298 GCF_036290945.1 Streptomyces sp. BE303
AACCCGGAAGCTAAGCCTCACAGCGCCGATGGTACTGCAGGGGGGACCCTGTGGGAGAGTAGGACGCCGCCGAACAATCATTGTGAAGAACCCCCGTCCGGGATACGGACGGGGGTTCTTTGCGTTTCCGGGGCAATTCCGTACCGGTCTCGATCGGGACAGGCGACCCGGGATCTACAGCGCGAGCTTGAAGCCGAGGTGCGAAGCCACGAAGCCGAGCCGCTCGTAGAAGCGGTGCGCGTCGGTACGGGTGGCGTCCGACGTGAGCTGGACGAGCTCGGCGCCGAGTTCACGGGAGCGGTCGATCGCCCAGTGGATCAGCTCGGTGCCGAGGCCCGAGCCGCGTTCGTCGGCGTGGATGCGGACGGCCTCGACGATGGTGCGGGTCGAGCCCTTCCGGGAGAGGCCGGGGACGACGGTCAACTGGAGGGTGCCGACGGTCCGGCCGGCGCGTTCGGCGACCACGAGGAGCTGGTGCGGGTCGGCGTCGATGCGGGCGAACGCGGCTCGGTACGGGGTGAGGTCGTCGGGGCTCTCGCGGGTGGCGCCCAGGGGGTCGTCGGCGAGCATCGCGACGATCGCGGCCAGGTCGTCGGCGGTCGCGCGGCGGATCGTCAGGTCGGTCGAGAGGTCGGTCGAGAGGGCGTTCATGATCACAGCCTAGGCGGCGCCCTGGAGGGCTCGTCCGCCCGGCCGTCACCCTGACAGGCGCGCCTTCACCCCGCAGGCCCGTGAGTGGCCCGGAGAAGGCCCTCCGGCGCCCTCGCAGGCGCCCCGTGCGACCGCCCCCAGGCCGTCCGGTCCGTACGGCGGCCCTGGTGACCGGCCGTCACCCGCCGGGCGGCACGCTGGTGATGACGGCGAGTGCGGCGCCGTGGGGGTCGGTGAGCCGGCCGAGCCGGCCGACGCCGTGCACGTCCGTGGCGGGTGTCCGGACGGTCGCGCCGAGCCGTTCGGCGCTGGCGAGGCAGGCGTCGACGTCGGGGACCTCGACGTAGGGGAGCCAGTGCGAGGAGGTGCCGGCGGCGGTCTGGCGGGGGTCGAGCTGGACGATGCCGCCGTGGGCGTCGTCGAGGCCGCCGTCCGGCGGGGTGAGGACGGTGTAGAGGGTCTCGCCGATCGGGACGTCCCGCTCCTGCCAGGCGAAGACCGTCCGGTAGAAGGTCTTCGCGGCCTCGGCGTCGACGCTGTGGCACTCCGTCCAGCAGAGGCTGCCGGGCTCGGTGACGGTGTCCAGGCCGTGGACGTCGTGCGGCTGCCAGACGGCGAAGTCGGCGCCGGCGGGGTCCGTGAAGCCGGCCGTCCGGCCGCTGGTGAAGACGTCGAACGGGGGGAAGCGGATGCGGCCGCCGGCGGCCGCGACGAGGTCGGTGGTGCGGTCCGCGTCGAGGGTGCGGAAGTAGATCGTCCAGGTGGGGCGCGTGAGGGAGTCGGTGAACGGGCCGAGGGCGGCGACCGTCCGGCCGGCCAGCCGGAAGAGGCCGTAGTCGGCGGCCGGGCCCGCAGAGGCGAAGGTCCAGCCGAACAGGGCGGTGTAGAAGGCCGCCGAGGCGGGCGTGTCCGGGCTGGTCAGGTCGAGCCAGCTGGGGGAACCGGGACGGAAGGCGGTGGTGAGCACGGCGCACTGCTCCTCGGAACGCGGGCCCCCTCCGTGCCCCCAGCCTGGCACCCCGGTCCGGAGTGTCGCACCCGGGCGGTACGGTGCGTAGTGGAAGTGGGCCCGGACGGTGAAGGGGAGCTCGGTGGCCAGGCAGACGCAGACCGGCACCGGAGAGGCGGCGGTGCCGCGCCAGCTCGCCCAGGTCGAGGGCGTACTGGAGCGGATCACGTACGCCAACGAGGACACCGGCTACACCGTGGCGCGGGTCGACACCGGCCGCGGGGCGAACGATCTGCTGACGGTGGTGGGTGCGCTGCTGGGCGCCCAGCCGGGTGAGTCGCTGCGGCTGCACGGACGCTGGGGGTCGCACCCGCAGTACGGGCGGCAGTTCGTGGTGGAGAACTACACGACGGTGCTGCCCGCCACGGTGCAGGGGATCCAGCGGTACCTGGGTTCGGGGCTGATCAAGGGGATCGGGCCGCGGTTCGCCGAGCGGATCGTGGAGCGGTTCGGGGTGGACACCCTGGACGTGATCGAGCACGAGCCGGGCCGCCTGATCGAGGTGCCGGGGCTCGGGCCGAAGCGGACGAAGAAGATCGCGGCCGCCTGGGAGGAGCAGAAGTCCATCAAGGAGGTGATGGTCTTCCTGCAAGGGGTCGGCGTCTCGACCTCGCTGGCCGTGCGGATCTACAAGCAGTACGGGGACGGCTCGATCGGGGTGGTGAAGAACGAGCCGTACCGGCTGGCGTCGGACGTCTGGGGCATCGGCTTCCTCACCGCGGACCGGATCGCCCAGGCGGTGGGGATCCCGCACGACAGCCCGGAGCGGGTGAAGGCGGGGCTGCAGTACGCCCTGTCGCAGAGCAGCGACCAGGGACACTGCTACCTGCCGGAGGAACGGCTGATCGCGGACGGGGTGAAGCTGCTCCAGGTCGACGTCGGGCTGGTGATCGACTGCCTGGCGGAGCTGGTGGCCGCCGAGGGGGTGGTGCGCGAGCAGGTGCCGGGCGAGGGGGGCGAGCCGATCACGGCGGTCTACCTGGTGCCGTTCCACCGGGCGGAGATCTCGCTGGCCAACCAGTTGCTGCGGCTGCTGCGGTCGGACACGGACCGGATGCCGTGGTTCGGTTCGGTGGACTGGCCGGCGGCGCTCGGCTGGCTGGCACAGCGGACGGGGGTCGAACTGGCGCCCGAGCAGGAGCAGTCGGTGCGGCTGGCGCTGACCGAGAAGGTCGCGGTGCTGACGGGCGGTCCGGGCTGCGGCAAGTCGTTCACGGTGAAGTCGATCGTGACGCTGGCGCTGGCGAAGCGGGCCAAGGTGGTCCTGGCGGCGCCGACGGGCCGGGCGGCGAAGCGGCTGGCGGAGCTGACCGGGGTAGAGGCGTCGACGGTGCACCGGCTGCTGGAGCTGAGGCCGGGCGGGGACGCCGCGTACGACCGGGACCGCCCGCTGGACGCCGACCTGGTGGTGGTGGACGAGGCGTCGATGCTGGACCTGATCCTGGCGAACAAGCTGGTCAAGGCGGTGGCGCCGGGGGCGCACCTGCTCTTCGTGGGGGACGTCGACCAGCTGCCCTCGGTGGGGGCCGGCGAGGTGCTGCGGGACCTGCTGGCGGAGGGCGGCCCGATCCCGTCGGTGCGGCTGACCAGGATCTTCCGGCAGGCGCAGCAGTCGGGGGTGGTGACCAACGCGCACCGGATCAACGAGGGCCTGCCGCCGCTGACCGAGGGCCTGCCCGACTTCTTCCTGTTCGCGGAGGACGACGCCGAGCTGGCGGCGGGTCTGACGGTGGACGTGGTGGCGCGGCGGATCCCGCAGCGGTTCGGTTACGACGCCCGGCGGGACGTCCAGGTGCTGGCGCCGATGCACCGGGGTCCGGCGGGGGCGGGGAACCTCAACACGCTGCTCCAGGCGGCGGTGACGCCGGCCCGGGAGGGGCTGGCGGAGCGGCGGTTCGGCGGTCGGACGTTCCGGGTGGGGGACAAGGTCACGCAGATCCGCAACAACTACGACAAGGGGCGGAACGGGGTCTTCAACGGCACAGTGGGAGTGGTGACCTCGCTCAGCGTGGACGACCAGCGGTTGACGGTCCTCACCGACGAGGACGAGGAGGTGCCGTACGACTTCGACGAGTTGGACGAGCTCGCGCACGCGTACGCGGTGACGATCCACCGGTCGCAGGGGAGCGAGTACCCGGTGGTGGTGATTCCGGTCACCACGTCCGCCTGGACGATGCTCCAGCGGAATCTGCTCTACACCGCCGTGACCAGGGCACGGAAACTCGTTGTGCTGGTCGGGTCACGGAAGGCGATCGGACAGGCCGTCCGCAGTGTCAGTGCAGGTAGGAGGCATGCGGCGCTGGACCACAGGCTTGCGGCTGGATGATTCTCCAAGGGATGGTTGCCTCTATTGTTCTCTTGACGTGAAGAGATTTACGGCAGAGCCTGGGGTGGTGCCGATCTTGTCCGGTTCGTACCGGCGGCGGCGGCAGGTTTTGTAGGGGCGGGCCCTTTCGGGTCACCCCGGGTGCGCGGCTGTCCTCCGGATGGGGGATGGTAGAGGCAGTCAGGGCACCTTGGAAGAGGATTCATTTCGTCGGTGAGGAAGACGTGAGCGACAACTCGGTAGTACTGCGGTACCAGGACGGCGAGTACGAGTACCCCGTCGTCGAGAGCACTGCGGGCAACGCCGGCTTCGACATCTCGAAGCTGCTCCCGCAGACCGGCCTGGTCACCCTGGACAACGGTTTCGGCAACACCGCCGCCTACAAGTCCGCGATCACCTTCGTGGACGGCGACAACGGTATCCTGCGGTACCGCGGTTACCCGATCGAGCAGCTCGCCGCCAAGGGCGACTTCATCGAGACCGCCTACCTGCTGATCAACGGCGAGCTGCCGAACGCCGACCAGCTGGCGGAGTTCAACCGCGAGATCACCCAGCACACCCTGCTGCACGAGGACGTCAAGCGCTTCTTCCAGGGCTTCCCGCGGGACGCCCACCCGATGGCGATGCTGTCCTCGGTGGTGGGCGCGCTGTCCACCTTCTACCAGGACAGCCACAACCCGTTCGACGCGGCCCAGCGCCACCTGTCGACGGTCCGCCTGCTGGCGAAGCTGCCGACCATCGCGGCCTACGCGTACAAGAAGTCGGTCGGCCAGCCGTTCGTCTACCCGCGCAACGACCTGAGCTACGTCGAGAACTTCCTGCGGATGATGTTCGCCGTCCCCGCCGAGGACTACGAGCTCAACCCGGTCATCGTCAACGCGCTGGACAAGCTGCTGATCCTGCACGCGGACCACGAGCAGAACTGCTCGACCTCCACCGTCCGCCTGGTGGGCTCCAGCCACGCGAACCAGTTCGCGTCCATCTCGGCCGGCATCTCGGCGCTCTGGGGCCCGCTGCACGGTGGCGCCAACCAGGCCGTGCTGGAGATGCTGGAGAGCATCCAGCAGGACGGCGGCGACGTCGACGCCTTCATCACGAAGGTCAAGAACCGCGAGGCCGGCGTCAAGCTGATGGGCTTCGGCCACCGGGTGTACAAGGCCTTCGACCCGCGCGCCGCGCAGGTCAAGCTGCTCGCCCACGAGGTGCTCGGCCAGCTCGGCAAGTCCGACGAGCTGCTCGACATCGCGCTCAAGCTGGAGGAGCACGCGCTCAAGGACGACTTCTTCGTCTCGCGCAAGCTCTACCCGAACGTGGACTTCTACACCGGTCTGATCTACCGCGCGATGGGCTTCCCGACCAGCATGTTCACCGTGCTGTTCGCGCTGGGCCGGCTGCCGGGCTGGATCGCCCACTGGCACGAGATGATCAACGACCCGACCAGCCGGATCGGCCGTCCGCGCCAGATCTACACCGGCGTGGAGATCCGCGACTACGTCGAGCTCGACGCCCGCTGACGCACGTCCCGACGCCGATGCGCACGCCCTGACACCGGTGCCACGAGGGCCCGGCCGCTTTCCGCGGCCGGGCCCTCGTGCGTGCCCCCGCGGCGCGCCGGAGCGGGCGCGGGGGCGTCGAACGTACAGCGCACGACTCCGGGGCGGTCGTCGTCAGGGACGGCCGCTCAAAGCGTCCCTGGCCCCGTCACACCCCGGCGTCGTGCGCGAAGGCCGCCGAAGTCGGCGACCGACCCGGGGCCCGCCGGAGCCCCGTCGGCGGCAGCGGTGGCCGCGCGGTGACGTGATGCCGTTCGCCACGTCTCCGCCCACCGGAAAAACTGCCGCACTACCAACCTAAGACGTATCAGGGTGTGAGAAGTTACGCCCGGGGGGTGTGAGCTGCCTCTCGCCACGCTCCGTGTGCGCGCGGTGCCCGGCCCATACCACACGTTTCGGCGGAGGTGACGTCACCCTCCCCGCAGTCACGGCAACCTAGCGTGATAGGAATCGTGGCATTCCGGTACGGACCGCCCCGCACCTCGCAGCGTGGCGGCGGAGCTGGGGAGGGAGTGCGCAGATGACCAGGAACGTCGTTGTCACCGGCGGTGGCACGGGAATCGGGTACGAGGTGGCGCGGCGGTTCGCCGAGGCCGGCGAACAGGTCGTGATCGTCGGTCGCCGGCGTGCGGTGCTGGAGCAGGCCGCCGCCGCCCTCGGGCCGAACGTCACCCCGCTGGTCTGCGACCTCGCCGACCCGGACGCCGTCGAGGCCGCGCTCGCCGAACTGCCGGAGCGCGTCGACGTGCTGGTGAACAACGCCGGCAGCCGGGAGACCGTGATCGGGGCCGGTCCGCACGCCCTGCTGGCCCGCTGGCGCGGCGACTTCGAGCGCAACGTGCTGACCGTGGTGCTGCTCACCGAGTCGATCCGGGACCGGCTCACGCCGGGTTCCGGCCGGGTGGTCACCATCAGTTCGATCGCGGCCCTGCGCGGCGCCGGCTCGTACGGGGCGGCCAAGGCCTCGCTGCACGCCTGGAACAACTTCCTGGCCGCCCAGATCGGCACCTCGGGCATCACCGCCAACATCGTCGCCCCGGGGACGGTCGCGGGCACCGAGTTCTTCGGCCCGCGGCTGGACGACGCGGAGGTCTCGCGGCGGGCGGCCCGGACGCTGCTCGGGCGGATCGGGGAGACCGGCGAGGTCGCGGCGGCGGTCCACTTCCTGGCCTCGGAGGAGGCCGGGTTCATCACCGGAGAGATCCTGCACTGCAACGGCGGCGAGTTGCTCGGCCGCTGAGCGCGGGCGCGCCGCCGGGCGCGGGTGAGCTGCTCGGCCGTTCGCGGCCGGGAGCCCGCACCGCCTCGTGGTGCGGGCCCCCGGCGTCGGCGGGTCGGCCGGTGCTCAGGCCGCCTCGAAGCGGCGCAGCCGGAGGCTGTTGGTGACCACGAAGACCGAGGAGAAGGCCATCGTGGCGCCGGCGATCATCGGGTTGAGCAGGCCGGCGGCGGCCAGCGGGATCGCGGCCACGTTGTAGCCGAAGGCCCAGAACAGGTTGCCCTTGATGGTGGCCAGGGTCCGGCGGGAGAGCCGGATCGCGTCGGCGGCCGAGCGCAGGTCGCCGCGGACCAGGGTGAGGTCGCTCGCCTCGATGGCGGCGTCGGTGCCGGTGCCCATGGCGAGGCCGAGGTCGGCCTGGGCGAGTGCGGCGGCGTCGTTGACCCCGTCGCCGACCATGGCGACGACCCGTCCCTCGGCCTGGAGGCCCCGTACGGTGGCCACCTTGTCCTCGGGCAGGACCTCGGCGATCACGTCCTCGGCGGCGATGCCGACCTCGGCGGCGACGGCCTCCGCGACGGCCCGGTTGTCCCCGGTGAGCAGGACGGGCCGCAGACCGAGCGCCCGCAGGTGTGCGACGGCCTCGGCGCTGGTCGGCCGCACCGCGTCGGCGACCTCCAGGACGGCCCGGGCCGCGCCGTCCCAGCCGACCGCGACGGTGGTCCGGCCGGCCGCCTCGGCGGCGCGCTTGGCCTCGGCGAGCGCCGCGGGCAGGGGGAGGGCGTGCTCGACCAGCAGCGCCTCCCGGCCGGCCACCACCGTGTGGCCCTCGACGACGCCCTGCACGCCGAGTCCGGGCAGGGACCGGAAGTCCTCGACGGCGGGCAGCGGGCCCACCTTCTCGGCGGCGGCCGCGGCGACGGCCGCCGCGACGGGGTGCTCGGAGGCGTGCTCCAGCGCACCGGCCAGCCGCAGCACCTCGGTCTCGGTGACGCCCTCCGCGGTGCGGACGGCGAGCAGGGTCATGCTGCCGGTGGTGACGGTGCCGGTCTTGTCGAGGACGACGGTGTCCACCTTGCGGGTGGTCTCCAGCACCTCCGGGCCCTTGATCAGGATGCCGAGCTGGGCGCCGCGTCCGGTGCCGACCATCAGCGCGGTCGGGGTGGCCAGGCCGAGGGCGCACGGGCAGGCGATGATCAGCACGGCGACCGCGGCGGTGAACGCCTCGGTCGGGCTGTCGGCGGCCAGGAGCCGGCCGACCAGGGTGCCCAGCGCGATCAGGATGACCACGGGGACGAAGACGGCGGAGATCCGGTCGGCGAGGCGCTGGGCGGCGGCCTTGCCGTTCTGCGCGTCCTCGACCAGCCGGGCCATCCGGGCGAGCCGGGTGTCGGCGCCGACCCGGGTGGCCTCGACCACCAGCCGGCCGCCCGCGTTGACGGTGGCGCCGGTGACGGCGTCGCCGACCGCGACCTCGACCGGAACCGACTCGCCGGTCAGCATCGAGGCGTCCACGGCGGAGGCGCCCTCGACCACCACC
>NZ_JAQYWZ010000343.1:0-76921 GCF_036290945.1 Streptomyces sp. BE303
TCCACGGCCGCGGCGTCGACACCGTCCTCGGCCCGGAGATGCGCTCCACCGGCGAGGTCATGGGCATCGACAAGGTCTTCGGCACCGCCTACGCCAAATCCCAGACCGGCGCCTACGGCGCCCTCCCCACCAAGGGGAAGGTCTTCATCTCGGTCGCCAACCGGGACAAGCGCAACCTGGTCTTCCCGGCCCGGGCGCTGGCCAGCCTGGGCTTCGAGATCCTCGCCACCGCCGGCACCGCCGAGGTGCTCCAGCGCGGCGGCATCCCCGCCACCGTGGTGCGCAAGCACAGCGAGGGCGAGGGCCCGACCGGCGAGCGGACCGTCGTCCAGCTGATCCCCGACGGCGAGATCGACCTCATCATCAACACGCCGTACGGCACCGGCGGCCGCCTCGACGGCTACGAGATCCGCACCGCCGCCGTCGCCCGCTCGGTGCCCTGCCTGACCACCGTGCAGGCCATGGGCGCCGCCGTCCAGGGCATCGACCGGCTGCTGCGCGACGAGGTCGGCGTCATGTCGCTCCAGGAGCACGCCGAGCTGATCAACGCCGGCCGCGCCAAGTAGCACCACCGCAGTGGGGGGCACCAGTACCGCCGGGTGCCCCCCACTTCCATGCCCTGGGAGGACTTTGTGTACAAGCTGCTGTTCGACCTCGTCTTCAAGAAGATGGACCCGGAGAAGGCCCACCACCTCGCCTTCTTCTGGGTCCGGCTCGCCTCCTCGGTGCCCGGCCTGCGCGGCCTGGTCCGGCTGGTGCTGGCCCCCCGCGACCGCGCGCTGCACACCGGCGCCCTCGGCCTCGACCTGCCCGGCCCGTTCGGCCTCGCGGCCGGCTTCGACAAGAACGGCGTCGGCATCGACGGCCTGTCGATGCTCGGCTTCGACTACGTCGAGATCGGGACCGTCACCGGTGAGGCCCAGCCCGGCAACCCGGCCCCGCGGCTCTTCCGGCTGGTCGAGGACCGCGCCCTGATCAACCGGATGGGCTTCAACAACCAGGGCTCGGCCCGGGTCGCCGCCCGGCTGGCCGCCCGCCCGCACACCACCTCGACCCCGGTCGTCGGCGTCAACATCGGCAAGACCAAGGTCGTCGAGGAGGCCGACGCGATCGCCGACTACGTCAAGTCGACCGAGCGGCTCGCCCGGTACGCCGACTACCTGGTGGTCAACGTCAGCTCGCCGAACACCCCCGGGCTGCGCAACCTCCAGGCCGTCTCGCACCTCGGCCCGCTGCTCGGCGCCGTCCGCGAGGCCGCCGACCGGACCACCCCGCACCGCGTGCCGCTGCTGGTCAAGATCGCCCCCGACCTGGCCGACGAGGACGTCGACGCCGTCGCCGACCTCGCCCTGGAGCTGGGCCTCGACGGCATCATCGCCACCAACACCACGATCGGCCGCGAGGGCCTGCGCACCCCCGCGGACCGGGTCGAGGAGATCGGCATGGGCGGCCTCTCCGGCGCCCCGCTCAAGGGCCGCGCGCTGGAGGTCCTCCAGCGGCTGCGCGCCCGCACCGAGGGCCGGCTCGTCCTGGTCTCCGTCGGCGGCATCGAGACCGCCGAGGACGCCTGGCAGCGGATCATCCACGGAGCCGACCTGGTCCAGGGCTACAGCGCCTTCATCTACGAGGGCCCGTTCTGGTGCCGCCGCATCCACAAGGGCCTCTCCGCCCGCGTCCGGGCCGGCGGCTTCCGCAACCTGGCCGCCGCCGTCGGCAGCGCGGTCGACGCGCCCAAGGCCGCCTGAACCCCCCTCACCTCCCCGGAAGGACGTCATGACCCTCGCCCCCTTCGGCGCCCGGCTGCGCCACGCCCTCGACACCCGCGGCCAGCTCTGCGTCGGCATCGACCCGCACGCCTCCCTGCTCGCCGCCTGGGGCCTGGAGGACTCCGTCGCGGGCCTGGAGACCTTCAGCCGCACCGTGGTCGAGGCCCTGGCCGGCCGGGTGGCCGTGCTCAAGCCGCAGGCCGCCTTCTTCGAGCGCTTCGGCTCCCGGGGCGTCGCCGTCCTGGAGAAGTCCGTCGAGGAGGCCCGGTCGGCCGGCGCGCTGGTCCTGATGGACGCCAAGCGCGGGGACATCGGCTCCACCATGGCCGCCTACGCCGAGGCGTTCCTCGCGCCCGGCAGCCCGCTCTTCTCCGACGCCGTCACCGTCAGCCCCTACCTGGGCTTCGGCTCGCTGCGCCCGGCGCTGGACCTGGCCACGGCCCACGGCGCGGGCGTCTTCGCGCTGGCGCTCACCTCCAACCCGGAGGGCGCCGAGGTGCAGCGCGCGGTCGGCTCCGACGGCCTGCCGGTGGCCGCCTCCGTGCTGCGGCAGCTGGCCGCCGAGAACGCCGGCGCCGAGCCGCTCGGCTCGTTCGGCGCGGTGGTCGGTGCGACCCTGGCCGACGCCGGGGTGGACCTGGCGATCAACGGCCCGCTGCTCGCCCCCGGGATCGGCGCCCAGGGCGCGACCATGGCGGACCTGCCGCGGGTCTTCGGCGACTCGGTGCGCAACGTGGTGCCGAGCGTGAGCCGCGACGTGCTGAAGCAGGGCCCCTCGGTCGAGGCGCTGCGGGCGGCGGCCGACCGTTTCGTGCAGGAGTACGCGGACGCGGTCAAGTAGCGCCCGAGGCGGCGGGATTCGCCGCCGCGCGCGCCCGTCGGGGCCGGTGTCGCTCCGAAACCGCCCCGGCACGGTCCGCAGGCGGGCGGGCAAGTGGCGCGACGGGGCGGCGCGCCATCTCAGGAGTTGACGTGAGCGCCGTCACATCGGTGGCGCCAAAGGTCCGCAATCGCGGTCATTTTGCCCGGGAAAGTCCTGGTCGGCCTTGGCTGACCAGGACTTTTCGTGTTCTTTTCCTGACGCGGCGCCGCAATCCGGGTAGTGTCCGGCGATAGGTCATCGAAGAGCCGCGAAACTCGTTGCTCTCGCAGGTCAGGGGCGGCGAGTTCGCCCTGTGGACCGGTGTCCTGGGAACCAAACCAGTCATAGTTCAATCCCTTCCATCCACACCTGAGGTGAACGGCGTGGCTCTTCCGCCCCTTACCCCTGAACAGCGCACCGCCGCGCTCGCCAAGGCCGCCGAGGCTCGCCGGGAGCGCGCCGAGGTGAAGAACCGGCTCAAGCACTCCGGCGCCTCGCTGCACGAGGTGATCAAGGCCGGCAAGGCTGACAACGACGTGATCGGCAAGATGAAGGTCTCCGCCCTGCTGGAGTCCCTTCCGGGCGTCGGCAAGGTTCGGGCCAAGCAGATCATGGAGCGGCTCGGTATCAGCGAGAGCCGGCGTGTCCGTGGTCTCGGAACCAACCAGATCGCCTCCCTGGAGCGGGAGTTCGGCGGCGGTGCCGCCTGACCGTGCCCCGTGGTCCCGGGATCGTCCGCGATCCGGGATAATCGGTGCATGAGTGAGCGTCCGCGGCTGACCGTGCTCTCCGGCCCCTCGGGGGTCGGCAAGAGCACGGTCGTCGCTCATATGAGGAAGCAGCACCCCGAGGTCTGGCTCTCGGTGTCGGCGACGACCCGCCACCCGAGGCCGGGCGAGCAGAACGGGGTCCAGTACCACTTCGTCGACAACGACGAGTTCGACAAGCTGATCGCCAACGGCGAGTTGCTGGAGTGGGCCGTGTTCGCGGGCAACCGCTACGGCACGCCGCGCTCCGCGGTCCTGGAGAAGCTGGAGCGCGGCGAGCCCGTGCTGCTGGAGATCGACCTGCAGGGCGCCCGCCAGGTGCGCGAGTCCATGCCCGAGGCGCAGCTCGTCTTCCTGGCTCCGCCGAGCTGGGACGAGCTGGTCCGCCGGCTCACCGGCCGCGGCACCGAGCCGCAGGACGTGATCGAGAAGCGCCTGGAGGCGGCGAAGGTCGAGCTGGCCGCCGAGCCGGAGTTCGACAGCACGCTCGTCAACACCTCCGTCGAGCAGGTGGCGACCGAACTGCTAGCCTTGCTCGGTGTAGGCTGAGCTTTTGTCTTTTCCACCCTTTCGGAAGGTTTTCGCGTGTCCTCTTCCATGACCGCGCCCGAGGGCATCATCAACCCGCCGATCGACGAGCTGCTTGAGGCCACCGACTCCAAGTACAGCCTGGTGATCTACGCGGCCAAGCGTGCCCGTCAGATCAACGCGTACTACTCCCAGCTCGGCGAGGGCCTGCTGGAGTACGTCGGCCCGCTGGTCGACACCCACGTGCACGAGAAGCCGCTGTCGATCGCGCTGCGCGAGATCAACGCAGGCATGCTGACCGCTGAGGCGATCGAGGCCGCCTGAGGCACCCGCCTTCGCCCGCAGGGCCCGTCGGAGTTCGCTCCGACGGGCCCTGCGGCGTTGCCGCGGGGGCCGTGGGGGTGCCACCGTGCGGGTGATCGCCGGCGGGCCGTAGGGTGAGCACGCACCGAGCGAGGAGAGATGGGGATCATGGGCGGCAGCACGGAGCAGGCGGGCGCACCGCGCGTCGTCCTCGGCGTCAGCGGCGGCATCGCCGCGTACAAGGCGTGCGAGCTGCTGCGCAGGTTCACCGAGTCCGGCCACCAGGTCACCGTGGTGCCCACCGAGGCGGCGCTGCACTTCGTCGGCGAGGCCACCTGGGCCGCGCTCTCCGGGCGCCCGGCCGCCACCGCGACCTGGGAACGCGTCCACGAGGTGCCGCACGTGCGGATCGGGCAGAGCGCCGACCTGGTCGTGGTCGCCCCCGCCACCGCCGACCTGATGGCCAGGGCCGCCCACGGGCTCGCCGACGACCTGCTCACCAACACCCTGCTCACCGCGCGCTGCCCGGTCGTCCTGGCACCCGCGATGCACACCGAGATGTGGGAGCACCCGGCCACCCGGGAGAACGTCGCCACGCTGCGCCGCCGGGGCGTGATCGTGCTGGAGCCCGCCAGCGGGCGGCTGACCGGCAAGGACACCGGCAAGGGGCGGCTCCCCGAGCCGTCCGCGATCTTCGACGCCTGCCGGGCGGTGCTGCGCTACGGCGGCGTCCGGACCGACCTCGCCGGGCGGCACGTGGTGGTCTCGGCCGGCGGCACCCGGGAGCCGCTCGACCCGGTCCGCTACCTGGGCAACCGCTCCTCCGGAAAGCAGGGGTACGCGCTCGCGGCGACCGCTGCGGCGCGTGGTGCCCGTGTGACCTTGATCTCGGCCAATGCCGAGCTGCCCGACCCGGCCGGGGTGGACGTGGTGCGGGTGGCCACCGCCCTGGAGCTCCGGGACGCCGTCCTGACGGCGTCCACCGAGGCGGACGCGGTGGTCATGGCCGCGGCGGTGGCGGACTTCCGCCCCGCGGTCTACGCCACCGGCAAGATCAAGAAGGTCGACGGGGTCGAGCAGCCGCCCGTCGAGCTCGTCCGCAACCCGGACATCCTGGCCGAGCTCTCGGCCCACCGTCCCCGTTCGGGCCAACTGGTCGTGGGTTTCGCGGCGGAGACCGACGAGGTGCTCGCCAACGGCCGGGCGAAGCTCGCCCGCAAGGGCTGCGACCTGCTCGTCGTCAACGAGGTCGGGGACGGCAAGGCCTTCGGCCAGGACGTCAACGAGGCCGTCGTACTGGGCTCGGACGGCAGTGAGACGCCCGTTCCGGTGGGTCCGAAGGAGGCGCTCGCGGACGTCGTCTGGGGCCTGGTCGCCGAACGGCTGGATCCGCCCGTCGACTGATCTCGAAGGGTGGGAGGGCGGTCTCCAATTGCGGAATCGCGTGACGATTGTCGGAAGCCGACCGTTACACTCCAGGAATCAAGTCTTTCCGGAAGTTCCCGGGTCCGACCGGGGCTTTCAGTCAGCAGCCGCTGCAACCCCAGGGAGCGCTGTGTCTCGCCGCCTGTTCACCTCGGAATCCGTGACCGAGGGACACCCCGACAAGATCGCTGACCAGATCAGCGACACCATCCTTGACGCTCTCCTCCGTGAGGACCCGACCTCCCGGGTCGCCGTGGAGACGCTGATCACGACCGGCCAGGTGCACGTGGCCGGCGAGGTGACCACCAAGGCGTACGCGCCGATCGCCCAGCTCGTCCGGGACAAGATCCTGGAGATCGGCTACGACAGCTCCAAGAAGGGCTTCGACGGCGCCTCCTGCGGCGTGTCGGTGTCCATCGGTGCGCAGTCTCCCGACATCGCGCAGGGCGTCGACACCGCGTACGAGGCCCGGGTCGAGGGCGACGAGGACTCCCTGGACAAGCAGGGCGCCGGTGACCAGGGCCTGATGTTCGGCTACGCGTCCGACGAGACGCCCGAGCTCATGCCGCTGCCGATCACCCTGGCGCACCGCCTCTCCCGCCGTCTCACCGAGGTCCGCAAGAACGGGACGATCCCGTACCTGCGCCCCGACGGCAAGACCCAGGTCACCATCGAGTACGACGGCGACAAGGCCGTCCGCCTCGACACCGTGGTCGTCTCCACCCAGCACGCCAGCGACATCGACCTCGACTCGCTGCTCACCCCGGACGTCCGCGAGTTCGTCGTGGAGCCGGAGCTGAAGGCGCTGGCCGAGCAGGGCATCAAGCTGGTCACCGACGGCTACCGCCTGCTCGTCAACCCGACCGGCCGTTTCGAGATCGGCGGCCCGATGGGCGACGCCGGCCTGACCGGCCGCAAGATCATCATCGACACCTACGGCGGCATGGCCCGCCACGGCGGCGGCGCCTTCTCCGGCAAGGACCCGTCCAAGGTGGACCGCTCGGCCGCGTACGCGATGCGCTGGGTGGCGAAGAACATCGTCGCCGCCGGCCTCGCCCGCCGCGCCGAGGTGCAGGTCGCGTACGCGATCGGCAAGGCCGAGCCGGTCGGCCTGTTCGTGGAGACCTTCGGCACCGAGACCGTGCCGGTCCTCACCATCCAGAAGGCCGTCACCGAGGTGTTCGACCTGCGTCCGGCCGCGATCATCCGCGACCTGGACCTGCTGCGGCCGATCTACTCGCAGACCGCCGCCTACGGCCACTTCGGCCGTGAGCTGCCGGACTTCACCTGGGAGCGCACCGACCGCGTCGACCAGCTGAAGAAGGCCGTCCAGGCCTGATCCGGTCGTCCGACCGTTTGAGCTCTGACCGCAGGTGGTGGCCGTCCGGTGTGCCGGACGGCCACCACCTGCGGTTT
Organism: Streptomyces sp. BE303; assembly: GCF_036290945.1. Classification (NCBI taxonomy): domain Bacteria; kingdom Bacillati; phylum Actinomycetota; class Actinomycetes; order Kitasatosporales; family Streptomycetaceae; genus Streptomyces; species Streptomyces sp. BE303. The sequence continues at coordinate 7,068 of NZ_JAQYWZ010000343.1, forward strand.
TCTGTCGGTGGGACCTGGTAGTACTTGGGGCGATGAGCAGCACGCAGGGGAGTGACGAGGGCGGGGCGCCGGAACAGCTGGCGTTCATCCGGGAGACGGTCCGCCGGGCCAAGCCGCGCACCTGGCACGGGGCCAAGCGGGCCGAGCACCTGCCGGTGGCCCGGGTGGTCGTCGACAAGGGCGTCCTCACCATCGACAAGTTCTTCGACTACGCGGTGCCCGCCGCGATGGCCGAGGAGGCGCAGCCCGGCGTCCGGGTCCGGGTGCGCTTCGGGGCGCGCGTGGTCAAGGGGCAGCGCGAGGGCGGGGAACTGCACGACGGGTTCGTCGTCGCCCGGCTGGAGAAGAGCGACTTCCCCGGACCGCTGGCCCCGCTCGCCCAGGTCCTCTCGCCCGAGCCGGTCCTCACCCCGCAGCTGCTCCGGCTCTGCCGCACCGTCGCGGACCGGTACGCAGGCACCCTCGCCGACGTCCTCCAGCTGGCCGTCCCGCCCCGGCACGCCAAGGCCGAGGCCGAGCCCTCGCCGCCGCCGGGCCCCCGCCCGCCCGTGCCGGAACCCGGCGGCTGGTCGCGCTACCCGGCCGGACCCGACTTCCTCACCGCGCTGGCCGCCGGCGGCGCGCCGCGCGCCGTCTGGACGGCGCTGCCCGGACCGGGCTGGCCGTACGAGGTCGCCCGCGCCGTCGCCGCCACCCTGGCCGGCGGGCGCGGCGCCCTGGTCGTCGTCCCGGACGGGAAGGCGGTCGCCCGGGTCGACCGGGCGCTGACCGAGCTGCTCGGCGAGGGCATGCACGCCACCCTGGCCGCCGACCTCGGCCCGCGCGAACGCTACCGGCGCTGGCTCATGGTCAGCCGGGGCTCGGTGCACGCCGCCGTCGGCACCCGGGCCGCCATGTTCGCGCCCGTCCGCGACCTCGGGCTGGTCGTCGTCTGGTCCGACGGCGACTCCAGCCACAGCGACCCGCGCGCCCCGCACCCGCACGTCCGCGAGGTGGCCCTGCTGCGCGCCGCCGAGGAGGGCGCCGCCGTGCTGCTCGGCGGGCACGTGGTCACCGTGGAGGGCGCGCAGCTGGTGCGGACCGGTTGGGCCCGGCCGCTGGCCGCCGACCGGGAGACCGTCCGGAAGGTCGCGCCGCGGGTGCGGACCGTCACCGACCAGGACCAGCACCGGGACGCCGCCGCGCAGGCCGCCCGGCTGCCCTCGATCGCCTGGGAGGCGGCCCGGGAAGGGCTGGCGGCCGGCGGGCCGGTGCTGATCCAGGTGCCCCGGCGCGGCTACGTGCCCCGGCTGTCCTGCGGCCGCTGCCGCACGCCGGCGCGTTGCCGGCGCTGCGAGGGCCCGCTGGAGGCGGCCGGCGCCGACGCCCCGCTGCACTGCGGGTGGTGCGGGGAGGAGGAACGGGACTGGCACTGCCCCGAGTGCGGATCGTTCCGGCTGCGGGCCTCGGTGGTGGGGGCGCGGCGGACGGCGGAGGAGCTGGGCAAGGCGTTCCCGCAGGTGCCCGTGCGGACCTCCGGGCGGGACGCGGTGCTGACCACGGTGCCGGACGAGCCCGCGCTGGTGATCTCCACCCCCGGCGCCGAACCGGTGGTCGAGAGCGGCAACGGCTACGCGGCGGCGCTGCTGCTGGACGGCTGGGCGTTGCTCAGCCGCCCGGACCTGCGGGCGGGGGAGGAGACGCTGCGGCTCTGGCTGGCCGCCGCGGCGCTGGTGCGGCCGTCGACCGAGGGCGGCACGGTGGTCGTCGTCGCCGAGCCGACCACGCGGCCGGTGCAGGCCCTGGTGCGCTGGGACCCGATGGGGCACGCGGGGCTGGAGCTGGACGAGCGGGCGCAGCTGCACTTCCCGCCGGTGGCGCGGATGGCCTCGGTGGCGGGCAGCCCGGCGGCCGTGGCCGACCTGCTGGGGCTGATCCGGCTGCCGGAGGGGGCGGACGTGCTCGGGCCGGTGCCGGTTCCGGCGTTGCGGGGGGAGGAGCAGGAGCGTGCGCTGCTGCGGGTCCCGCCCGGGCAGGGCGCGGCGCTGGCGGCGGCGCTGAAGGCGGCGCAGATCGCGCGGATCGCGCTGCGCACGCCGGAGGCGGTGAAGGTGCGGATCGATCCGACGGACATCGGGTGAGGGGCGGGACGGGCTGAGCCGCCCCCCAGCCCGGTGGCCGGTGGGTTGGTCAGCCGCGGAGGGGGACGCCGGGGCGGTCCAGGGGGGAACGGTCGATCGGCGTGCGGTCGATCGGGGTTCGGTCGAGGGCGGTGCGGTCCAGGGCGGTGCGGTCCAGGGTGGAGCGGTCGAGGGTGGAGCGGTCGATCGGGGGGCGGTCCAGGCTGCCGCGCTCCATCGCGGCCCGGTCCAGGCTGCTGCGGTCGAGCCCGCCCTGGCGGGCGGCCGGGACGGTGGCGGCGAGGCCGGTCGGGGCGGGTGCGGGGGCCGGGTTGTGGCCCGGAGCGTGCGCGGCGGGCAGGTCCTCGGAGCGGTCCGGGCGGCTCGGGTTCGGCACGGTGCCGCCCGCGGCCAGCAGTTCGCCGGCCGGTCGGCGCATCCCGTAGCGCCGGTGCACCGCCTGCTTGGTGACCCCGAGAGCGGAGCCCACCGAGTCCCAGGAGAAGCCCAGCGCGCGGTCGAACTCGACCGCCGCCGCCACCAGCGTCTCCACGCTCTCCCTGAGTTCCTGCGCCAGGCGCACCGTCGGCGCGGGGGCGCGCCCGTAGACGACGAACCCCGCCGAGGTGCTCGGCCGGCGGGGCCGGTAGACGTTACCCAACTGGGCGGTGAGCGTCCGCAGCGCGTCGACCTGCCGCCTCACCCGCTCGATGTCCCGCACCAGCAGGTGCAGGCTCGCCCGCGCCCGGGCGTCGTGGTTGATCTGCTCGGCCATGGCCTACGTGCCACCTTCCGTACGGTTCGGCTCGACCGGAGCGCCCTTCCCGCGCGCTCCGGCGTTGGTCAATCCCACTTGACCAACGCCGGACCGCCCACCGGGGTCACGCGGCAAGGTGGGTCGGGATATGCCAGAAACCGGCACGGACGGATTGCATAGACTGATCGGCGGCCGATCCCGACGGCCGAAGCCAGCCGCCCGCACCCGACCAGCACCCCGACGGACAGGAGCCCGCATCCGTGGCGATCCAGCCGATCCGCATCTTCGGAGACCCCGTCCTACGGGCCACCGCGCAGCCCGTCACCACCTTCGACAAGGAACTCCGGAACCTCGTCAAGGACCTCACCGACACCATGCTCGACGCCCCGGGTGCCGGTCTGGCCGCGCCTCAACTCGGCATCTCCCTGCGGGTGTTCACCTACCACGTGGACGGCGTCACCGGTCACCTGATCAACCCGGACCTGTCGCTGAGCGACGAGGAGCAGGAGGGCCCCGAGGGCTGCCTCTCGCTGCCCGGCCTGCGCTACGACACCCGGCGCTCGTACGGAGTCGTCGCCAAGGGCTTCGACATGCACGGCGAACCGGTCACCGTCGAGGGCACCCAGTTGCTCGCCCGCTGCATCCAGCACGAGACCGACCACCTCGACGGCATCATCTTCATCGACCGCCTGGACACCGAGCAGCGGAAGGCCGCGCTCAAGGCGATCCGGGACTCCGACTGGGGCAGCGGCCCCGCGCCGGTGGTCAAGGTCTCCCCGCACAGCACCTTCGGCTCGGCGCGCTGACCGTCCCGGCCCGCGCCGCTCCGCCCGTTCCCTCCCCGACCCGGTACCACCCCGACCCGGCACCGCCCGGGCCCGGTACCGCCCCGACCAGTACAGCCGGGCTCCGTACAGCCCGGACCCGGTACAGCAGAAAGGCACTTGATGCGCCTCGTTTTCGCCGGCACCCCCGAGGTCGCCGTTCCCGCCCTGGACGCCCTGCTCGCCTCCGACCGGCACGAGGTCGTCGCGGTGGTCACCCGCCCCGACGCCGTCTCCGGACGTGGCCGCAAGCTGGTCGCCAGCCCCGTCGCCCAGCGCGCGGAGGAGGCCGGGATCGAGGTCCTCAAGCCGGCGAAGCCGAGCGACCCCGACTTCGTCGCCCGCCTCACCGAGCTCGCCCCCGACTGCTGCCCGGTCGTCGCCTACGGCGCGCTGCTGCGCCCGGGCACCCTGGAGATCCCCGTACACGGCTGGGTCAACCTGCACTTCTCGCTGCTCCCCGCCTGGCGCGGCGCCGCCCCCGTCCAGCACGCGGTGATGGCCGGCGACGAGGTCACCGGCGCGTCCACCTTCCTGATCGAGCAGGGCCTGGACTCCGGGCCGGTCTACGGCGTGCTCACCGAGGAGGTCCGCCCCACCGACACCAGCGGCGACCTGCTCGGCCGCCTCGCGCACTCCGGGGCCCGCCTGCTCGTCGCCACCATGGACGGCATCGAGGACGGCGCCCTGCACGCCCGCCCGCAGCCCGGTGAGGGCGTCACGCTCGCGCCGAAGATCAGTGTCGAGGACGCCCGGATCGACTGGACCACCCCCGCCCTGCGGATCGACCGCGTGGTGCGCGGCTGCGCCCCCGCCCCCGGCGCCTGGACGCTCTTCCGCGGTGAGCGGCTCAAGGTGACCGGCCCGGTCGGGCTGCTGCCGGGCTCCGCGGAGCTGGCCCCCGGTGAGCTGGCCGTCGGCAAGAACTCCGTCCGGGTCGGCACCGGGAGCCACGACGTCGAGCTGGGCGAGGTGCGGCCGCAGGGGAAGAAGGCGATGCGGGCCGCGGACTGGGCGCGCGGCGCGCGGATCGAGTCCGGCGAGCGGCTCGGCGAGGAGCCGATCGGGGAGCCGGGCGCGTAGTCCGGCGGTCGGGCCACCGGCCCGGCCGGCGGTCGGTCCGAAGAGGCCCCGGCCCGGGTCGGTCCCGCCGGTGAGCCCGCGGTCCGGGTTTCGCGTTACTGTTCCAGAGATCCCGGGATCCGGAGATCCCGAGATAACCCCCGCAGCACTTTGAGGCACATCCCATGAGCACGCCCAGCAGCACCCCCGGCATCCGCGGCGCCAAGCAGGCGCCCCGTCCGCACCGCCGGCCGAAGAAGGACCCGGCGCGGATCGTCGCCTTCCGCGCCCTGCGCGCCGTCGACGAGCGTGACGCCTACGCCAACCTGATCCTGCCCTCGCTGCTCCGCGAGGCCGAGCAGAAGGGCATGGACCGGCGCGACGCGGCGCTCGCCACCGAGCTGGTCTACGGCACCCTTCGCCTCCAGGGCACCTACGACGCGGTCATCGCCGCCTGCATCGACCGGCCGCTGAGCAAGGTCGACCCGCCGGTCCTCGACGTGCTCTCGCTCGGCGCCCACCAGCTGCTCACCACCCGCATCCCCAGCCACGCGGCCGTCTCGGCCACCGTCGAGCTGGCCCGGGTGGTGCTCGGCGACGGCAAGGCCAAGTTCGTCAACGCCGTGCTGCGCCGGATCAGCGCCCACGACCTCGACGAGTGGATCGGCCTGGTCGCCCCGCCGTACGAGAAGGACGCCGAGGACCACCTCGCCGTCGTCCACTCGCACCCGCGCTGGGTGGTCGCCGCGCTCTGGGACTCGCTCGGCCGCTGGCAGCCCGACGCCTCCGGGCGCGCCGCGGTGGAGGAACTGCTGCGCGCCGACAACGAGCGCCCCGAGGTCACCCTGATCGCCCGGCCCGGCCGGGCGACCGTCGGTGAGCTGGCCGAGGCGCTGCCCGAGGCCGAGCCGGGCCGCTGGTCCCCGTTCGCGCTCCGGCTCGCCGAGGGCGGCGACCCGGGTGCGCTGGCGGCGGTCCAGGAGAACCGGGCCGGTGTCCAGGACGAGGGCAGCCAACTGGTCGCCCTCGCCCTCGCCGCCGCCCCGCTCGACGGCCCCGACCGGCTCTGGCTGGACGGCTGCGCGGGCCCCGGCGGCAAGGCCGCGCTGCTCGCCGCGCTCGCCGCCGAACGCGGCGCCGCGCTGGTGGCCAGCGAGAAGCAGCCGCACCGGGCCCGGCTGGTCGCCCGCACGCTCGCCGGCAACCCCGGCCCGTACACCGTCATCGCCGCCGACGGCACCCGGCCGGCCTGGAAGTCCGGCGGCTTCGACCGGGTGCTCGTCGACGTGCCCTGCTCCGGCCTGGGCGCGCTGCGCCGCCGGCCGGAGGCCCGCTGGCGGCGCCGCCCGCAGGACGTCGCCGCCTTCGGCCCGCTCCAGCGCGACCTGCTCACCTCGGCGATCGACGCGGTGCGGGTGGGCGGTGTGGTCGGCTACGCCACCTGCTCGCCGCACCTCGCCGAGACCCGGGCCGTCGTGGACGACGTGCTGCGGGCCGAGGGCGGCAGGGTCGAGTGGATCGACGCACGACCGCTGCTGCCGGGCGTCCCGGCCCTGGGGGAGGGGCCGGACGTCCAGCTCTGGCCGCACCTGCACGGGACGGACGCGATGTACCTGGCGCTGCTGCGCCGTACGGCGTAGCGGGGCGCGGCAGGACGGACGACGCGACGGGCCGGGGCCCGGCGGACGGCCCCGGCCCGCCCGCCGCGCCCGGTCGGGCCGTCCACCGGGCCCCGGCGGGCGGTGCGGGTACGGCCTCAGCGGCCGCTGAGCGCCGGCGAGTGGGGTGTCTCCCTGGGCGTCGTGGCGCGGGCCGCAACCGTGGCCGAGCCCGCCGCGTGGGGCCTCGTGGCGGCCGGGACTGTGGTGGAACCGTTCGGGGCGGTGCTCGGCCCGGCCTGGGAGGTCACCACGCCGCGGACCAGCTCGCGCAGCCAACGATGGCCCGCGTCCTGGTCGTTGCGCGGATGCCAGGCCATGCTCAGTACCACCTCGGGCAGCTCCACCGGCAGCGGGAACGTGGTCAGCCCCAGCGCGGTGGCCGCCGCGCCGCCGAGCCGGGCCGGTGCCAGGCCGACCAGCTCGGTCTCGCGGAGCAGGAACAGTGCCGCGGTGAAGCTCGGCACGATGGTCACCACCCGCCGGGAGAGTCCGACGTCGGCCAGCCGTTGATCGACCGGGCCGGGCCCGCGGCCGTGCCGGGAGACCGCGAGGTGGTCGGCGTTCGCGAACTCGCGGGCGGTGGGCGGCGGGCCGACCGTCAGCGGGTGCCCGGTGCGGGCGACGCCGACCAGACCGGTGGTGGTGAGGGGCTCGGTCCGGGTCTCGGGGTCCAGGTGGTCGATCACGCCGACCTCCAGGTCCACCACGCCGTCGCGCATCGCCGTCGTCCCCTCCAGGTGTTCCCCGAGGAAGCGCAGCGTCACGGCCGGCGCCTGCGCGCGGACCGTCTCGACCAGCGTGGAGCCTATCGCCGTCAGCAGGACGTCCCCGGTCTGGAGGGTGAAGCGGCGGTTCAGCTGGGCGGGTTCGGTGGCGGTGTGGGGGACCAGCAGCGCCTGGCCCCGGCTGACCAGCGCCCGGACCTCCGCCCGTAGTTCCACCGCGCGCGGGGTCGGGACCAGGCCGCGGCCGGCCCGGACGAGGATCGGGTCGCCGAGGACGCGGCGCAGCCGCCCCAGGGTGCGGCTCATCGCCGGAGCCGAGGTGTGCAGCCGCTCGGCTGCGCCGGTGACGCTGCCCTCGTCGAGCAGGGCGTCCAGGGCGACGAGCAGGTTGAGGTCGAGATCGGGCATGGGCTTCTCCGCGAGTGTTCGGTCGACTGGGTGGGGGTGGTGGGGGAGGTGGATGACCAGAACTGGAAAGTATGGTGACCAGGCTTTCACTGGAGTGCATGCAGATTCGGCATCTACCGTCGATCGTGACAACTCCCCTTCGGAGTAAAGGATCTGACGCGATGAATGACAATGACATGTTGGCGGTAGCCTGCCAAGGCGGCCGTGTGCTGGTCTTTCTCTCTGCGGACGGCTCTCGGCGGCTCGGTGAGGTGCCGCTGCCGCCCGAGCCGCACGAGATATTGTTCGACGCCGACCGGAGGCTGCTGTACTGCACGGTCACCTACCGCTCGGGCTTCTACGAGCACCACGGCGAGCAGGCTACCGAGTTGGTCCTGATCGATCCGGATCACTGGGTAGTGGTCGAGACCATTGACCTGGCGCCGGAGTGCGCCCCGCACGGGCTGGCGCTCGATGCGGCGCGCGCGCTGTTGTACGTGAGCGTGGAGGCCGGGCCTGCCGGGGACGGGGCGGTGCTCACGGTCGACCTCGCCGCGCGCAAGGTGGTGGAGCGGACCGGGATCGGCGCGCCGGGGCCGCACTGGTTCGCGCTCACGCCGGACGGGACCAAGGGCTACACGACGAACAAGGAGGCCCCGTTCCTCACCGTCGTGGAGACGGCGTCCGGTCCCGGCGGCCGGGGCCGGACCGGGCGGACGGTGGCGGTGCCCGGCAGCGAGGGCATCGCCATGAGTGCCGACGGGCGGTACGCGGTGGTGGCCACGCCGAAGCTGGACCTGACGGGCGCCCTCGCCGCACCGCCCGCCCTGACGGTGGTCGACGTCCGGACCGACCGGGTGGTGCGCACGCTCCCGCTGGCGGCGCCGGCCGTCCCGGTGCACCGGACGGCGGGCGGCCTCGTGCTGGCCGGGGAGGTCCACCTCGCGGCCCCGGCGGCGGACGGCGGGCCGGTGCCGGCGGCCGGGCGGCTGCGGATCTTCGGTGCGGCCGACGGGGGGCACGCGGGACCCGAGGAACTGGTGGAACTGGGGGAGGTGACGGTCGGACAGGTGCCGCTGACCGTCCACTCGTCGCCGGACGGCAGGTTCGGGTACGTCGCCACCATCGCCTCGGACACGGTGACCGTGGTGGACCTGACCGAGCGCCGGGTGGTCCGCGAGGTGGACCTGGGCCGGGGCGCCGGGCCCCACGGGCTGGCGTACGTGCCGGCGCCCCGGTAGCGACGCCGGCCCCGCCCGGGCGGTGGCCGATCACGGTGGTGCCCCGCCCGGCGAGCAGGTTCCGCGGTTCGCGGGGTGCGGGCGGGGCGGGGACCTCGTGGTCCCGGGCGTGGCCGCAGGGCGGGGAGGGGGCGCGGGCGCCGGGGGGCGTGGGGTGGGGCGACTCGCCGCCGGAGCGGGACGGTTCCCGGCCCGTGGCGGGCCGTCTCGTGCCGGGACGGAAAGGAGCGCGCAGGGTTCTCAGGGCGCGCGAGATGTCTGACGCGCGGGGCGTGCGGCCCGTCCTGGGCGCCCCGTTTCGCCGGTCCCGGGGCGGCGGACGGGACCGGTCCTTCCCGGTGGACCGCTGAGGATCCGGGACCTGACGGCCGCTATCGTGCGGGGATGACCACCGGTGCCGGGCTGTTGCCGCTGCTCTTCCTCGACGTCGACGGACCGCTGATCCCGTTCGGGGGCCCGGCCGGGCGGTATCCGGTGTTCCCGCAGAGCGAGGATCCGTCGAATCCGCTGCTGGGGCGGCTCGATCCGGCGCACGGGCGCCGGTTGGCGGCGCTGCCGTGCGAGCCGGTGTGGGCGACGACGTGGGGGCCCGACGCCAATGCGCACCTCGCGCCCCTGCTCGGGCTGCCGGAGCTGCGCGAACTGCCGCAACGGGCGGAGGACGGCGAGGCCGCGGCCGACGCGTGGGCGGGGCTGAGCCCGAAGACGCGCGGGATCGTGGCGTTCGCGGCCGGCCGGGACTTCGTCTGGGTGGACGACGAGATCGGCGGCCCCGACCGGACCTGGGTGGCGCGACACCACCAGGGGCGGGCGCTGCTGTGGTGGGTCGATCCGGCGGTCGGGCTGACGGACGGCGACTACGCGGCGGTCGGGGCCTGGTTGCACGAACGGGCGGGCGGGTAGCGCGAGGACGAGGGCCCGTGGCTTGCCGGACGGGTCGGGGGAGGACTCCCGGAGGGGGCGTGCGGTGGGACGGACGGCGGGTCGGACCGTGGCGGGCTGGGGGGCGGCATGCGCCGTCCTCGGCGCGGCGGTGATGCTGTGGAACCTGGCGGTGGGGTGGCCGTGGGTGACCTGGCCCGCCGTGCTGCTCGGCGCGGGGCTGGTGGCCGCCTCGGCCGGACTGCTGCTCGCTCCCGGCGCGGACCGGTGGTTCGACGCGCTGGTGGTCGGCGGGGTGGCGGCGCTGGTCCTGGTGGCGGTGGGGACCACGGCCGGCACGGCCGGGAACGTCCTGCGGTGGGGGCGGACGACCGAGCGGGTGACGGTCGTGCTCGGGGACTGCCGGGTGACGGACCGGCAGTGGGACGAGGTCGGGGGGTGGTCGGAGCGGGTCGAGTGCCGGCACACCTGGTCGGTCGGCGACCGGGTGTTCGACGAGCGGCGTGCGGCGGACCGCCGGTACCCGGACGGGCACGAGCTGCGGCGGTGGGCCACACCGGGGCGGGCGGAGCTGGACGAGCACGCGTGGACGTCGGTCGCCGTGCCGGGGGCGTTCGCGGTGGTGGCGGACGGGCTGGTGCTGTTCCTGGCGTGGGTGGTGGCGTGGAGCCGGGTCCGGGGGCCCGGGAAGCGTGCGGCGGGCGCGGCCGGCCCGGACGGCGCTGCCGACGACGGTGCCCCCGACGGCGGTGCCGGGAGTGTTGAGGGGGCCGAGGACCTCGGGGATCCCCGTGTCGGGGGCGGGGAGCGTTCGGCGGCGGGTGCGGCGGGCACCTGACGGTCGGCCCCCGCGCGGCGGGGGCGCCCTCCTGCTCGGCACGGGCGATCGCGCACCCGTGACCCCGCGCGGCGGAGAACGCGCGGGCGGGGCCGACGGCGTCCGGCGGGCGCACCTGCGGGCCGATCAGCAGGCCGGTGCGGCCCGGTCAGCCCGTGGCGGACCGGGCGGCGCGACGCCGGCGCTTGCCGAGCGGGGCCTGCGAGAGGTCCTCGGACTGGGAGCGGAGGTTCTTGTGACCGTAGCCGCGGTCGTCGAGCCAGGTCCGGGCGGACCGCTCGGCACGGTCGGCCGCTTCGATGATGTCCTCCTCGGTCTCGCCGGTGTCCTGGAACCGGAAGGTGAAGACGGCGCGCGCGTCGAGGTCGTAGCTGAGGTGCCCCTCGGGGGTGAACGACGCGTGGAGCACGTCGTGCTCGGCGGCTCGGGACCGGAGTTCGGCGAGCTGCTCGGGGGTGAGGCCGTCGAAGACGCCGCGGACGGTGATGCGGAAGGTGCGGGTGGTCATCCGTCGAGCCTAGTGAGGGGCTCGGAGCGGGTGCCACGGGTTTCGGCGGACGCGGTCCGGCCCCCGCCACGGGGGTGGGCGGGGGCCGGACGTTCGGGGGTGGAGGCGCTCAGACCTCCTCGGGGCCGCCGGCGGTGGTGCGGACGCAGCTGTAGGGGAGCGGGGGGATGCCGTTGAACCCCTGGGTGGTGTAGGCGGTCGAGTAGGCGCCGCAGGAGAGGATCCAGACCGGGTCGCCGGAGGCGGCGTCCCGGGGCACCGGCATGCCGGGGCCCTCGTCGGCGTAGGCGTCGTCGCTGTCGCAGGTGGGGCCGGCGACCACGGCGGGGACGGTCTCCGCGCCGGCCCGGCCGGGGAACTCCAGCCGGTACCGGAGCTCGTCCATCTCGTACAGGCCGTTGAACTTGCCGCAGCTCAGGTAGAGCCAGTGCACCCTCTCGCCGTCGAGCTGTTGACGTTCCGTCAGGCGCGTCACATGGGCGCGGATGGCGCCGTGGTCGGCGACCAGGTGGCGGCCGGGCTCGATCAGGAAGTCCAGCGGCGCGGCGGACGCGTCGCGCAGGCGCTGGATGCCCTCCCGGATCACCGCGAACATCTTGTCCACCGGCGGGTCGAGCGGGCGGCCCTTCCGGTCCAGGACTCCGAGGGCGGGCAGGCCGCCGCCGAGGTTGACGTGGTCCAGCAGGATTCCGCGCCGGCCGGCCTCCTCGACCACGGCGGTCAGGGCTTCCAGGGCGTTCTGCCAGGCCTCCGAGGTGAGCTGCTGGGAGCCGACGTGCACGGAGAGCCCGGCCGGGGTCAGTCCGGCGGCGCGGGCCGCCTCCAGGACCAGGACGGCGTCCTCGGGCGAGCAGCCGAACTTGCGGCTGAGGCCCCAGAGCGCGCCCTCGCCGGTGGTGGCGAGCCGGCAGAAGATCCGGGCGCCGGGGGCGTGCACGGCGATCGCGGCGACGTCCGCCAGGCTGTCGGTCGCGAAGTCCCGGACGCCGAGCCCGTACGCCTCGGCGATCTGGCGGTCCGACTTGATGGTGTTGCCGTAGTGGATCCGGTCGACCGGGACGCCGGTGCGCAGGGCCTGGGCGATCTCCTGGGGTCCGGCCGCGTCGAAGCCGGAGCCCCGTGCGGCCAGGGCCGCCAGCACCTCGTCCACCGGACAGGCCTTCATGGCGAACCGGACAGCGACATCCGGCAGTTCGCGCAGCAGGGCGTCGTACTGGGCCTCGATGCCGTCCAGGTCGAGGACGAGTCGGTCGTCCTCACCGGTGGCCAGGGCGGCGCGCAGCCGGTCGTACTCAGGCATCGTCGGTACTCCAACCGGGGCCGGCGGGGGCCGTGTCGGGCCCGTCCGGCGAAGAGCTGCGGGCGTGCGTCTCCGGGGCGGGCGTCGTCGACAGCTGCCGGACGGCGCGGACGCCTGCGGCGGAGGTGGTGGTGCGGGCGAGGGGGGCCTCGCCGTCGTCGCTGAAGCAGGGGTGCTCGGAAGCGGCTCGATACAGGTACCCGTCGGGCTTCGGTATCACGTCACTCCAAGGTTCGGGTCGGGGCATCGGGCTGATGGCCGTGCAGGCGGGCGGCGCCCGGGCATGCCGGAGCGCCGGTTCGCGCGCATGGTGAGGCAGGGCCGGACGCGGCCCTGAGGAGAAGTCGGACGTGCGGTGGTGCCGACTGACGGGCGTCAGACGGCGGGAGGGTCAGGTGGTGGGCTGTCGGATGTCGGCGCAGGAGGGCGGGATGCGGGAGGCTCCGGCGGCGCGCCGTCGCGCGGCCGGGCGTACCGGGGCGCCGGTCGGCGGTCGGCATCGCCAGGCGTGCGGGCGGATGCCGTGGCCGGAATTCCTGGCCTCCTTCTCGGTCGATTCCCCCGCGTGGGGGCTGACACCCTCGCTGGAACAGGTGGCGTCATTCGTCAACTCGCGTGTTCGCCAAGGTGTCTCGGGAGGTGTTCCGGCCTCGTTAAACCTGCGTTCCCTCTACCGTGGACTAGACCAACTTGCGGTGTCAACCCTTGCTCGGGAGAGCTCTGGGGGTGGCTTCGTGAAGGTGGCGAACCGGGCATGACCTGCGCCGGAGCCTCCGGACCCGTCCTCGTTCGAACGGGTTGTGGAGGTGTCCGGCCGAACGGGCAGTGGAGGGTGCCTGTTCGCGCAGGGCGGCGTCCGAAAGGGCACCAACCGCACCCCGCTCGGCGGGCATTGACGATGCGTCCGGCCTTTGCGAGGGCCCGGTCGGCCGTGCGGCCCGGGACGGCCGATGCCCCCGGGGCGTCGGAGCACCGGGGGCATCGGGCGGGGCGGGCGGGCTGGAGGGGGCGGGCCGGGGCGGTCGGAATCCGGCCGGGAGGCCCCGGCCCGGGGAGGTGGTGCGGCGCCGGCGATGGGGCTACGGGTGGACCTGAAGGACGAGCTTGCCCCGGAGGTGTCCCTGCTCGGCGCGCCGGTGCGCGGCCGCCGCCTCCGGGAGCGGGTGGACGCCGTCGACGTGGACACGGATCCGGCCGTCGTCCAGCAGTGCGGCGAGCTCGCCGAGGTCGCCCCCGTCGGACCGCACCTGCTGCATCCGGTCGGGCAGTGAGATGCCGAGTCCGGTGGCCCGTTCGCGGTGGTAGTCGCCCAGGTAGACGGGCAGGATCAGGCCGCCGCGCCGGACGGCCGGGAGCAGGCGGTGGGCGTCCGGCCCGCCGACCGTGTCGACCAGGAGATCCGCCGCGTCCCGGGCGGCCTCGGCCGCGGGCGTCCGCGTGTAGTCGACGAACTGGTCCACGCCGAGCCCGCGGAGGAACTCCTCGTGCCGCCCGGAGGCGACGCCGATCACCCGCTCCGCGCCGGCGAGGCGGGCGAGTTGGACGGCGAAGTGTCCGACCCCGCCCGCCGCGCCGTTGACCAGGGCGGTGCCGCCCGACAGGGGGCGCAGCTCCCGGATCAGGAACTGGTAGGCGGTGAGCCCGGCCATCGGTACGGCGGCGGCCTCGACGTGGTCGAGCGCCGCCGGCTTGGCGGCCAGGTGGTCGGCGGGTGTCGTGACGTACTCGGCGTACCCGGAGCCCTGCCCCGGGAAGCGGATCATCCCGAAGACCTCGTCCCCGGGCTGCCAGGCGGTGACGCCGTCGCCGAGCGCGGCCACCACGCCGGAGACATCGCTGCCGAGGACGAGCGGCGGCGTCCACGGGGGCCGGAGCCCGGCCGGGATGCGGGCGAAGCCGGTGCGCGCGTACAGGTCGGGCGGGTTGATTCCGGCGGCGTGCACCCGGACCAGCACCTCGCCCGGCCCGGGCACCGGCCGGGGGACCTCCTCGTACACCAGTACCTCGGGGCCTCCGAAGGCGTGCAGGCGGACGGCCCGCATGGTCGCGGCGTGGTTTCCCATGGCTGTCTCTTCCTCTCCCCGTGCGCCCCCGGGCCTCTCCCCGGCCGCGGGGGCGACCGCCCGGTAGAATCCGGAGCGGTGCTCCGGTAAGAAAACCGGAGCAGTGCTCCACTTGTCAACGGTGAGGATTCCCATGCCCGTCGAGCCCGCCCCGCCCTCCGCCGGGCGCGCCCCGCGCGCCGACGCGCGGCGCAACCGCGACCGCGTGCTGGAGGTGGCGGCGGAGGTGGTCGCCGAACAGGGGGCCCAGGCGTCCCTGCGCGACGTCGCCCGCCGCGCCGACGTCGGCCTCGGCACGCTCTACCGCCACTTCCCGACCCGGGACGCCCTGTTGGAGGCCCTGCTGCGGCGGCGTTTCGAACTCCTCGCCGACCGGGCGGACGCGCTGGCCGTCGCGGAGCCGCCGGAGCGGGCGCTGGGGGTCTGGCTGCACGAGTTCACCCTCGGTGCGGGCGCCTACCAGGGGCTCTCGGCCGCCCTGCTGGCCACTCTCGGCGATCCCGAGTCGCCCCTGCACGCCGCGTGCCTGACGATGCGCCAGGCGTGCGGTCGGCTGCTGTCGGCGGCGCAGCGGGACGGCCTGGTCCGCACGGACGTCGACGCCGTCGACCTGTTCGCCCTGGCCAACGCCCTCGCGTGGATCGCCGACCAGGCCCCGAGTCTCGCGGAGCGGCGCGATCGCCTCTTCGGTCTGGTGCTGGACGGCCTGGCGCCCCGGGGCGGAGATGCCGCGTCCGCGGGGCGCTGAACATCGGGAGCGAACCGGTGGCGCCGATTCCGGGGCGCCGAGGTGCGGGGCGCCGAGGTGCGCGGCGCTGATTCCGGGGCGGCGTGTGAGGACCCGGCCGAGGGCGGTCGCCGGTGCCGGCGACCGTCGCGGACCTGCCTGACCCGTGCCGCGCCATCGGCCGGTGGCCGGTCGTGAAGGGCACCGGACGCCGGTACGGAAGGGCGGGCCGGTGGACGCCCGGTGCACGGGCGGGCAGCGCGGCGGTGGCCCGCCGGGTACTCCGGTGGCGGTTCCCGGACCGGAGTACCGTCCGGGAACCGCCACCGCCACCGCCCCGCGGGGCGGGGGCGCGCCGCGGGGCGGGTCGTCAGAACCTGACGGTCTTCAGGTACGAGGAGTCGCCGCGAATTCCGGCCAGGTAGAGGGTGTGCCCGCCCGGGGCGAGGGCGGTCGCGGAGACCCCGTCCAGGCCGAAGCCGGTGAGCGTCTCGCCGGGGAGGCCGGCGTTGGTCGCGGTGTCGTAGGCGAGCACCGAGGCGCGCGGGGTCCAGCCGTCCTTGAGCACGTGGATTCGGCCGCCGTCCGTGCCGACCGCCACGTAGTGGAGGTCGACCGGTCCGTCGGCGAAGGTGAAGACGGGCCGGGCCGTGTCGTTGACGGTGTCGACCGCGTAGCCGGTCCCGGCGTTGACCTGGGCGCCCAGGGCGTACACGTGCAGGCTGTCGGGGGAGGCGGCCAGCTCCTTGGTGGCGCCGATCCTCTCGACGGTGCGCAGCACGGTCGGGACGGGCGCGGTGGTGTCGAGGTGTTCCAGACCGGCGTCGGTGGAGACGTAGGCGCCGGCACCGCCCGGCTGCAGGGCGATGGCGTCGACCGCGTGGCCGCGCAGCGGCACGGTCGCGGTGAAGGCGCCCTGCTGGGTGCCGAACACCAGCACCCGGCCCGGCCGCACGCCCTGGCCGTGGAGCTGCGGACCGTACTGGTCGACGTAGACCTTGGATCCGTCGGGGCTGACCGCCAGGTCGGTCAGGCCGCCCGCCGACCAGCCGGCCGGCCTGGGCTGGTCCGGTGCGGGAGTGCGGGCCACCACGGTGTTGGCGGCCGGGTCGACGGCGACCAGGTGGTCCGACACCAGGACGTAGAGGCGCCGGCCGTCCTGGCTCACCACGGGCCGCCCGGCGGTGCCGTCGTCCGCCAGCGGCAGTTCGGCGACCACCGCGCCGGACCGGGTGTCGACCGTCCGCAGGACGACCGGGGTCCGGCTGCCGGCCCGGTCGGACGCCACGACGTAGGCCCTGTTCCCCTCCGGACCGACCGCCAGCCCCAGCGCCCGCCACCCGATGGCGGTACCGTCGTGGCCGCCGGGCGTACCCGGTACGGTGTCGGCGACGGCCGCCCCGGCGCCCGCGCCGGTCAGCAGGAGGACGGCCGAGGCCACCAGCGAGCCCGTCCAGCGGGCCTTTGACACGCGCGAATTCATGATTCCCCACCCTGTGGTCTAGACATCATGTCGTGGTGCGAGGGTCAGGCTAGGGCACCGGGAGGGCGTTCCGGGGGCGGTTTCCGGCCCTCGTGCGGACGGGGGCGGGACGTGGCCGGCCGGCCACGCGGGCATGGCCCGATCGCACCCGGTCGGTCCGGTGTCGGGGCCGAGGCCGGAGCCGGGGCCGACGGGGCCGCGGTCCGGAGGCGGGGCCCGGGGCGCCGGGAAGTTCCCGAACCGGCCATAGGTCAGCTCTATGACCTCATAGATCCACACCGACTACTGTCGGCACGTACCACCCGTGTTGGCTGGTCGTGGGGTCGCCCTCGCCCTCCTGCCCGCCCGTCCGTGTTCCCGTTCGGAGGATCGCCCCGCCATGTCCCGTCCGATCCGAGTCGCGATAGTCGGCGCCGGCCCCGCCGGAATCTACGCCGCTGACGCCCTGCTCAAGTCCGACGCCGCCCAGCAGCCCGGGGTCTCGGTCGACCTCTTCGAGCGGATGCCCGCGCCCTTCGGGCTGATCCGGTACGGCGTGGCGCCCGACCACCCGCGGATCAAGGGGATCGTCACGGCGCTCCACCAGGTGCTGAGCAAGCCGCAGATCCGGGTCTTCGGCAACGTCGACTACCCGGCCGACGTCACGCTCGACGACCTGCACCGCTTCTACGACGCGGTGGTCTTCTCCACCGGCGCGATGGCGGACCGGGCGCTCGACATCCCCGGTGTCGGACTCGAAGGCTCCTACGGGGCGGCCGACTTCGTCTCCTGGTACGACGGCCACCCGGACGTGCCGCGCACCTGGCCGCTGGAGGCCGAGAAGGTCGCCGTGCTCGGCGCGGGCAACGTCGCGCTGGACGTGGCCCGCATCCTCGCCAAGACCGCGGAAGAGCTGCTCCCCACCGAGATCCCGCCGAACGTCCACGAGGGCCTGCGCCGCAACAAGGCCCTGGAGGTGCACGTCTTCGCCCGGCGCGGACCCGCCCAGGCCAAGTTCAGCCCGATGGAGCTGCGCGAGCTCGACCACTCGCCGACCATCGAGGTGATCGTCGCCCCCGAGGACATCGACTACGACGAGGGCTCGATCGCCGAGCGGCGCGGTGCCAAGCACGTCGACATGGTCGCCTCGACCATCGAGAACTGGGCGATCCGCGACGTCGGCGACCGCCCGCACCGGATCTTCCTTCACTTCTTCGAGTCCCCGGTGGAGGTGCTCGGCGCCGACGGCAAGGTGATCGGGCTGCGCACCGAGCGCACCGAACTCGACGGCACCGGCAACGTGCGCGGCACCGGCCGGCACACCGACTGGGACGTCCGGGCGATCTACCGGGCGATCGGCTACTACTCGGACGAGCTGCCCAAGCTGCCGTTCGACCCGGTGTCCGGCACCGTCCCGAACGCGGCCGGCCGGGTGCTCGCGGCCGACGGCTCGCACCAGGCCGCCACGTACGTCACCGGCTGGATCAAGCGCGGCCCGGTCGGCCTCATCGGACACACCAAGGGCGACGCCAACGAGACGGTCGCCTGCCTGCTCGCGGACCGGGCCGAGGGCCGCCTCCCCGGCGCCGTCGAGCCCGAGCCCGACGCGGTCCTCGCGCACCTGCGCGGGCGGGGCGTCCGCTTCACCACCTGGGAGGGCTGGCAGCTGCTCGACGCACACGAGCGCGCGCTCGGTGCGGCGGAGGGGCGCGAGCGGGTCAAGGTCGTGGAGCGGGAGGACATGCTGCGCAGCAGCGGGGCGTAGCCGGGACGGCGTGCCCTCGGTCCGCGGGCCCGGCGACCGGTTCCGGTCGTCGGGCCCGGTCCGTTCGCCGGGTCTGTTCGCCGGGGCCGTTCGCAGGCCCCGGCCTCCGGATCCGGTCGTCAGGTCCTCGGGCCGCCGGACCGCTCGGGCCGCGTCCGCCCCGACGGGCGCCGGGGCGCCGGCGCGGGGGAGGCCGGTCGGCGCCGCCCGGTCAGCCCCGGAGGTGGTCCGGGTCCGGCAGGTCGTCCGGGGCGTCGGCGTCCGGCGCCGGCGGCGGGGAGAGCAGGACCGGCCAGGCGTCGTCGCCGGCGAGCACCTCGTCGAGGGTGCGGTCCGGTGCGGCCGTGAAGACGGCGGTTCCGGTGTCGGCGGCCCGCGCGTACAGCGCGGGGTCCACCGCCGTCTCGGCGCGCAGCACCAGCGTCGCCTCCGGGACGATCGGCGAGCGCGCCGGGAAGTCCGCCGGGTCGGCCCCGATCTGCTCCAGCGTGAACGGGTAGACGGCGACCTCGACGGCCAGCCGGTCCCCGTCGAGGGCGTGTTCCGCCCACCCGTCGGTCGGGAGCAGGAAGAGCGCGCCGTCCCCCTCGTGCCCGTACCAGCCCAGTTTCGCGACGGCCTGCTCGCCGGGCGGGCCTTCCGGGTCGACGAGCAGCGCCACCACGGGCGCGTCCGGGTCGTCGGGGTTGATGCCGGTACGGACATGCAGCCGGGCCACGGGTGACCTCCGATGAGCGGAACGGGCTGGGGAGCGGGGCGTGGAGCGGTGGAGTGCGAATCTACGGCCTGCCGGGACGGGCGCCGGCGCCGGGTGGGAGCGCGGCACTCTTTTGTCATGTTCGCGACTACGTTGCCGACTATAGCTTTCCCGGCCCGGGACCGGCAGGTGAACCCCGTACTCCGGATCGCCGGGGTGGCGGCCGGGCGGGTCGGGGGCGTCGACGGCGTCGCCGGTTCAGGGGGTGTGCGGCCGGGGGTGGACCGTGTCGAGGAGGAGGGCGAGGAGGCGGTCGGGGGTGGGGGTTCCGGCCGGGGCGGGCCGCGAGGCGGGGCGGGCGGTGGTGAGGGCGATGCCGAGAGCGAGCAGGAGGAGTTCGGGGGCCGAGAGGTCGGGGCGGGCGGTGCCGGACCGCTGGGCGTGGGTGAGGACGGCGGCTCCGGCGTTCCTGATGTCCTCGTGGCAGTTGGCGTTGAGGGTGTCGGGGGCTTCGAGGAAGAGCGCGCTGGCGAGGCCGTGGTAGGCGAGGTTGTGGGCGATGAAGGCGCGGAGCCATTCGGCGAGGGCCTCGTCGGCGGGCCGGGTCTCGATCAGGTGGTCGGCGTGGGCGCAGAGGCGTTCGATGCGTTCGTGCAGCACGGCGGCCAGCAGTGCGGACCGGGTGGGGAAGTGCCGGTAGAGGGTGCCCGGGCCGACGCCGGCCCGCCGGGCGATGTCGTTGAGCGAGGCGTCGGCGCCCGCCTCGGCGAAGGCCTCGTGGGCGGCGTCGAGGAGGCGTTCGCGGTTGCGTCGGGCGTCGGTGCGCTGGGTCGTGGGCATCGGCGGGTTCTGGTCTCCAAGGGGCGGGCGGTCGGCGGGTCGGGGGTCGGGGCCGGCGTCCCGGCCCTGGGTGGGTGGTCAAGCGGAGAGGTTCTCCGTATCGTAGGTCCGGGGGAAACGGAGAGGCTCTCCGGATGTGTCCCCGGTCGGGTCGTGCCCGTTCGGGCCCTCCCGTAGGCCCTGCGCCGGGACGGCGCGCTCGCGAGGAATCGAGGAGCCCTGATGACGCACGACACGGCCTGGGACGTCGCGGACACCCCCGACGCCCCCGACGCCCGCGCGGTCCCGGGCACCGGTGGCACGGGGGACCGCCGGGACGCTCGGATCCGCTGCGACCGCCGTGTCCGCCGTCGCTCCCCGGGCGGCACCGGGCAGTAGCTCCGGGGCGCACCGGGCGGGGCCGCCCGGGGCCGGGTCCTCGTGGGGGGCTCAGTCCTCCCCGCCCTGGCCGGGGAGCGTGACCGGCTGCCAGCGGTAGCCGGAGTCCTCGTGCCAGCAATGGAGTTCGCCCTCCACCACGGCGGCCAGGCAGAGCCGCCAGTCGTCGCCGACGGCCAGTGCGACCTGGGTGGCCGGGCGCAGCGTCGGCCGCCACCAGCGGGGGCGGCGGGAGCTGCCGACGGCCGGCAGGCGCAGCCGTACGCCGCCCTCGCCGGCCAGGGCGACGGTCGGGCCGCCGCGGTGTCCGGCCATCGCGACGTCGAGCGCCGGTTCGCCGTCGCCGATCTCGCTCGCCGCCCCGGCCGGGTCGGCGCCGTGCAGTTGGACCGAGCCGTCCCGGCGCAGTGCGGCGGCCTGCGGGCCGGCCGAGGAGCGGGCGAGCGCCCCGGCCCGCACCGGGCCGGGGCGGCCCAGCGGCTCGGGCCGTTCCTCCGCCCCCACCCGCCAGCGCAGCAGCCGTTCCCGGTGTTCGACGAGGAGCAGCCAGACGCCCGGCCGTTCCTCCATGGCGGCCAGGACGCGGTCGGCAGGGCAGCCGGCCAGCTCCTGGCCGGTCAGGGTGAGGCCGGGCGCCCAGCGGTACGAGCGCAGGGTGCCGCCGGAGGCCGTCCACACGGCCAGCTCGCCGGCCGAGTTGACCGCCCCGGCGAGCCCGCCGACACCGCGGGCGGCCTCCCACCAGCCCGCCGCGTTGCCGACCCAGAGGGTGCCGGTCTGGTCCTCGGCGAACACCACGAGTTCGGCCTGCGGCCCGGCCCAGCCGCAGACCAGGGTGCGGACGGCGCGCGGCCCGGGGCCGGGCAGGGGCCGGTGCCCGGCGAGGCCCGGGCCGGCGAACACCACCCCGTCGGCGCCGCCGGCGACCAGCAGCGGCCGACCGGCCGCGTCCGGCAGGACGGCCAGGCAGGAGGTGCGCGGCATCGTCCGGTGGGCGCGCAGGAGTTCGCGTCCGCGCGCGGCCCACGGACCGAGCGGGGCGGGCCGGCGGTCCGGTTCGCGGGCGAGCGGTTCACAGGCCCACTGGGCGAGGTCCTCGCCGAACCCGGCGGCCAGCAGCTCGCTCCGGGCCTGGTCGGCGGCGAGCCGGTGGTCGAGCCGTCCGTGCTCGGGCAGCAGCAGGGTCCGGGCCAGGGTCCCGACGGCGAACAGGTCCTTGGCGGTGGTCGGGAACCCGCCGACCCGCTCGGCCTCCGGCGGGACGTGCCCGGGGGTGAACACCGCGACGGTGAGTGCGTGGTCGAGCGGCGCGAGGAAGGTGAGGTCGATGAGCTTGACCTGGCCCTCGCCGTCGACCAGGACGTTGGCGGGGGAGATGTCCCGGTGCACCCAGCGCTTGCGGTGCAACTCGTCGACGATCAGGCAGAGCCGGGCCAGCACCTCGGCCGCGGCGGGCAGTCCGCCGCGGTTGGTGCGGGCCCAGGTGTGCAGCGGCACGCCCTCGACCCAGGGCGAGATCTGGTAGCCGAGCAGTCCGCCGGTCGGCCGGCTGCCCGGCCGGTGCGGGGAGGGGCCGAGCAGGAAGCTGGGCACCACCAGGTCGTTGACGCCCAGTCGGTGGGCGTTGTGCGAGACGTCGTCCCAGCGTCCGAGCCAGCGACGCACCTCGGAGGGGTCGCGCTCCAGCATGATCTTCGCGGCGACCAGCTCCTTGAGGCCGCTGTGGCCGGTGCGGACGGCCCGCCAGACCTCGGCCTCGCCGCCCCGGTGGTGGAACTCCAGGAGTTCGTACTGCTCGGGGTCGAACTCCGGCCCGAACCGGAGCCCGGGAACCCAACGCGACTGTGACACTCGACCCCCGACCGACGACCGGCACCGACTCGCCGTCGGTCTTTCGCGGAACTCAGGATAGTGCTCTTTTCTGTTCGTCCGCCCTGAAGAGGGCCTATCCTGATGGCCACCGAGCAACATCATGAAGAGCCGTCAACTCGTGATCGACAGAAGGATGTTGATCATGAACTGGGCGGATTCCGGACTGCAGGGGGACAGTGCATGGCGCAGCTCGTGGTGCTGCTGCTGGTCGTGGCGGCACTGGCAGGCGCGGGCGGCACCGTCCTCGTCCGCCGCCGACAGGCCCATGACCCGGCATCGGTGGCGACGGCGCTCAGCCGGGCCGCCGCCCAGCTCGCGGCCGGCAAGCCGCAGCGTGCCCGCCGCCGGTACGCCCGGCTGGCCAAGCGGCTGGCGGCGGCGCCCGAGGCGCTCCGGCCCCAGCGCGGCCTCGCCCTGCTCGGACAGGCCGAGGCGGCCACCGCGGCCGGGGACGCCGCGGCCACGTCCGCGCTGCACCGCGAGGCGTTCCCCCTGCTGTCCGACCCGGCCCGGCAGCTCCCCCGGTGGAGCCTGCGGCGGATGGCCGAGGAACGGATGCAGGCCCCGGACGGTGAACTCGGGCCGCTGCTCGCCTTCCTCCGGGCGATGGAACCGGCGGCGGCCGGGGCGGCCGTGCGCGGGACCGCAGACGGGACCGCCGACGGGACCGACCCGGTCACCGAGCCGGTCGCCGGACCGGTCACCGGCCGGGGCGTCACGCAGAACGGTGTGCAGGGCGGCGTGCGGACCGGCGTGCCCGGCGCCGTTCCGGACACCGGGCGGGGGCTCGACCTGACGGCCGAGGCGGGCGCCGACGCCGCGACGGCCGCCCTGGCCCTGGACTGGCTGCAACGTCTCTGCCGGGAGGGCACACCCGAGTGGCGGGAGACCGCGACCGCCCAGGCGATGGCCGCCCTCCCGAACCGGGAGTGGCCGGTGCTGGCCCGTGCCGCGCTGCTGCGCGCACTGGCCGACCGGGCGGCCGAGACCGAACCGCTGCTCGCCGCCGCCGCCCCCGGTGGCAGCGGCGAACTCTGGTTCCGCTGGGGCACCCAGCTCTACGCCCTGCACCAGGACACCCCGGCCGTGGCCGCCCTCGACGAGGCGCTGCGACGCGGTCCGGGCGAGACCTCCCCGTGGTCCCGGGGCACCGCCCTGCGGGCCGAGATCCTGCTCTTCCGCGGCCTCGCCCAGCAGCGCCTGGGCGACACCGGGGCGGCCTGGGCCGACCTCAACGCCGCCGCCACCGAGGCCCCCGCGGACCCGCGCCCCCGGTACGCGCTCGGGCGGCTCGCCCTGCTGCTCGGCGCCGACGACCGCGCCCAGGAACAGTTCGCCGCCGCGCTGGCCGCCCGGCCCTCGTTCGCCCCCGCCCGGCTCGGACTCGCCCTGGTGCACGAACGCGCCGGGCACCCGGCCGAGGCCGCCGTCGACTACCAGGCGGCGCTCGCCCTCACGCCCGGCTGGCGCCCCGCGCGGGTCAGGCTCGGCGCGGCGCTGCTCGCGGCCGGACGGACGGCGGAGGCGGAACCGCTGCTGCGCGCCGAGTCCGGGACGGACTCCCGCTGGGGACAGATCGCCGCCTTCCACCACGGCCTGGCCCTGGCCCGGACCGGCGACCCGGCCGGTGCGCTCGAACGCTGGGAGCCCCTGCGCGCGGCCGACCTGCTGGACCGGCTGGCGCTGCTGCGCGACCGGCTGGCCCGTGAGCGGCTCGCCACCGACCCGGTGGCGGCCCGCGAGCTGTGGCAGCGGGCCGCCGCGGACGACCCGGCCGCACCCGGCTACCCGGTGGCGCTGGCCGAGGCCGCGTTGCGCGAGGCCGCCCACCTGCTGGTCACCGGACGGGACCGGGCCGAGGACCGGGACCGGGCCGGCGCCGCGCTCGACCTGGCCGACTCGCTGCCGGTGGAGGCGCTCCCGGCGCCCCGGTCCGGCGGGGCCTCCCCCGAGGGGGCCTCCGTCGGTGGGGCGCCGCCGGCCGGACCGGCGACGCCCCGGACGGGCACGGTCGTGCTGGGGCCGCCCCCGGCGACGGGCCCGGCTCCGGGCTCCGGTCCGTCGGGACGGCAGGCCGAAGCGCCGCTGGTCCTCGGACGGGTCCTGCCGCAGGCGGACCCGACCGGCGCGCCGGCCCCGGTCGGGGCGGCGGCGGGCACCGGGCCCGCGACACCGGCGCCCGCGTTCACCCCCGCGCCCGGTGTCGCCCTGCTGCGGCGGAACCGGCTGCGGGCCGCGCTGGCCCTGGCCGAGGGCTCGGCCGAGCGGACGGGCGGCCTGCTGGAGGCCGCCGCCGCACCGCGCGACCGCTACCACCTGGCCGCCGTCGCCCTGCTGACGGGCCGCCCGGTCCAGACGATCGCCCTGCTCGCGCCGCTCGAACCCGACCCGGCCGGCGACCCGGGCGTCGCCCGGCTCCGGGCGCTGCTCGCCGAACGGGCCGGCAACTGGTCCGGTGCGCTGGAGTGGCACCGGCACTTCCTCTCGGCGCCGGCCGCCCCCGGCGCCCGGTCCGAGCCGGACACCCGGTCCGGCCCCGCCGTCCCCGCGGCCCGGTCCGCTGCCGTCTCCGGGACCGTACCCGGCCCCCGGTCCGCGTCCGCCACGGATCCCGACCCCGCGGGCCCGCCGTCCGGCACCTGCACCACCTGCGAAGCCCCCGCGACCGCGACCTGCGGCGGCTGCGGCCGGGAGGGCTGCGCCGCACACCTGCACCGGCCCGGCTCCGCCGCCTCGCCGCGGTGCGTCCACTGCGCGGCCCCCGCGCTGCGCGCGGTGTTGGACTGCGCCCGCCGGGCCGGACTCCCCGAACAGGCCGAGGACGTGCTCGCGGACTGGGCCGAGGCGCTCGGCGACAGCCCCGCCGCCGCACCCGTCCGGTTCGACCTCGCGTTGCTGCGCGCCGAACTCGGGCTGCTGGACGCCGCCCTGGCCCAGCTCCCGGACACGGCCGGCCGGGAGCGCGCGGCCGTGCTGGTCCGCCGGGCGGCGGCCGCGCTGGAGGCGGGGGAGGCGGGCCGGGCCGCCGCGGACCTGCGCCGGGCGCTGGAGCCGGTACCGGACCACCCGCAGGCCGCCGCCGCCCTCGGCCTGCTGGCCGAGCACGAGGCCCGGCAGCACGCGGTGGACGGCCGGCACCGGGAGGCCTGGGAGGGCTACCGGGCGCTGCTGCTCAAGGATCCCGCCCACCCCCGGCTGCTCCACGCGCTGGGCCTGGCCGGCTACCGGCTCGCCGCGCCCGGCGCCGTGTCCGCGTCGGTGTCCGCGTCCGGGGCCGGGTCCACCACCGAGGGGGCGGGGAGCGCGGCCCCCGGCGGCGCCGCCCCGCTCGCCGACGAGCAGCTCTGGGCCTGGACCGTCGGCTGCCTGACCGCGGCCCTGCACCTGCCCGACCTCTGGGCGGAGGCCGCCCGGGTCACCGGCCGCCCGGCCGAGGAGCAGCGCGTCGCCGCCGCCCGGACCGCGCTCCTCGACCGGCTCCGTACGGACCTGCGCGAGCTGGACGTGACCCGCGGCCGAAGCGGCGACGAGCTGGACGCCTGGACCGTGCGCCTCGGTATGGAGACGCACTGCGCCGCCGCCTTCGCGGGGGAGGACGCGCGGATCACCCTGCCGGACCGCCCGCTCCGGCGCCTCGTGATCGGCCCCCTGCTCCACCGGGAACTCTGCGACGAGCCCGGGATCCCCTTGTGGGAGCGGCAGTTCAACCGTGCGGTGCGGGCCTGGCGGGGTGAGGAGAACCACCCGCTCGGCCAGTCGCTCGGCCTGTTCGACGAGCTCGGCCCGCAGCGCTACCTGCTGCTCCAGGGACGCCAGTCCGCCGCCGTCAGCGCCCTGGACGCGATAGCCGGCGGCGATCGCGGCGAAGCCTGGCGCGACCTGCTGACCGAGGCACTGGTCGGCCAGGCCCGGGAGCACCACCGGCACCAGGAGTGGCGTGAGGCGCTGGACTGCCTGGCCCGGGTCCGGACCGTCCCGGGCGTCGAACTCCCCTCGGACGTCGCCGACATCGCCGCCGAGTCCGGCGTGCGCGCGGCCCGCGCCCTGCTCAAGGCCAGCGACGACGACCAGGAAGGGGCGGCGAAGCTGCTGGAACAGGCGCTGGAGCTGGCTCCGGACCACCCCGAGGTGCGCGGCGACCTCGGCGCGACCTACGCCCAGTGGGCCCGCAAGATCAACAACGAGAACAAGGACTACTTCCGCGCCCTGGCGCTGCTCCGCAAGGGCATGGCCCTCGCCCCCGAGGACCCGACGGCCCGGCACTTCCTGGAGGCCGTGCTCGGCAACCGGGCCGGCGCCCTGACCGAGGCCGACGCCCCGGAGGCCGACCTGCTGGAGGCGGCCGAGCTCTGGAAGGAGCTGCACGCGCTCAACCCGGACGCCGACCACCTGCTCGGCTACGTCTTCGTGATGCGCCACCTGGCCCGTCACGCCGCGATGGCCGACAAGGCCGCCCTCGCCGTCAGCCGGATGACCGCGGCCCTGGAGGCCGATCCGGAGTGGACGGGTGAGACCGGGCACGAGTCGCGCCGCAGGGTCTCGGTGATGCTGGCCAACCACATGCTCGACGACATGACCGGCCGCCCGTTCTCCGAGCGCGCCGCGATCCTCCGCAAGGCGCGGTCGTTCGACGACTCCGTCGACATCCGCCAGCTGATGGTCGGGGTCTGGCGCAGCGAGGCGGCCGACCTGTTCGAGGCCACGCGCTACCTGGAGTCCACCAGACTGCTGGAGCAGGCGCTGGAGTTCTCCCCCTCGCAGGAGGAGACGGCCAAGCTCCACCGGGAGCTCGGCGTCGTGTACGGCAGCTACGCCGTCGCCCGGGCCAACCTGCGGGAGTTCCGGCAGGCCCGGGAGCTGGTCAAGACGGCCGTCCAGTACTGCCCCGACGACCGGGAGCTGAAGAAGCTCCAGAAGAAGATCAGCTCGCTCTACTGAGGCCACCACCCCCGCCGTCCGGTGGCCGGGGCCGCCCGGTCACCCGGGGCCCCGGCCGCCGGGGCGACCGGTCGGCCCGGCCCGGCCGTCAGACGCGGCCCGGCCGTCCGCCCGGAGGAAAGAAGGAGAGACGACCCTCGCCATGCCACTGCACGAACCGTCACCGTACGAGGTCCTGGGCGTCCCGCTCTCGGCCGGCGTGCGCGAGATCAACCTCGCCGTAGGGCCCGCCATGCGGGCCGGCCGCTTCAGCCGTCAGCAGATCCAGGAGGCCGCGGCGCAGCTCCGCAACCCGGACCGGCGGCTGGAACTCGACCTCCAACAACCGCTCCCGCCCGAGCCGGTGGACCAGGCGGCCGGCCTGCTGGCACCCGCGCTGAACGAACCCCTGCTGGTGATCGACCGGCCGCCGCTGCCGCCCGTCTCCTCGCTGCTCGTGCTGCACGGGGCCGAGCTGGCCGCGGACTTCGCCGAGCCCGCCCCGGCCGGGGTCGACCCCGAGCCCGCCGTCCCCGCCCGCTTCGCCGCCGACCTGTCGGTGCTGCCGCAGATCGAGATCCCGGAGTGAACCACGTGACGACGCCCGAGCCGCGCAAGCCGCTGGAGGTCCCGCAGCGGGCCCTGGAGGTCGACCTGCCCCAGGCCTTCGGCCAACTGCTCTTCCGGGCCTCGATGCTGCAGCGCCGCCGGGCCGAGGAGGCCCAGGCGGCCAAGGCCGCCCAGCGGGAGCTGATCGCAGCCCTGGTGGAGGTGGACGACGCGCTGGCGTCGCTGGGGCTGGACCGTGAACTGGTGCTCCTGGGCCGGGGCGGCGGCATCGAGGCCACCCGCCGCCGGCTGCTGGGCAAGCTCGCCAAGGCCGGGGTGCGGCCGATGCGGCTGGACGGGCTCGCGGCGGACCCGGCGCTGACCGAGATCGTGGGCAGCGAGCCGAGGCGCGGCGTGGAGCCGGAGACGGTGGTGGAGACCGTCGTCACCGGCTTCTTCTGGGGGGACGAGGTGCTGCGCCGGGCCCAGGTCGTGGTGGCCGCGCACGTGCCCGCGCCGGCGGAGCACGTGCCGTGGGAGCCGGGGCCGGGCTCCGGGCAGGGGCCCGCGGCCGGTACCGGGGCCGGTACCGGCGTCGATGCGGACGACGACACCGTGTACGTGCCGCAGCCTGCCGCCGGGACCGCCGGCGCCGACCCGCTCGCCGACCCGCGCGTCGCCGGACCCGCCGGACCCGCCGGACCCGCCGCCGCAACCGGCGCCGCCGCGGTCGAACCGCCGGCCGCCGAACGGACGTCTCCCGAACCGCCGGCCGCCCCCGAGCAGGCGAGGCGGACCCGGACCGGGAGCACCAGAGGTGGTCCGGCGGCCAACCGGCGCAAGCGGAAGAAGCGTTAGGAACACGAGGGGCAAGAGGGGAACGACATGTACCGCACACTCGGTATCGACTTGGGCACCACCAACTCCGTGGTGGCCCACCTGCGCCGCGGCGAGCCGGAGATCGTCTTCAACCGGCAGAACCAGGAGGCCACACCCTCCGTCGTCGGCCGCGGCCGCAAGGGGGAACTGCTGGTCGGTTCCACCGCCCGCAGCCGCCTCGCCCTCGACGGCGAGAACGTGATCCGTTCGGTCAAGCGCTTCATGGGGCGGAAGTTCAAGGACCCCCAGGTCCAGGCCGCCCTCGGCGAGCTGGACTACCGGGTCACCGCGGGCGCCGACGGCGACGTCAACGTCTGGTTCGACGGCCGTTCCTACACCCCGATCGAGATCTCCGCGATCATCCTGCACCGGCTCAAGGAGGACGCCGAGCAGCGGTTCGGCGAGCCCTTCCACCGGGCCGTCATCACCGTCCCCGCCTACTTCGGCGAGCGCCAGGTCGCGGCCACCCAGGAGGCGGGCCGGATGGCCGGCCTGCACGTGCTGCGGGTCATCAACGAACCCACGGCCGCCGCCCTCGCCTACGGGATCACGGCCGAGGCCGGGGTCGACGGCCGGACCGTCCTCGTCTACGACCTCGGCGGCGGCACCTTCGACATCTCGATCCTGCTGCTGGTGCCCGGCTCGGTGTCGGTCCTCGGCATCGAGGGCGACAACCTGCTCGGCGGCGACGACTTCGACCGCGCCATCACCACCGCGCTGCTGGAGGACATCAGGGCCGAGTACGGCTCCGACTACCAGCCCGACCTGCGGGACCGGCCCAAGATCGCGTCCACGGCGGAGACCGTCAAGATCGAACTGTCCCACCAGGAAGCCTCGGAGGTCATCCTGCCAGGCCTCGGCGCCGGTCAGCTGGTGCTGGAGACGGAGTTCGAACGGGCCCGCTTCGAGGAGCTGATCGAGGCCCAGATCGAGCGCACCATCGAACTGACCCACAAGGCCATCATGCAGGCCAACCTCACCGTCGGGGACATCGACGAGGTGCTGCTGGTCGGCGGCTCCACCTCGATCCCGCTGGTGGCGCGCCGGCTGGGCGAGGTGTTCGGGCCCCGGCGGGTCCGCCGCGGCGTCAACCCGATGCAGTGCGTGGCGCTCGGCGCGGCCGTCCAGTCCGCGCTGGTCGGCGAGGTGGAGTGCCCGGAGTGCCGGGCCCCCGCGGACCTGGCCGCCTCGGCCTGCTCCAACTGCGCGACCTCGCTGCTGGGCGGCGACCGGATCTCCTGCCCCGGCTGCCACGTCCCGGTGGACACCGCGGCCTCCGAATGCCCCAAGTGCGGTCAGGAAATGGCGGGTTCGGCCGGCGGTGCGGCCCCGCAGCCGTCCCGGGCCGCCACCGTCGTCCGGAGCGACAACTGCCCCCGCTGCGGCACCCCGGCGGCCCCCGGCGTCACCTCCTGCGAACTCTGCGGGGAGGCGCTGAACTCCGCCGCCCCGGGGAACACCCGGGTGGGCCCGTCCGCCGCCGAGGACATGGGCCTGCGCTGCGCATCCTGCGGCATCGTCAACCCGCCCGGCGTCGAGGTGTGTACGGGCTGCGGCGAGCTGATGCAGGTCACCAACCCCTTCGACATCACCCCGAAGAACCTCGGCATCGAGCTCAACGACGGCCGTCTCGCCGTCATCATCCCCAAGAACACCAGCTACCCGACGAGTTCGCCGGTCAGCCGGCAGTTCGTGGTCTCCGGCAGTGGGCGCCAGCGGCTGGAGGTCGCCGTCTACGAGGGCGAGCACGAGACCGCCCAGCGGAACGAGCTGATCGGGCACCTGACCCTGCGCCTGCCGGCCGGACTCGGTGGCCGTACCCCGATCGACGTCTCCTTCGGCCTCGACCGGGACCGCACCATCACGCTCTCGGTACGCATCCAGGGCGGCGGCGAGAAGACGGTCAAGCTGGAACGCGTCACCCTCGACCCGGAGTTGAAGGTCCAGGTGGAGGAGCAGCAGCGGCAGATCGAGAGCTTCACCGACCGCTGGGGCACCGAGCTCACCGAGGCCGAGATGCGCGACGCGCAGCGGCTGATGGACACCCTCGACGACCTGGCCGCCGGCCAGAGCCGTGGCCAGTCGGTGGACGAGGCCCTGGAGCGGGCCCAGCGCCAGCTCAAGGCCCAGCGCTGGGTGCGCGGTTCGGAGGCGTACCTGAGCCTGTTCCTGCACTACTGCGAGAAGCACCTCGATCCGAGCGACCTGGACCGGCTCCGTTCGGTGGCCGCGGAGCTGCGGCTGCGCCGGGAGGCGGCCGACTGGGAGGGCGCGATGGCCGCCGCCGCCCGCGCGGACGAGCTGTGCGACTCGCTCGGGCACACCTTCCGGATGCTCACCATGTGCAACGTCTACGTCAACCAGAACCTGGTCTCGCCGGCCCTGGCCCAGCGGATCATGGCGGAGCTGCGCGGCCTGGACTCGGCGGTCGAGTCGGCCAACATGGAGGCGGCGAACCGGCACACCTCGGCCCTGCTGCAGCTGTACGCGGAGGCGCAGCGCGAGATGGGCAGCGAGCCGACGGCCGAGTCGCTCGGCCCGGTCCGCCCGGAGGAGGCGGGGCCGCGATGAGCGAGGCATCCGTGGACGGGGGGCGTGCGGGCGGGGCATCCGTGGACGGGGAGCGTGCGGGCGGGGCGCCGGTGAGTGACGCGTGGCCGGGTGAGGGCCCGCCCGGCGACGGGCCGGCGGACACGGTCGCGCCGATCGAGGTGCCCTGCCCGCAGTGCGCCGTCCCCGCCGATCCGGAGACCCTGCGCTGCCCCTCCTGCCGGGAGGACCTGGCGGCCCTGGTGAGGCTGCGCTACGCCGGGCGGATCGACTACAACGAGGCGCTGGAGCTGGCCCGGTCCGGCGACGGCCCCTCCGCGCTGGTGCTGCTGCGGCGGGCGCTGGCGGTGGAGCCGGACCTGCACCCGGCCCGCGAGTTGTTCACGGCCGTCTCGGCCCGGCTCGCGGCGGCCCGCCGTCCGGCGGACTAACGCTCCGGCAGCCCGCTTCCGAGTCCGTCCGGCCCGTGGCCCACCCCCTCGCGGAGGGGGTGGGCCACGGGTTTTTCGGCCGCCGTCCCGGTCCTGTTGCGGGTTCGCGGGAATTCGGGAATCAATTCCGAGTGGCGCCGGGGCGTTGTTTTCCGTGTTTCGTGAATTCCCTTTCGGGGCGACCGCACGTGTGGTTAACCTGCTTGCAGGTCGAGTTTCTCGCAACGAATTCGGCGTTGCGCATGACAGAAACCGTTCGAGGGGGTTCCGTGACCGCGAATATCTCCGTCCCGTCGTCGATCATCAAGCGACTGCTCAACACCGGCGTGGGCGAGGCCGTGTCCGCCTACTGCGACAACAAGGCCTGCCGGCAGGTGACCGACCAGGTCAGGATCAGCAACGCCAGGGCCTTCGGGGCCAAGCCCGGCACCTTCAGCGAGGTCGTCAACCGGATCGGCGCCGACTGGAATCCCATTTTCAACCTCATCGCCGGCCAGCCGACGATCTGCCGGAAGTGCGGTTCGGTCAACTGGGACTGACCCGTGAAAAGAAGCCGCGGCGGTCCGCCCCTCCGGGACCGGAGGAGGGGCGGACCGCCGCGGCGTTCGGCGGGGCGCGGCCGCGTCACCGAGGCGGTGTCACCGGGGTTCGCGCCACCGGGGCCGGGCCGCCGGGGTGGTGCTACCGCGCACGGGCCGCGGAGGCCGCCTTGCGCTGGTGGATCAGCAGGCCGACGAAGCCGGCCATGAACCCGCTGATCAGGCCGGACACGGCGTGGTTGACGGCGTTCGCCGTCTCGTCGTCCGGGGTGCCGACGATCAGGTAGTTGGCGGCCGCGCTCATCACCGCTCCGATCACGCCGCCGATGACACCGCTGACCAGGGAGGTCCGCACGACACCCGGTGTTCCGGCGTCGCGAATGTCGGTGTTGGTGGTGCTGGGCGCGGTCATGTCGGCCTCCTGGCACGGTCGCTGGGTACGGGCCCGTGGTGTCGGGCGCATGTGGGGCACAGTCTGTCAGGAACCTCCGTGAGCGGAACCCCCTGTTCCACCCGGTGAGAACGGAGGTGCCCGGCCGTGATCAGGCCGGCCGGGTCGGCGTGGCGTCGGCCGGAGCGGTCGCGCCGGCGGCGGTTCCGGGGCCGGCGGCCCGCCCGGCCGAGGTCCGGTCCCGGCGCGGCGGCAGCAGGTGACGGGCCAGGGCGAGGGCCGCGAGTACCGCGACGAGCGTGCACACGCCCGGCCAGCCCGCCCGGTCGTGCGCACGCAGCCCGAGCCAGGACCCGGCGCTGCCGCCCAGGTAGGCGCAGCTCATGTAGGCGGTGTTGAGCCTGCCCCGGGCGTCGGGATCGAGCGCGTACACCCGGGTCTTGTTGGCCACCATGCCCGACTGCATCGCCACGTCCAGCACCAGCGTGCCGACCACCAGGGCCGTCATGCCCGCCGCGCCGCCCCACCCGCCCGCGGCGAGCACCCCGGCGGAGGCGAGGGTCCCGACCAGGCAGACCAGGTTCACCGGGTCCGGCCCCCGACGGTCCGCCAGACGCCCGGCGAGCGGGGTGCAGACCATGGTCGCCGCACCGACCAGGGCGAGCAGGCCCACCGCCTGGGCGCCGAGCCCGTACGCCGGGCCGGTGAGCAGCAGCGGCAGGCACGTCCAGGCGGCCGAGAACCCCGCGAAGACCGTGGCCTGGTAGAAGCACGAGCGGCGCAGCTCCGGTTCGGTGCGCAGCAGGCGCAGCGGTTCGGCCAGCAGCGCGGGGTACGGCCGGTGCGGGGCCGGCGGGGCGGCTCCGGCCGGCAGGACGCGGGCCAGGACGGCGGCGAGGAGCAGGACCACGGTGCCGGCCGCCAGGTACGGGGCGCGCCAGCCCAGCCACTCGCCGAGCGTCCCGCCGAAGGTGCGGGCCAGCAGCATGCCGCCGATCGACCCGCTCATCAGGGTGCCGACGACCGACCCGCGCCGGTCGGCGGGCACCAGTCCGGCCGCCATCGGCGAGATGATCTGCGCGGCCACCGTGGTGACGCCGATGACGGCGCTCAGGGCGACGAGTGCGGGGAGGACCGGGGCGCAGCCGGCGGCGAGCAGGGCGATGCCGGTGAGGCCGAGCAGGGTGACGAGGAGCGACCGGTTCGGGAGCCGGTCGCCGAGCGGGACCAGCAGGAAGATCCCGACCGTGTAACCGATCTGGGTGGCGGTCACCACGAGGGCGGCGGCGTCGGTCGGCTCGCCCAGGCCGTCGGCGACCAACGGGGTGATCGCCTGCGGGAAGTAGAGGGTGCCCACGCCGACGGCGCAGGTCAGCGACAGGAGCAGGAGAAGCCGGCGGCTCACCTCAAACCACCGCCCCGAGCGGGGCGTTGGGGCGCTGCGTCCGGGTTGCCAGGTGTGTCATACCCGAAGTGCACGGCATCCCCGCGCCGCCGCCAACCGATGTAGCGTGGGGCTCAATGATCAGCTTCGGGTTGGGCGTCGAGGATCTCGCGGACACCCGTTTCGCGCTCTCGCCCCTGCACGAGACCGTGCTCAGCCTCCGGGTCCTGCGCGAGCCGGGGCTCTCCGCGCTGCACCTGCCGTGGCGGCGGGCCGTCCTCGGCCGCCTCGGCGCGCTCGACACCCGTCTGCTGCTCTCCCTGGTCGCCGTGCGGCGCACCGTGCCGGACTTCCTGACGCCGCGCCCGGTGGTCTTCGCCCCGGCCTTCGAGGACGAACTGGCCGCCGTCCGCCGGACCGCCCCCGAGGTGGTCCGCCGCGACCTGCTGGCCACCCACGCACCGGACCCGCTGCCCGCGCCCCTGCTCGCGGCCGCCGGCGACGCCGCCGACGCGCCGGTCGCCGGCCTCCGCGACGACATCTGCGAACTCCTCGGCCGGTACTGGGAGATCGCCGTCCGGCCGGTGTGGCCGCAGATGCGGCTGGTGCTGGAGGCCGACATGACCTACCGCGCGCGCCGGCTCGCCCTCGGCGGGGCCAGGCTGCTCTTCGCCGACATGCACCCGAACCTGCGGTGGCACGAAGGGGCCCTGCACATCGCCGACATGATCAGCCACCACCACGTCGCCGCGTCCGGCCGCGGTCTGCTCCTCGTGCCGTCCGTCTTCGCCCACAAGCCGGCGCCCCCGGTCGGTCCGGACGAGGCGCCGACGCTCGCCTACCCGAGCCGGGGCGTGGCGACGCTCTGGCTCCGGCCGCCGGCCCCGGACTCCGCCGCGCTGGTGGCGCTCCTCGGCGCGCCCAAGGCCCGGCTGCTCGGCCTCCTGGACGAGCCCCTGCCCACCGTCGAGATCGCCCGCCGCCTCCGGGTCACCCCGAGCGCCGTCTCCCAGCACCTCCGCGTCCTGCACGCCACGGGCCTGCTGACCCGTGCCCGCGACGGCCGCCAGGTGCTCTACCGCCGCAGCGCGCTGGGCGACGGGTTGACCGGCGCGGCAGGCGAGGCGGATGTGGCGGATGAGGCGCGGACGGGTGCGGCGGGGTTGGCGGGCGTGGCCGAGTCGCGGAACGGGAAGACGCGGCCGGAAGCGTGAGGCGTTTCCGCCGCGGTCTGGGAGTATCGCCGGCACCGTGCGAGTACGAAGGTGGGAAGGCATGATCGGTCTGGTGCTGCTGGGGATCCTGGTGGTGGTCGTCGGCGGGTGCGCGTGCGTGGTGTGGGCGGAGCGCGGCGGGCCTCGCTGGGCGCGTCGGGTGGCCGCCGTGACGCTCGGCGCCGGTGAGTTGGTGCGCCGGTCCGGGCGGAACCGGCGGCGGGGCGGGAGGGGGATCACGGCCGACCGGGGCGGTGACGGAGGCGACGGGGAGTGACCCGGCCGCCGGGCCGGGCGCAGGCGTCGGGCCCGGAGCTGCCCCTCACCCGCGCGAGGCTCACGGGGAGGCGACGGCCCGTTCCAGCAGGCCCCGGAGGGGCGCCCTGTTCCTCCGGCCTGGGGTGCCCGCCGCAGGCAGGCACCCCAGGCCCGTGCCTCAGGGGCGGTGGAACACGACCTCCGGGTCGGCCGCGGTCGGGCCGTCCAGCCGGGGCGACGCGAGGCCGCGCAGGTGCAGGTCGAAGAACGCGCCGACGTAGCCCCGGGTGATCTGGTGCGAGCGGGTGCCCGAGAGCGGGGTCTCCGGGTGCGGGTAGCCGGCCGAGTCGCCGAGCACCGGCCAGTCGGTGAAGGCGGGATGGCCCGCCCCGGTGACGGTCAGCCAGCGCTTCCAGCCGTCCAGCCGGGGCCAGGTGTCCTCCCAGGACGTGTCGGGGAAGTCCGGCGGCAGCAGGGCGGGGTCACCGGCGAGCATCAGGAAGGGGCGAGCGCCGAGGCCCGCCTCGGGGACCGGGGTGAAGAACGTCCCGTCCATGT
Source organism: Streptomyces sp. BE303 (assembly GCF_036290945.1). Taxonomy (NCBI): domain Bacteria; kingdom Bacillati; phylum Actinomycetota; class Actinomycetes; order Kitasatosporales; family Streptomycetaceae; genus Streptomyces; species Streptomyces sp. BE303. The sequence goes on from NZ_JAQYWZ010000343.1 coordinate 42,826, forward strand.
TCACGCCCGCGTCCACCCGCGGGTCCGTGGCCATGGTGGCCGAGGCCGCCGCGCCGCCGATGGAGTGACCGGCCATGCCGATGTGCCGGGCGTCGATCAGCCAGGAGTACCGCCACGCCGGGTGCGGGCCGGTCAGCCGGTCCAGGACGAAGGAGGCGTCGCGGGCCCGGCCGTCGGACACCCGGTGCAGCGAGCCGTCGGGGAACACCTGCTCGCACGCCTTGCAGGTGAGTACCCGTCCGCCCGGGAAGACGGTGCCGTCCGACTCGTAGGCGTGGTCGACCGCGGCCACCACGTAGCCGCGGCTCGCGAGGTCCTCGGCCAGGCTGGTCAGTGCGGCGCGCGGCATGGTGAAACCGGGGGAGAGCACGACCAGCGGGTAGCGGTGGGCGGAGATCCGGGGCACCGCGTCGGTGCGGGCGTGGGTGCGGGTCGCGGCCACGCGCTCGGGGGTGGTGTACTCGCCGAGCTGTCCCCGGTCGGTGAGCAGGGCCTTGGCCTCGGCGACGGCCATGTAGGGGGCGGGGGATCCGGTGCGGGCGACCGCCGGGTAGTAGAGCGACAGCATCAGCTCCCGGTCCTCGGTGGGTACCCAGGGGTCCTTGCGGCTCCGGTCGACCAGGTGGAGGGTGTCCCGTCCGACGGCGAGGTCGCCGGTGGGGCGCGGGAGTTCGAGCCGGGCCGGGCTTCCGGCCGGGCTCTCCGACGGGCCGGTGGCGGCGGTGGCCGGGGCCGCGACGACACCGGGGGCGGCCAGGATCAGGCCGACGGTGACGGCCGCTAACGTGCGGATGATCTTCTTCATGGATCGCATCCTAGAGAACATAGGCAAGGCTTACCTAAATTTTCCGGAAGGCGACAGGGGGGAGGGGTGCGCACCCGCCCCGTCCGGGCGCACACCCCTCGGCCCCGCGTGCCGATCCGACGTGAACTGCCGGACAGGCGTTGCTACGTGACCGGACCGTCGGTCCCGTCCCGCTCGTCGTCGGTGAGGGTGCGGAGGTCGGTGTTGGCGCCGCAGAGGATGACGCAGACCTTCTCGCCGTCCTCGGGCCGGTAGGCGGCGGTGCCGGGGCCGGCGGCCGGGTCGGAGGCGGCGGGCAGGGCCGCGAGCGCGGTGGCGGCGGCGTGCTCGACCGCGAGGCGGTGGTCGTCCCACAGGGCCCGGCGGGCCCGGACGATCCCGCCGTCCGGCACGAGCACCGGGCGGACGTCGCCCCGGCGGGCGGCCTGCACGGCCAGGGAGGTGGCGCGGCGGGCGCCGAGCGAGTCGGAGGCGACCGAGTCGACGGTGACGTCCACCGGCGCGCCGGCCGCGATCGCGGCGTCCAGCGCGCGGCAGTTCTCCGGCTCGACCGCCACGGTGCGGACGCCGTGCTGCCGGGCGGCGGTCGCCACCCCGGCGAATAGCCCGCCGCCGCCGACCGCGACCACCACCGTGTCCAGGTCCGGGATCCGCTGCTTGATCTCCTCCATCAGCGTGCCCGCCCCGGCGGCGATCAGCGGGTGGTCGTAGGCGTGGCTGGCGAGCGCACCCGAGGCGGCGGCGAACTCCTCGCAGGCCGCCAGCGCCTCGGCGTACTCCGTACCGACGAGCCGGACGTCGGCCTCGTACGAGCGGAGCCGGGCGACCTTCACGCGCGGCGCGTTGGCGGGCAGGAAGACGGTGGCCCGCACGCCCTGGCGGAGGGCGGACCAGGCGCAGGCCAGGCCGGCGTTGCCGCCGGAGGCGATGGTGACCCCCGCGTCGGGGAGGGTGCCGGCCTCGCGGTGGGCCCGGAGGAAGTTCTGCGCGCCCCGCGCCTTGAACGAGCCGGTGTGCTGGAGGTGCTCCAGCGCCAGCCACACCCCGTCCGGCCCCGGGGCTATCGCGACCGGGCGCACGTGCCCCGCGATCCGGTCGGCGGCGGACTTGATGTCGTCGTACGAAAGGTCGTGCACGTCGCTGCTCCTGTGGGGAAACGGTCGGCCGGTGGCGGGGGGATCGGGTCCAGCCTCGCAGCCGCCGCGGCGTCGGGGAAATCCGGTGCCGGTGCCGGTGCCGGTGCCGGTGCTGTGCCCTGTCCCGCCGGGCCCTGTCGTCCCCGGGGCTACCGCTCGGCGGTGGCCGTGTCCGCGAGGCGCTGGAGGCGGAGGGTGGCCGCGCCCCAGATCCACGCCGCGGAGAGCGGGACCGTCAGGACCGTGAGGCCGACCGCCCCGCGGATGCGCCCGTCGATGACGCGGGCGCAGCGCTCGCGGGAGTAGGTGCGCGGGGAGTCGTCGACGAGCGCCGGCGACCCGCAGCCGGTCGAGCTGCTACTGCCCGCCGCGACCGGAAGGAAGGCGAGGCCGATCGCCCAGATCCACCCGACGACCGCCAGTACCCCGAGGAGGTTCACGCCCCAGCGGTGGCGGCGGTGGGCGTTCCGCCACGCCCGCTCGTCGTGGTCCTGCAGAAGCTCCGCTACCGCCATGGCCTCCCCTGTCCCCGGTGTGGTGGAAGGGAAGAGCATTCCACAGGCCGTGATCGCGGCGGCAGTCGGGCGGGTCCTGAAGGGCCGCGCCCCCGGGCGGTTCGGCCGGTGGCCCGGTCGGTGCCGTGCCGGACGACCTGACCGAGCTCCGCCGCGCCGATGACCACGTCGTCCGCGTCCACCGGCTGCACCGGTTCGCCCGCGGGGGCCGCGTCGGCGGGCGGGCGCGGCAGCGGTGGTGGGGCGGCCGGGGGTCAGACGGTCACGGCACTGCCGCTGCTGCCGCCGCCGCTTCGGCCGGTGTCGGCGCGGAGGAGGGCGGCGGAGCGGGCCAGCCGGATCACGGCGATGCCGGGCAGGCAGGCGCCGACCAGGCAGGCGGCGAGGACGGCGAGCGGGCCCAGGCCGATCGAGGACATCGAGAGGGCGCCCGCGACCAGGGGCGTGACCAGGACCGGTGAGAGCAGCAGCAGGGTCGCCTGCCTCTTCTCCCGGCGGTCCCACTGGGGGGACCGCCAGATCCTGACCAGGGCGGTGACGGCGGCAGCCGTCGCGAGGACGGGCCCGACGGCCGGGACGACCAGCAGCGGCAGCGAGAGGAGGACGAGGCCGAGCGTGAGGTGGGTGCGGACGGCGCTCTCCGGCTCGGGCCGCCCCTGGCCCTCCTCGGCGAGAGCGGCGCCGGCCACCTCCTGCGGGCGGCCCAGCCGGTCGAGGACCTGCCGCACCGCACCGTCGTCGACGGGGCCGTGGCCGTGGCCGTGCTCGGCGAGCGCGACCTCGACGTGCTCGCGCAGGTCGGCCAGGAGTTCGCGGCGGCGCTCGGCGGGCAACGCGCTGGTGCGGCGGGTGATCTCGTCGAGGTAGGCCAGGACCAGCGGGTGCTCCATCGGGGTGTTCATGACTGCTCTCCCGGGGTGAGGACGTGGTCGACGGCCGTGCGGAAGTCGGGCCACAGGGTGGCGAACTCCTCCAGCGCGCTCCGGCCGGCGGGGGTGAGGGTGTAGTAGCGGCGCGACGGGCCGGTGGCCGAGTCGCGGAGGAAGGTGTCGGCCAGGCCGGTGCGGCGCAGCCGGGACAGCAGGGGGTAGATCGTGCCCTGGCTGGTCGCCAGCATCGGGAACCGGCCGAGCTCCTGGAGCAGCTCGACGCCGTAGCGCGGGCCGTCCCGGAGCAGGGCCAGCACGCAGTACTCCAGCACTCCCTTGCGCAGCTGGGTGGCCACCGACCCGTCGGCTGCGCCGGCCCCGTCAGGGTCTGTCATACCAGGTACCATGCACAGCAAGATAGCAGGCGAAGCAAGGATCCGCAGGTGGGTGACGCGGTCCCGGGGGACGGAGGGGCCCGGCGGAGGGGCCGGGGCGGGTTCGGTCCGGGGCCGGGGGAGACGTGCGGCGGCCCCGGCCCCGCCCGTGGCGGGCGTGGGCCGGGGCCGTCGAGGGAGGGTCCGCCCGCCGGGTCAGAAGGCGAAGACGGCGCCGGTGGTGTGGGCCAGGGTGCAACGGTTGCCGTAGGTGCGCCGGAAGGAGAGCGGCCGGCCCCGGTACGTGCCGGAGGCGGTGACGGTGTACGGGTCGTACTCGGCGGTGCAGATGCCGGGGTCGACGTCGAGGCGGTCGAGATCGCCGTCGACCGCGTCGACGAGGCGGCACGCCGTGGCCGGGTCCGGATGGGTGGTGGCGCTGCCGGGCGGGCACTCCAGGGTGGCGAGGCGCGGGGTGCCGGCGACGGGGGTCGCGCCGTGGGTGACGGTCAGACGGAGGCTGGTGACGGCTTCGACATCGGCTGCGGCGGCGGCTCCGGTGTCGACTTCGGCGGCGGTCGCGGTCGTCGTCGCGGTCACGGCGGCAGCGGTGAGGCCTACGGACAGCAGGACGGCCGCGACGGCGGCGGAGGCGGAGGCTCGGGTCTTCACACCCCGGGAAACGAGCGTGTGCGGACGTTGGTAACCCCTGGCCCGGCGTGCGTGGCCCGCGATCCGGCGCGCAGTCCCGTGCGCAGTCCCGTGCGCAGTCCCGTGCGCAGTCCCGGTGCGCAGTCCTGGTGCGAAGCCTCGGGGTGCGCCTTCGGCGTGCGGCCCGGGGCAGGACGGGCCGGAGGGGCGGGAGTTCACGGTCGGCCGGGTGGCGCCCCGGCGCAGGACCGGGGATCGGATCGGATCAGGTCCGGACCGGGTCAGCGGCGGACCATCCGGACGCCGGAGACCTCCAGCAGGCCGTCCAGTTCGACCTTCCCGACGGTCTGGTCGGGGCTCACCACGAGCCCGTCGCGGCGGACGATGTCGAGGAGGCGTTCCGCCAGCGGCAGCACCATGTGCCGCCCCCAGCAGCGCTCGTTGGCGTGCCCGAACGGGAGGTACCCGGGGTGGCTCTCGGGGTCGAGCTCGGCCCACCGCTGCGGGCGGAACTCGTCGGGGGCGTCCCAGAGTCGGGGGTCGCGGTGACTCAGCAGCGGGAGCATCAGGATGTCGTCCCGCACCCCGATCCGGTCGTCCAGGGCGTGGAACTCGGGGGAGGCCACCCGGAGAATGTTCCAGGAGGGGGGCAGCAGCCGCAGCGTCTCCCACAGGATGTCCCGGTTCGGTACGTCGTCGTCGAACGGGGAACCCAGCCAGACCGCGTTCGTGACGAGTGCCGCCACGGTGAAGCAGATCGGAGCGGCGACCCGCCGGTACAAATACATGGCGTAGCGCCGGTCGGCGTACGAATCGGCCTCCATCACCCGGGCCGCCAGATGGGAGAGCGGGATTTCCGTCCCGGGCTTTCCGAGCATGGCGGTGCCCGCCGCGACGGCCATCCAGGTCAGTTTGGGCGTGAGTTCCAGCTTTCGGTCCACGAGGATTCTGAAACGCAGGCTCTCCCGACCGAAGACGAGGTCCCGGAGGTGGACGTGGGGGGCGTGCGGCCACCTCCCCGTGAGGTCGTCCGTCTCGTCCAGGGGCTTCTTCAGCGCGGCCCGGACGTCGGACGACACGGCCTGCATGAGGGCCGACGCGTCCGTCCGGCCGATCTGCCTCCCCAGGACGGGCTTGAAGGTGGGCCGCTCCTCGGGGTTGGCCGGCCTGGCGCGGAGCAGGCCGTCCAACAGGTCGGCGCCGGCGACCCCGACGGTGTCGCGCTCCAGGCGGAAGAGGTCCGCCCCGCGGTGCGTGCGGAGGAGTTCTTCGATCCGCGGTGCGAAGACGGTGACCCGGGCGTTTCTTCCCGTGCTGGACAGGGACATCGGTTGCACTCCAGGGGTGAGCGGCCGGCTCGTGAACGGATCGTGCCCGGCGGGTTCGAGTCCGCCGGGCACGAATCAGGAAGGGGGGCCGAACGGTCAGATCCAGCGGTACCAGGCGTAGGCCTTCAGGCTCTTCTCCGGCATGGCCTTCCTCACGAAATGCACGAGCTTCATGGAAAATCCCTTCGACAGCCGGCGAACCGGGCGATTCATGGAACGGTGCTCGACGGGTCGCGGTGGAAAGCCCTGCGGATCCCGTGGAATCCGAGGCCCGCTTCCCGTCGCCCAGAAGTGAATCTTCGTCGGGATTTAGCGTCAAGTGGTCGGTTCCATCTGCCGATTGCCGCGAGGCTGCATGTTTGAAGTTCGCCGGAATCTGGTTGGTGGCGGAATGGGGGAGATGGTCCGATTCGGGCGGATTCTGTCGATGGGGGTGGTTGTTGCGACGTGAGGTGCACGCGACAGCGCTGGTCGGAGACGCTGCGCCCGCAGCCCGCGGAAACGTGAACGGGGCATTGCGGCAGCATGTCGCCGACTCGGCGTCGGGATGGCCCGCTGCCCGACCGAACGTTAGGTATGCCCCTTTGGGCAGTACGCGATCAAGTGGCGCGGGCCGGTGCGGCGGGGAGATCGCGTCGCCGGCCGGGGCGGCCCGTGTCGTTGGCCGGGCGGGGCCGGGACACCCGGTTTCATGGTCGGAACGCCTAAGCCTCCCTGGGTGCGCCGTGACGCGGTGGCTCAGGCCCGATGTCCCGGAGAACCCCATGAGGATCCACCTGACCAGCGTCTTCGTCGACGACCAGGACAAGGCCCTGCGCTTCTACACGGACGCGCTGGGCTTCGTGAAGAAGACCGAGGTCCCCGTGGGTGCGGACCGCTGGCTGACCGTCGTCTCGCCGGAGGACCCGGACGGGACCGAACTGCTGCTGGAGCCCGACGGCCACCCCGCCGTGAAGCCGTACAAGACCGCGCTGGTGAGGGACGGCATCCCGGCCGCCTCGTTCGCGGTCGAGGACGTGCCCGCGGAGTTCGAGCGCCTGCGCGCGCTCGGGGTGCGGTTCACCCAGGAGCCGCAGGAGATGGGGCCGGTCACCGTCGCGGTCCTCGACGACACCTGCGGCAACCTGATCCAGATCACCCACCACGCGTAGGGACTCGGCCGGCACGGGAAGTCGGCGGGTCCGACTTCCCGTGCGCGGGGGGAGTGCGTGGCGCGTTCCGGGGGTTCCCGCCGGGTGCGCGTCGGTCCGGACTATGCTGCGGACGGACGTGTACGGAGGGGGAGTTGATGCGGTCCGAGGGCGGGGAGGATCCGGGGTTTCTGCCCGATCCGGAGGGGCTCGACGAGGAGGGGGCCTGGTCGGAGTTCGCGGAGGACGTGCCCCGTCCGGCCTCCGGGCGGGTGGGGCCGCTGTCGTGCCTGGCGTTCGTGGTGGCCGTCGTCGGGTTGGTGGCGGGAGGCGTCGTCTGGGTGCTCCAGGACCAGTTGTTCCACCCGTTCGGGGACACCCGGGCGTGCAAGGGCAGTGACACCATGCTGCCGCCGGTCATCTCGGCCGGGGGAACGGCGCTCCCCGCCGACGCCTCGGACATCCACTACTTCACCAGGGCCGGCGTCGCCCGAGTCTCCTTCCTGAGTGACCGGATGCCGGACCACCTGCGCCGTGCGGGGTTCGTCACGAAGGGGACGTCCCTGTTCGACAGGGGCGACGGCGGAAGTTCGTACGGTCTGGGGCCGGACGAACGCGAGCTGCCCGAGGGGCTCTGCGGCCCGGCCCTCAGGGGGCCGGCCTGGCGGTACGACAGGCCGGGCCCGGGTACGGCGGTCACGTTCACGGTCGAGGGTTCCCCCGTCGACGGCAACGCCTTCCGTGCCCCGGCCCGCGTCGTCGCCTCCTTCGGCGTCGGTTGAGTCGGCGCAGGTTGGGTCGGGGCAGGGGCCGGCGCCGCCGAAGGCCCTGCCGGGGTGGGTAGGGCCTTCGGTCGTCGGTCAGGCGGTGAAGTCGGGGGAGCCGCTCGTGATGGCCTTGGCGAAGGCGGCCCACTCGGCCTGGTCGAAGGCAAGGTGGGGGCGGTCGGGGTTCTTGTCGTCGCCGAGCCAGACATCGCCGTTGGGGAAGCGGGCGATGATCACGCAGGAGCCGTTGTCGTCGCCGGAGAACGGGGACTTTGTCCAAACGGCGTCGGCGGGGTTGTGGTCGTACGGGTCGTGCTTCTCGCTCACGTGATCTCTTCCAGCCTGCGCTCAAGTGCGGCGATGGTCTCCTCCGGTGACAGCGCGCACGCCTTGACGCGGGCAAAGGCCCGTTCGGCACGGCGTACATCGCGTCCCGTTCTACGCGGGAGCGTACCGCCGACGGCTTCGATGAATACGAAGCCATTTTCGAGGTCGTCGGGGAATCTCATGAGTACGAGTCCTGAAGTCAGGATCCCCTGGCGTCCGGCGCTCAGAGGGACCATCCGGATCGTGACGTTCGGACGCTGCGCAACCTCGATGGTGTGGCGGATCTGCGCGATGAGCGTGTCTCGGTCGCCTGCGACCAGGAGCGTGACCTCCCCGAAGTAGGTCTCCAGATCGAGCGGATTCTCGTCGGCCAGGCGACGCTGCCGCATCATTCGAACTTCGGCTGCGGTCTCGATCTGCTCGTCATTGGGTGCGCTGAGGCCGGCGGCGATCATCTCCCGCGCGTAGCTTTCAGTCTGGACAAGCCCTGGAAAGGCGGATGGGAAGTACTCCAGCATGTGCGAGGCGTCGGCCTCGAGTGCCAGGTACTCGGCGAAGGCTGCCGTGATGGAGTTCGCGAAGTCGAGGTTGCGCCACCACTGCTTGGGCGGGCCGCTGCCGAGGAGGTTCTCGTAGTACTCGCGGTCCGCTCCTCCGACTCCGTAGTAGTCAAGGAGTGTGGCGAGGTCCTGGGGACCGACAGGCTGGTCGGCTCGCTCCATCTTGCTGAGCCTGGCGGCGCTCCAGCCCTTCAGTCCGCGCGTCACCTCCAGGAGCTTCTTGTTCTGATCCAGTCGTAGGGCTCGCAGTTCGTCGCCGAGTCTGATCTGCCGGATCGCGGAGAGGTCAGTGGTCAAGTGGGTCCCTCCCTTCGGATGTTGATGAACAGTCTTGCTCTGTTCTGCGGCGGCACTCAAGCGCCCTCAAGATCCACCTATTTTCTTCGGCTTTCTGTTGTGTTTTCGAATCAAGGAGACCCACACTCAACGTGACTGTATGAGAATGCTTCTGACCGAGCGTCCGGCGATCGATGGTCCGTCGGCTCGCCTTCGGCTTCGGTGTCGTGATCAGGCGGGGGGTCGGCAAGCGGGTGTGGGTGCGGGTCCTGCTCGACGAGCGAGTCAATCCATCTCCGGAGATCCGGAGTTGACCCCATGTCCAGAAGCGGTGACCGGCCTGCCCCGGTCGAGGTCGCCGCCGCGGGGCTCGGGTCCCTCGCCTCCTCCCTCGCCTTCTCCCTCGTCGATCCGCCCTCCGCCGGCCTCATCCGGTGGATGACGTTCGCCACTGCCGTGAACCGGGAGACCCGTTGGTCCGACGACTTCCTCGACACCCGCCGCCACGACAGGGAGTGACACCCGCCCCATGCACCCCGCTGCCATCGCTTTCCAGGACCCCGGCCGCCTCCACGCGCGCTGCGAGATCGCCGGCGTCCGGCGCCTCACCTTCCAGCCCGGGTACGAGAGCTCCGTCGTCCTCCCCGACGGCGCCTGGGAACCGCTTCCGGCCGGCTACCCCGAGCGGTTCGCGCCCGGCCTCCTCACCCGGGACGGCGGGCTGGTCGAACTCTTCCGGCTCCCCGACTCGGTCGTCGACATCCGCACCCTCGCCACCCTGGTGTACGGGCTGGGCGACCCCTTCCCCGTCACCCTCGGTGAGACCTGCGACGCCCCCGGCCTGCCCGTCACCCACGTCAGCCCCGACTCCGGCCTCCGTCCCGGCCTCCACGTCGACAACCACCAGAGCCTCGCGTACGCCGACCGCGAGACCGCCCGTCGACGCCTCTGCGTCAACCTCGGCCCCGGCAGCCGGTACGTCCTCCTCGCCGACACCGACATCAAGTCCGTCTGCCGCACCGTCCACGACCGCTACGAGAGCCACCGCCCCGCCACCTCCGACCTGGGCCTCTACGTCACCCTCCGCCGCCCCCTGCGGGTCCTGCGCCTGCGCATCGACCCGGGTGAGGGCTGGTTCGCGCCCACCGCCGTCCTCCCGTACGACGAGTCGACCGACGGCCAGACGCAGCACTCCGTGACCGCGTCCTGGCTCGGCCACTGGGAACGCGGGGTCTTCGGTCCGCTGATCTGACCGGTTCGACCGGGTGTGTCACGCTGGGGGGTGGGGCGGGGCTGGAGCACGACCGAGGTCGGGAGGCTCGCGATGGCCGAGATCAGGGTGAACGGGGTGTCGCTGTACTACGAGACCCGGGGAGCCGGGCCCGGCCTGGTCCTGGTCCACGGGTCGTGGACCGACGCCGACAGCTGGGCGCGCGTCCTGCCCGGTCTCGCCGAGCAGACGACCGTCGTCGCCTACGACCGGCGCGGGCACAGCCGCAGCGAGGACCTCCTCACCCAGGGCTCCGTCTACGAGGACGCCGCCGACCTGGCCGGCCTGATCCGGGGCCTCGGGCTCGCGCCCGCGTACGTCTGCGGCGACTCCTACGGTTCGCTCGTCGCCCTCCGCCTGGCCGCCGCCCGGCCGGACCTGTTGCGCGGCGTGGCCGTGCACGAACCGCCCGCCACCGGGGTGCTGCTCGCCGACCCCGAGCTTCGTCCGATCGGGGTGGCCTTCGCGGAGCGGATCAGCGCCGTCCGGGAGCTGCTGGAGCAGGCGGAGTCGGCCGCGGCGGCCGAGCTGTACGTGGACACCATCGCCCTCGGCCCGGGGGCGTGGGAGCAGCTGCCCGCGCCGGTCCGGCACACGTACATCCGCAACGCGCCCACGTACCTGGACGAGCTTCGCGACCCCGACGCGCTCGACCTCGACCTCACGGCGCTGAACCGCTTCACCGAACCCGTGCTGCTCACCCAGAGCGACGACAGCCAGCCGATGTACGGCGAGGTGCTGGACCTGATCGATCTCTCGCTGCCCAAGCCGGAACGCCATCTCTACCACGGCGCCGGTCACGCTCCGCATCTGTCGCAACCCGAGGAATGGGTGCGGGTCATGCTGCCGCGCGTCTTGGGGTGAGGCGCGCGGTGGGGGCGTGCGGGGCGGGGTTCACGCCCCAGGGGCGTCGTGGGCCGGTCGTGGGCCGGTCGTGGGTCGTCGGCTCACGCGGGCGGGGAGCGCCGGGCGGCGCGGTCGGCATCCTCGGTCGCGAAGCGTTCCTGCGCCGCGAGGACGGCGTCGCCGTGGACGGCGGACCAGGCGCCCAGCGCCCGGATCGGCCCGATCAGGGCCGCACCGGCCGCCGTCAGGGTGTAGTCGACCCGGGGCGGGCTCTCGGCGTAGCGCCGGCGCTCGACCAGCCCGTTGTACTCCAGCCGCCGCAACGCGTCGTTCAGCACCTTCGGGCTGATCCCGCCGATCCGGGCGAGCATCGCGCGCGGGCGCATCGGACCCTGCTCGCCGAGGACGTAGACCACCACGCTGTCCCAGCGGTTGGCGATCACCTCGAAGGCGATCCGGGCCCGGCAGTCGGCCGCGAACACGTCTCCACCGAGGTCGTCCGGTCCCTCAGGCCCGGCCGCCCCGACAGCCCCGGCCGTCCCGGCCACTCCGACGGTCCCGACCGGTCCGTGCAGGCTGCGCAGGCTCTCGGCGTCTCCCATACGCACATCCTGCCGGTCCATTGCCTACCGGATGGTGCGTATCGGCCCGCCTAGGGTCCGGGGTGCGGCAGTCGGCCGCCATCGGGACAGTGGTGGGGAGCACGGTATGCGGATCGGCATTCTCGGAACGGGCGCCATGGCGGCGGGCCTCGGCGGAGCCTGGGTGCGGGCCGGACACGAGGTCGTGGTGGGCGGGCGCAACCCCGGCGCGGCAGCGAGGACGGCCGCCCGTATCCGGGCCGTCGGCAGCGGCGGCCCGGCGGACGCGGCACGGTTCGGCGAGGCGGTGCTGGTCGCCCTGCCCGCCGAGGTCGCGGCCGGGGTGGTGGCAGGGCTTGCGGGGGACCTGGCCGGCCGGACCGTCCTCGACTGCACCGTGCCCATGGCCCCCGGCTCGGGCGGCCCGGTCCTGACCACGGCCGGCGGTGGCGACTCCATGGCGGTCCGGCTCGCGGCCGCGGCGCCCGGCGCCCGGGTGGCCAAGGTGTTCGGCATCTGCCACGAGAGCATCTGGACCATGCCGCGCCCGGCCTTCGAGGGCGTGTCGCTCACCGTGCCCTTCTGCGCGGACGCGCCGGCCGCGGCCGAACTGGTCACCGAGCTCGTCGCGTCGATGGGCTGTACGGCCGTCCGCTGCGGGGGACTGGAGCGGGCGGCACTGCTGGAGGCGGCGGCGGTGTTCGCGATCGGCGTGTGGTGGGACGGCGGCGAGGCCCGACACGCCTTCCCGGCACCGCCGTTGGCGCCCGGCGCGGTGGACGACGAGCAGGTCTGATCCGGGACGGCGGGGACGGGGCCGGCCCGTGCAGGGCTCACCGCTTCGGGGAGGTGAGCCCTGCACGGGCAGCTCGATCCGGCCCGTCCGCCCGGCAGGCCGACGACACGGCACCACCGACGACACGGCACCGCCGGCTCCACGACCTGGGGCAGGGCCCGGAGCACGGTCTACAGCACGACCTCCGCGAGCTTGCCGGTGGCCACGTCGAAGACGAAGCCGCGCACCGCGTCCGTCTTCGGGACGAACGGGCTGCTCGTGATCCGCGCGATCGACTGCCGCACGTCGGTCTCCAGGTCGGCGAAGGCCTCCGCGGCCCACGGCGGCTTGACGCCCGTCTCCTCGCGGATCGACTCCCGGAAGGCGTCGTCCCCGAAGGTCAGCATGCCGCAGTCGGTGTGGTGGATGAGGATGATCTCCTCGGTGCCGAGGAGTCGTTGGCTGATGGCCAGCGAGCGGATCGCGTCGTCGGTCGCGACGCCGCCGGCGTTGCGGATCACGTGCGAGTCGCCCTCGTTCAGGCCGAGGACGCCGTAGACGTTCAGTCGGGCGTCCATGCAGGCGAGCACGGCGGTCCGGCGGGCCGGGGGCAGCGGCAACGGGCCCTCGAAGCCGGAGGCGTAGGCGCTGTTGTTGTGGAGGTAGTGCTCGGTGGCGGAGTTGAACGCGGTCATGGGTGTCCCTTGAGGGAAGGATGCGAACGGGGAAGGGGAGGGCACCACGGGGCGGAGGCGTACGGGCCTCGACGCCCGGACCGTGCGGCCGGAGGAGGCGGGCGCGGTCAGCGGCCGGCGGGACAGCCCGCGCCGGCGATGTAGCCGTAGTCCACATGACGACGGCGGACAAGCTCGGTCATACGGCGACGGTAGTGCGCCGCACGGGCGCGGCGCCACGGCAATGCCCAAACCCCACCCGAACGAGGGGAGTTCGCGGCCCGGCCGCGGATCGCCGACCGGCGTGGACGCCGTGACCGCGTCGACGTTCGGTGACCGTCCGTCAGTTCCGCCCGTGGTCTCACGCGGACTCGTGCTGGATTCACGCGGCCTCACAGGGCCCTGCGGGGCCCCTCCCTCACCGACCCTGACACGGCACGGTCGGTGAGGGAGGGGCCCCGGAGCGGAGAGAGCCTGGCGTGGCCGGCCGCGTCCGCACAACCCGGGCGACACGGGAGGGCGGAACCGGCAGGATGAACGGATGAACGAGGTCATCATCAGCGACGAGGACCGTCGCCTTCTCGGGCTCTGGACCGCCGACTGCGCCGAACGGGCGTTGGCGCTGTTCGAGGCCAAGGCCCCGGCCGACACCCGTCCGCGCGAGGCGATCGAGGGCGTCCGCACCTTCGCCCGCGAAGGGAAGCGGACGGCGCTCCTGCGCGCCCAGGCCCACGCGGCGCTCGCTGCCGCACGCGAGGTCGACGACCCCGCCGCCGCGGCCGCCGCCCGGGCCGCGGGCTACGCGGCGGCGTCCCCCTACATCCACCCGCTGGCGACTCCGCACCAGGTGAAGCACGCCTTGGAGCCCGCCACGCACGCGGCCCTCGCGTGCGAACTCGCGGCGGCCGACGGGGGCGACGTCACCACGGACGCCGTCACCGACGTCGGTGACGCGGAGATCCGTTGGGCGATCGAACACGCTCCGCCGGCCGTCCGCGAGCTGGTGGGCCGGTTCCCGGAGTGCACCCCCGGCCGTACCCGCCCGGCCGTACTCCGCCGCCGCCTCGACGAGGCCCTGCGCACCTGACCGCGAGGTGCGGTGCCGCCGCCGGGCCGCCCGGACTCCCCGTCGGGAGCCCCGTCCAGGACCCCGGTCCGGCGATCCGCCGGGGGACCGGCCCGGAGGTGTTGCGGTCCGGGTGGCGCCGTGGCAGCGTGCGGCGGATGGACGACGAACAGCACGGGACGGCCCTGGCACAGGCGGTGCGGCTGCGCGAGGAGGGGACCCGGCAGGCGTGCGAGCAACTGATCGCCCTGTCGGACCGCTACCCGGAGGACGCCGCGATCGCGTACCAGGCGGCATGGGCGCACGACGCCCTCGGCCTGGAGGCGGAGGCCGTCCCCTGCTACGAACGGGCGTTGGGCGCCGCGGGTCTGTCGGAGAGCGAGCGTCACGGGGCACTGCTGGGGCTCGGCAGCACCTACCGGGTGCTGGGCCGCTACGAGTCGTCGCTTCGGACGCTCCGCCGCGGTCTGGAGGAGTTCCCCGGGGACGCCGCGCTCCGGACCTTCCTGGCGATGGCGCTGTACAACGTCGGCGAATCGCGGGAGGCGGTGCGGACCCTGCTCCAGGTGACGGGGGAGACCAGCGCGGACCCGGGCGTACGGAAGTACCGTCGGGCGGTCGGGTACTACGCCGACCACCTGGACGAGACCCCGTAGGAGCGGCGGGGCTCCGGACGGCACTGGCCGGCATCACCAGCATCGGCCGCGGCGCGCTCCTCGCGGCGCGCACCGGTCGTGACACGTTCAGCGACGGCGACGGCGTCTACCGGCCGAGCACGCTGCTCAAGATCACCGAGAGCGGGGACGGCTACCTCGGAGTCATCGGCCTCGCGGTCGACCCCGACCACGACGGCACGTAGGCCCCCGGCGGGCACGTTTCCCGGCCGGGAGACGTGCCCGCCGAACTGGCAGATGCGGGGACCTTGCCGCGATGCTCGTCCGAAGGACTGCCGTCGTCCACGTGCAGGAGCCGAGCGTGCAGGACCGGACCAGGGCGGCAGCGGTCCGCACCTCCGGGCCGGATCCTTCCCGCAGATCGGACAGGCGGCGTCAGGGCGTGAACGGGAGCGGTTGGCAGGCACAGGTCGCGATCCGATCCGCGAGTTCCTCGTAGGCGACGGGCTCGCCACAGAGCCGCCGCACGGAGGCCAGGCCCAGGCTCGCCTGTCTGGTGGCCTCCACGAGAGGGCGGGAGACGACGTAGAAGCCCCACTGGCCGGTGTCGAGCGGGTCGTAGTCGGCGTGGGTGAGAGCGGTATGGAGAGCGAAGACGTAGATGTCGGCGTTGTAGGACTGCTCTGCGGCGCCACCGTCCTCGGGATTCCAGGCGCGCCCGCGCAGCCGGGAGAAGCGAATCTCCGACAGCCGGGGCTGGCCCCAGGCCTGGAGGTAGGCGCTGGTCTTGACCTCGACCTTGAGCCCGTCTGGAGTCAGGACGTCGAAGCTCTCCCACGCCGTGGTGTGTGCCACGGCGCCGACCGCCCTGTGGACTAGGAATTCGGCGAGCAAGCCCCGGGTGGTGTTGGTCCGGAGGTCGGGCATCGCGTAGCGCCAGAAGTCCAGCACCGTACCGACATCCATGCCTCGGAACGCCTCGTTGCCGTCGAGTGGCGTCAGCTCGGCCGGGGTGTGCCAGTCGTCGGGGGTGGCGGAGTCGGAGAGCACGTCCCCAGCCTGACACAGGAGGCAAATAGAGAGGGCACGCTGAGGGGCAGCACACGAAGTCTCCGGTGCCGAGACGTCGATGTGCCCTCCCTGCTGGAATCCGGCACCACCCCGGAGCCCGCCGGGAGCCAATGGCGAAGCCCGGGAAGCCCTCCCCGGAGGAGAGTTCGCGCCGGTCGTCCGTAGCGGTGCCCCGGCCGGGGAGGACCAGCACGCCGTTCATCGTCACGATGCAGGTCCGCGGGCCGCCGGTCCGGGCATCGGCGGACCCTCGGCCTCCACAGGCCGGGCCGGGTGCGGTAGCTCGACCTCCGGCAGGCCGCGCCCACGATCCTCGACACGTCACCGTACGCGGCAGTGGTCGCGGGCGGAAACGATTTGACGACGCGGACCCGGGGAGGAGCTTCGGTGCCGCTAGGGTGACCTCCGTGACAGGGGTGAACGGGGCACTGGTCGGGGGTCGCTACCAGCTGCGGGAGTTGATCGGCCAGGGCGGCATGGGGCGGGTCTGGCGCGGCTGGGACACCACCCTGGGACGTGACGTCGCCGTGAAGGAGGTGCTGCTCCCGCAGGGCGTCACCGAGGCCGAACGCGAGCAACTGGTCCAGCGCGTGCTGCGCGAGGCGCGGGCCGCCGCGCGGCTCAACCACCCCGGGATCATCACCGTGCACGACGTCGTCGAGCACGAGGGCGCGCCGGTGATCGTGATGGAGTTCGTCACCGGTGTCTCGCTGGCCGCCGCGATCTCGCGGGACGGCGCGCTGCCGTTGTCGCGGGTCGCGCTGATCGGCGTGGCGATGGTCAAGGCGCTCCAGCAGGCCCACGCGGCCGGCATCGTCCACCGAGACCTCAAGCCGGACAACGTCCTGCTGATGGGCGACCGCGTCATCCTCACCGACTTCGGCATCGCGCACATGGCGGACGCCACCACGGCGCTCACCCGTACCGGCGCGGTGATCGGCACGCCGGCCTACATGGCCCCCGAGCAGTTGGAGGGGAGGCCGCCGGCGCCCGCCAACGACCTGTGGTCGCTCGGCACGACGCTGTACGCGGCGGTCGAGGGCGAGACGCCGTTCAGCGGGGACACGTTCGGGGCGCTGTGCGTGGCCGTGGTGACCAAGGAGCCGCGCCCGCCGCTGCGGGCGGGCGGGCTGACGCCGTTGCTGGGCGCGCTGCTCGCCAAGGACCCGGCGCAGCGGCCGACGGCGGAGCAGGCGCTCGCCGCGCTGGAGTCGGTCGTACGGGCCGGTGCGGGGCTGGTGACGGGGCCGGTCCGGCCGGTGGAGCCGACGCCGACGGCCCTGGGCGGGTCGCCGTCGCCGCCGTCGTCCGGCGCGTCGTCAGGGGCGCCGGCGGGCGGGTGGCAGTCCCGGGCGGCGGGCGGGGCGTGGGTCCCGGCGCAGCCGTCCGCCGTACCGGCGGTGACGGCGGGCCCGCCGGCGCAGCCGTTCGACGGTGCCGTCGGCGCGCCGACCGGAGCGTTCGGTGGTTACGGAGGCGGCTACGGGGGTGGCTACGGGGGTGGTTACGGCGGCGGTGCGGGTGGTTCCGGCGGTGGTCACGGCGGCGGGCCGGGTGGTTACGGTGGCCACGGCGTGCCCGGTGGCTACGGCGGCCCGAACCAGGGCTACGGGACGCCCGTCCCGGGCTACGGCGCGCCCGCCGAGGGCTACTCCGCGCCGGCCCCGGGCCACGGCACACCTGTTCCCGCCACCGCCCCCACCGCGACCCCGGCTCCCGCCGCCGCCGACCGTCCGGTGCCGCATCCGGCGTCGGCGATGCTGGTGCGCTTCATCGGCTGCATGGCGCTGATCTGGATCGTCGGGTCGACCCTGCCGTGGAACTACCTGGACCTGGTGGACCGGGACTTCGTGCCGGTCGCCCTCGGCGTCACGGCCGCGCTGGCCCTCGTGCACGCGGTCCCGCGTCCGCGCTGGCACCCGATGGCCGTCTGGGCGGTGGCCGTCGTCGCCGACGTGGGGCTCTGGTGGCTGACCGGGTCGCTGCTGGAGTACTGGTTCGGCTACTGGGAGACCGGTTTCGGTTCCCTCCCGTGGCAGATCGCCGTCAACATGCTGATCCTCGGCACCGGTGCCTGGCTGCTCTGGCTGGTGGTCCCGGGAAGCCGTCAGCGGCCCGCCCGCAGCCGGAGCTGACGCCCTGCCGGCCCGCACGCGGCCGGGCCGTACGCTCGCGGCCCGCATCCTGTCGGCCCGCACCCTGCCCGCCCGCACCCTGCCGGAGCTGACGCCCCGGCAGGGTGCGGGCGGGCCGCTGCGCGCGGCTACTCCTCCGGTGGTGCGAGGACGGCCGTGATCACCCGGTTCAGCGCCCGGTCGAAGGTCGCGTCCAGGTCGCTCGCGGGCGGCCCGGTGGTGGCGAACGCGGCGGCCAGGTGCGGGTATTCGCCGCTCCCGGCGGCGCGGGCGAGGTAGCCGACGAGGTCGGTCTGCCACTGGGCGCCGGCCGCCGCCGTCCGCTCGTACTGCGCGTACTGGCAGATGAACCCGTTGAGCAGCGCCAGGGCCTCCATGCGTGTGCCGCCGTCCAGGCCGCTGGGCTCGGTGACGGCGAGGAAGTGGTCGGTGTAGCGCAGCGCGTTCGGGCCCAGGCCCGGGCGGGCGATCACCAGGGCGGGAAGCCAGGGGTGCCGGCGCAGCGCGGCGAGCTGCTCGTGCCCGAGCCTGTGGAGGTCGGCGCGGCAGTCGCCGGTCGGGGTGAGGGTGCTGTAGTCGTACTCGCCGACGGCGGCGTCGAGCATCAGGTCCAGCAGGTGTTCCTTCTTCGGCACGTAGTTGTAGAGCGACATCGTGCCCGCTCCGAGCGCGGCGGCCACCCGGCGCATGGAGACGGCGTCCAGACCCTCGGCGTCCGCGACGACGATCGCGGCGGCGGCGATCGACGCGCGGCTGTGGGCGGGCCGGGGGCCGCGTCCGGTGCGCTCGGGGCGCAGCCAGATCAGCTCGGGTGCCTCGGCGGGCAGGGGGGCGGGTGTTCTGCCGCCGGGGCTTTCGGGTCGGCTCGCGGGTCGTTCGCCGGTCCGGTGTCCGGACGGCGGATTGCTGGTCGGCACTGATTGATCACCTCGGTTCCCCATTTTAGATACGTACGGCGTACGTAGTACGATGCGCTCACGCTCGCTTCTGCGTACGCTGTACCTAGTGAGAGGGAAGAGCCATGTCCGACACCAGTCGGTCCACCACCGCCGTCGAGATGATCGGCGTCGAGAAACGGTTCGGCGCCACCCGCGCCCTGCGCGGCCTCGACCTGGTCGTCCCCGCGGGCACGGTCTGCGGCCTGCTCGGCCCCAACGGCGCCGGCAAGACCACCGCCGTCCGCGTCCTCGCCACCCTCGTCGCCCCGGACCGGGGCGCCGCCCTCGTCGCCGGCCACGACGTGGTCCGCGAGCCCGAGGCCGTCCGCCGCAGCATCGGCCTGGCCGGCCAGCACGCGGCCGTCGACGAGGGCATCACCGGCCGCGACAACCTGCGCCTCCTCGGCCGGCTGCACCACCTCGGCGCCCGCGCCGCCCGGGCCCGCGCCGACCGGCTGCTCGACGACTTCGGCCTCACCGGGGCCGCCGACCGGCTCGTCCGCACCTACTCCGGCGGCATGCGGCGCCGGCTCGACCTCGTCGCCAGCCTGGTCACGGCGCCGCCCCTGCTCTTCCTCGACGAACCCACCACCGGCCTCGATCCGCGCAGCCGGCAGCAGATCTGGTCCTTCGTGCGGGAGTTGGCGGACGGCGGGACCACCGTGCTGCTCACCACCCAGTACCTGGAGGAGGCCGACCGGCTCGCCGACACCGTCGTGGTCGTCGACTACGGCGCCGCCATCGCCACCGGGCCGCCCCGGCGGCTCAAGGCGGCGATCGGCAGCAGGATCTCGGTCACCCTCGCCGACCCCGACCGGCTCGGCCGGGCCGCCGTGGTCCTGGCGGCGCTCGCCGGGACGGGGGACGTGCGGGTCGACCACGTCGAACGGACGGTCGAGGCCGTCTCGCGGCCGGGTGTGGAGGTGCTGCTGCCCGGGCTCGTACGGGAGCTGGACGCGGCGGGGGTGGTGGCGCTGGACGTCGCGCTGCGCCCGCCGTCGCTCGACGACGTGTTCCTCGCGCTCACCGGGGGCTCCGGAGGCGCCGCCGGTGCCTCCGGAGCGGCGGTCGAGGGCGCCGCCGGGACCGAGGGGAGGGCCGCCTGATGGCCGCCGCGACGACGCCGCCCGCCCGGCCCGCCGCACCCGCGTCGGTGATCCCGCCCGCCGCGGTCCGGCTGGTGTCCGACACCTGGTCGTCGATGCTCCGCGTCCTGCTCAACTACCGCCACTCGCCCGGGCTGCTGGCCGTCTCGCTCGCCGTTCCGGTGGTCATGGTGGTGGTGTTCGGCTACGTGTTCGGCAGTGCCGTCCGGCTCCCGGACTCCTCGTCCGGCGGCGTCGGCGGCAGTGGCGCCGGCGCCGGGAGCTACCGGGAGTTCCTGATGCCCGGCCTGTTCGCCCTGGTGGCGGTCAACGGCATCATGCCCACCATGATCGGCGCCGCCCGTGACGTCGGCCGCGGCGTGACCGACCGGCTCCGCTCGATGCCGGTCTCGCGCACCGGCCTGCTGCTCGGCCAAGCCCTCGCCGACCTGCTGATCAGCGCGCTCGTCCTCGCGCTCCTGGCCGCCGTCGGACTCGCCGTCGGCTGGCGGATGCGCGGCGGACCGGCCGACGCCGCAACGGCGTTCGGGCTGCTGCTGCTCTTCCGCTTCACGATGACCTGGCTCGGCCAGCTGCTCGGCCTGGCCGTGGGGAAGGAGGAGGCGGCCGGACAACTCGCGATCGCGGTCTTCCCGTTGGCGATGGTGACCAACGCCTTCGTGCCGACCGGCGGGATGCCCGGCTGGCTGCGGACCGTCGCCGACTGGAACCCGATGAGCGCGGTGGTCCAGGCCGGCCGCGAGCTCTTCGGCAACCCGTCCGCGCCGGGCTCCGCCTGGCCGATGCAGCACGCCGGTCTCGCCGCCGTGCTCTGGTGCGGTGCCCTGCTGGCGCTCTGCGGTCCGCTCGCCGTAAGGAAGTTCGCCACCCACGGCCGGTGATCGACCGGGTGTGCGAAACCTGCGGTACCCGGGTGTCACGATACGAAATGTGCTGGACACCACAGCCGGTGCGTCGGAGGGTTGGGCCCCATGGAGTACACCCACCTCGGCCGCACCGGCCTGACCGTCTCGCGACTCTGCCTGGGCACCATGAACTTCGGCCCGCACACCGAGGAGCCCGACGCCCATCTGATCATGGACAACGCCCACGAGCGGGGCATCAACTTCTTCGACACCGCCAACGGCTACGGCCGTGACGCCGAAGGCAACCACAAGGGCCGCACCGAGGAGATCATCGGTCGCTGGTTCGCCCAGGGGGGCGGGCGACGGGAACGGACCGTGCTCGCCACCAAGGCCTATGCCCCGATGGGTGACTGGCCGAACGAGGGCAGACTCTCCGCCCTGGCGATCCGCCGCGCCGTCGAGGCCAGCCTGCGCCGGCTCAACACGGACCACATCGACCTCTTCCAGATGCACCACATCGACCGGGACACCCCGTGGGAGGAGATCTGGCAGGCGATGGAGGTCCTGGTCGCCCAGGGCAAGATCATCTACGTCGGTTCCAGCAACTTCGGCGGCTGGCACATTGCCCAGGCCCAGGAGGCCG
Organism: Streptomyces sp. BE303; assembly: GCF_036290945.1. Lineage (NCBI taxonomy): Bacteria > Bacillati > Actinomycetota > Actinomycetes > Kitasatosporales > Streptomycetaceae > Streptomyces > Streptomyces sp. BE303. The sequence goes on from NZ_JAQYWZ010000343.1 coordinate 64,128, forward strand.
CCCGCGCCCGGCACTTCCTCGGCCTGGTCAGCGAGCAGTCCCTCTACAACCTGCTCGACCGCACCATCGAGCTGGAGGTCGTCCCCGCCCTCCAGCACTACGGCCTCGGGCTCCTCCCCTGGTCCCCGCTCCGCAGCGGCGTCCTCAGCGGTGCCCTGCGCAAGGAGCGCGAGGGCGGCCTGGTCCGCGGCGCCCTCCAGCACGCCGGCGAGATCCTCGACGCCAACCGCGACCGCATCCAGGCCTACGAGGACCTCGCGGACGAGATCGGGGAGCACCCCGCCGACCTCGCCCTCGCCTGGCTCCTCAGCCGCCCCGCCGTCACCGCCCCCATCGTCGGCCCCCGGACCCTGACCCACCTCGACGCCGCCGTCCACGCCCTCGACGTCAAGCTCGACGACGACCTCCTCGCCCGGCTCGACGACCTCTTCCCCGGCCACAAGCCGGCCCCGGAGGACTACGCCTGGTAGGCCCGTCGGATGCGTCCGTCGGCTGCGCCCGGCTGCCGTGAGTCGTCGGCCGTTCGGGCGCGCGCAGCGGACCGCACGGTGCCACCCCGCAGGCCGCAGGTGCCCGCGGGGTGGCCCGGTCGCGCCCAGGAGGGCCGGCCGTACGGCCGGTGCGCCGTGGCTCGGCGCGGGTGCCTCAGGTGCGGACCTCGGACGCGTGGTCGGTCCGCCAGGTGTATTCCATCTGGCGGGCGGTCCGAAGGGCGAGCTGCCGGCCGAAGAGCCGGCCCACGATGTGCAGGGCGGCGTCGATGCCCGCGCTGATCCCCGCGGAGGTGACGATGTCGCCGTCGTCGACCCACCGTTCGTCGGTGCGCACGTCGATGCGCGGCCGGCGGCGGGCCAGCTCCTCCTGGTCCTCCCAGTGGGTCGCGGCCGGTCGGCCGTCCAGCGCCCCGGTGGCGGCCAGCAGGAAGGCCCCGGTGCAGATGCTGAACGTCAGCGCCGACGTCCGCCGGCGCCGGTCCAGCCAGTCGACGACGTCCGGGTCCGCCTCGACGGCCGTGGTGACGCCGCCGGGGATCACCAGGACGTCGAAGGGCGGATCGTCCCGGAGGGTGTGGTCCGCCACGATCGTCAGCCCGCCGCGGGCGCGGACCCGGCGGTCGGCCGCCGCGACCGTCACCACGCGCAGCAGCGGTTCGTCGTCGGCCGTCCGGGCCAGCCGGCCGGCGGTGCTGAAGACCTCGAAGGGGCCTCCCGCGTCGAGGACCTCGACCTCGTCGAACACGAGCATGCCGAAGGTGAGGGGAGCAGGGGCGTCAGGTTGCATGCCCCAAGGCTCGGACCTCGTGGAGGCACCCGACGAGTGCCGGAAACGGCACGCACCGCTAGGATCCCGTCGTGCGCCACCACCGGATCGCCTGCCTCGCCTTCGACGGGATGGCACCGTTCGAGCTCGCCACGGTCGCCGAGGTGTTCGCGGTCTCCAGGCCGGAGCTGGACGTGGACCGGTGGTACCGGTTCGAGGTCTGCGCCGAGGTGCCCGGGCCGCACCGCGTCGTGGGCGGCTTCGACATCGTGGTGCACCACGGCCTGGACCGCCTCCGCCACGCCGACACCGTCATCGTCCCCGGGGTCCCGGACGTGCGGCGCGACGTCTCCCCGGTGGTCCTGAAGGCGCTGCGGGACGCGCACGCGCGCGGCGCGCGAATGGTCTCCATCTGCGGCGGCGCGTTCGCCCTGGCCGCCGCGGGCCTGCTGGACGGCGGCACGGCGACCACGCACTGGCGGCACGCCGCCCTGCTCCAGGAACGCCATCCGGAGGTGACGGTCGACGCGTCGGTGCTCTACATCGACAACGGATCGGTGGTCACCGCCGCCGGCACCGCCGCGGGCATCGACGCCTGTCTCCACCTCGTCCGCAGGGACCACGGCCCCGACATCGCCGCACGCGTCGCCCGCCGCATGGTCGTGGCCTCGCACCGCGAGGGCGGGCAGGCGCAGTTCGCGGAGCGTCCGGTGAGTCCGGCGCCGTCCGACGACCCGATCGGCAGCGCCATGCGGTACGTGCTGGACAACCTCCACCGGCGTCTCACCGCCGGTGAACTGGCCGGTGTCGCGCACCTGTCGGTACGGCAGTTCGAACGGCGTTTCGCCGCCGTGGCCGGTCTGCCCCCGGGGCGCTGGATCACCCGGCAGCGGGTCCGGGCCGGCGCGGAGCTGCTGGAGTCCACGGACCGGCCTATCGACGCGGTGGCCGGTCGTGTGGGCCTGACCGTCGCGGGCTTCCGCCACCACTTCCGGGAGACGATGAGCGTCAGCCCCTCGACCTACCGGCGCCAGTTCCGGCGCTGAGCGGTGTCCGCTCCGTCTCCGGTGGCCGGTTGGACCTCCTGGTGGGTAGCTGGTAGCACTGCGGACATGACGGAGAGGCCCGCGGGGCGGGGGACTTACCACCACGGGGCGCTGCCCGAGACGCTGGTCGGGGTGGCGTTCGACCTGCTGGACGAGCAGGGGCAGGACAAGATCAGCATGCGGGAGGTGGCGCGCCGGGCCGGGGTTTCGGCGGGGGCGCCGTTCCGTCACTTCGCGGACCGGCAGGCGCTGTTGACGGCGGTCGCGGACCGGGTACTGGCGGACTTCGAACGGTGGCAGTGGGCGGAGGTGGAGGGCAGCGAGGGGGCGGCGCTGCGGGCGGTCGGGCTGGGCTTCGTCCGGTACGCGATCCGGTACCCGCACCGGTTCGAGCTGGTGCGGTCGCGGGTGTTCGCGGCGTCCAGGCACCCGGAGCTGCGGGAGCGGCTGTCCGGGATCGACCAGGCGTACACCGAGGTCATCGTCGCGGACCAGGAGGCCGGGCGGCTGCGGCCGGGTGATCCGGCCCTGGTGGGGCTGGCGGGGCAGGCGCTGGTCTACGGGCTGGCGCAGATGATCGCGGACGGGTACCTGCCGGCGGAGAAGGCCGAGGAGCTGGCCGCGCAGGTGCTGGACACCTTCGGCCGGGGCGTCGCCAACCTGCCCTGAACGCAGGGTTGTTGTGCTTGCGCAGAGGGTTGACCGGGCTGGTGCGCGCTGATGTAATCACTGCTCACATGAGGGCCGACGACTGCGCCGACGGCGCGGGGAACCGGGGGCAGACGTGTTCGCGAAACCGAGGCCGGGCTACACCACCTCCGCTGCGACCGGGGACACCGTGGTCCTCCTCATCGGCATGCGGATCAACCGGTTCTGGGCCGTCCACCACTGGGGCCCCGTGATGCTGGCGATGTTCCGGATGCTCTACGAACTCGCCGGGGACCCGGGCCGCGGGCTGCGCGGCCGCATCCTGCTGACCGCCTCGCCGCGCACGTACTACGTCGTCCAGTACTGGGAGTCGAAGGAGAGCCTGTACCGGTACGCGGCCGCGCCGGACGCCTTCCACCACCGGGCCTGGGGGATCGTCAACCGCAAGCTGAAGGCGGGCCGGGTGCGGGGGCACGTCGGGCTCTGGCACGAGACGTACGTCGTGCCGGAGGGGTCGTACGAGTCGATCTACTTCGACATGCCGCCCTTCGGGCTGGCGGGCGCCACCGGGGTGCTGCCGCTGGAGAACCGGGGTCGACGGGCCAAGGACAGGTTCGCCTTCCGGTCGGCGCCCGAGGGGGCGCGGACGGCGCCCGGGGGCGCGGCGGGGGCGGAACCGGCGGCTGAACCGGCGGCGGGCTGCCCGGTGGCGGAGACGCCTGTGGTGGCGTCGGCCCCGGCGGGTTCGGGGGCGTCGATGGTGGCGAGCCCGGTGGCGGAGGCGCCTGTGGGGGCCGGCCCGGCGGAGAAGGCGGCTCCGGGCGACGGAACCCCGCGGTAGCGGCAGTCCGTCCGGTGGCCGCCGCGGCGCCCACCGGACGGACCCGGGGGTCAGGCGGTGGCGGCCGGGAGCCCGATCGGGTTGATCGGGGGCAGTGCGGTGCGACAGAGCGTCGAGATCGGCTTGAGCGCCGCGACGAGCCGGTCGAGTTCGGCGCGCGGGTTGTTCTCCCACACCCGGGCGGCGGCCAGGTCGGTGGCCGCCTCCAGCGCCTGGTGCCGGATCCGGCCGCACTCGGTGATGGTGCCGCGTTCGGTGATCCAGCCCCGTTCGATCAGCCGGGCGGAGGCCGCGTCCCACTCCTCGTCCGTCCAGCCGCGCAGCGGCTGGAGCACCTCGCGCCGTACGTCCAGGGCGCAGCGCACCACCAGGGCCTCGCAGCCGTCCAGTCCGGCGGAGACCAGCGCGGCGACGTGCCCGTCGCCCCGGTGCTCGCGCATCACCGTGGCCGCCTGCCAGAGCCGCCCGTACAGACCGGCCGGGCGGGGGAGGGCGGCGTTGGCGGCGGCCAGGACGCGCCCGGCGCAGTCGAGCCGGGAGACGGCGGTCTCCAGCAGGTCGGCCACCAGCTCCACCTGGGCCGGCTTCACGTGCTCCAGCAGCCGGGTCAGGGCCGCCGAGGCGCCCTCGGCGCGGGCGGCGAGGGCGGTGTCCGGGTCGGCCAGCTTCCAGATCGCGGGGAGGGCGCGCTCGATCGGCGCGGGTGCGAAGTTGAAGAACGCGGCGATCACCGGCGGCGCGTCGACCTCGCCCAGCGGGGCGGCGCGGCCGCCGAAGTAGCCGCGCGCGACGCCGTGGAGCCCGGCCGCCTCGAACGCGGCGCGGCCCTCCGGCGTGAAGTAGGTGACGGCGTGTACGGGCTCGAAGAGCCACCAGAGGGCACGGGCGGGGTGGACCAGATCGGCCAACGGAAGACCTTCCTCGGAGGGCGCGCAGGGAGCGCGGGGGAAACGGGGAGGTACAGGGAGGTGCGGGCGGTACTGGTGGTGCCGGCGTGACCGGTGGTTCTGGCGCTACCGGGCGGTGCGGGGTGGAGCAGGTGGTACACGGAGGGGTCGGCGGGGACGCGGCGGGGTGGTACCGGTGCAGGTGTCGCACCGTACGGGGGTTGTCGTACAAGGCTGATGACCACGGCGGCGGTCACGATAACCCCCTCGGGGGTGTGATGAGGGTCACGGGGAGGTCTCGTTGGTGACGCCCCTGCGACGGAGCGCGAGATGATGGGGCGAGGCGCCCGGTCCGGGTGCCCGAACCCTCGCAGGACGACCCTCGCACGAAGGCCCTCGCACGAAGGCAAGAAGAGGTAGGTACCAGCCCCCATGGCGCAGATCAACCCCAGCATCCTGTCAGCGGACTTCGCCCGGCTCGCCGAGGAGGCCGAGGCCGTCAGGGGCTCGGACTGGCTGCACGTCGACGTGATGGACAACCACTTCGTGCCCAACCTGACGCTGGGCGTGCCGATCGTCGAGTCGCTCGCCCGGGCCACCGACATCCCGCTCGACTGCCACCTGATGATCGAGGACCCGGACCGCTGGGCCCCGCAGTACGTCGAGGCCGGCGCCGGTTCGGTCACCTTCCACGTCGAGGCCGCCGCCGCGCCGATCCGGCTCGCCCGCGAGATCCGGGCCAAGGGCGCCCGCGCCTCGATGGCGCTCAAGCCGGGCACGCCGATCGAGCCGTACGAGGACCTGCTGCCCGAGCTGGACATGCTGCTGATCATGACCGTCGAGCCGGGCTTCGGCGGTCAGGCGTTCCTGGACATCATGCTGCCCAAGATCCGCCGCACCCGGGAGCTGATCGCCAAGCACGGGCTGGAGCTGTGGCTCCAGGTGGACGGCGGCGTGGCCGCGAGCACCATCGAGCGCTGCGCCGAGGCCGGCGCGGACGTCTTCGTGGCCGGCTCGGCGGTGTACGGCGCGGAGGACCCGGCGGGGGCGGTCGCCAAGCTGCGGGCGCTGGCGGACGGGGCGACGGCGGACGCCTGGTGGGCCTGCGGGCACTGAGCGGGTGCTGGGCGGTCGCTGACCTGTCGTTGCGCGGTCGCTGAGCGGGGCGCCCGACGGTGCCCGGGCGCCGGGTGCCGAGCCGTCCGGTGCCCGGCGGTCCGGCGCTCTGCCCTCCGTCGCTCCGCCGTCCGGCCGGGGCCCGACCTGCCGGGTTCCGACCGTTCTCCACCACTTCTCCTCCGCCTCTCGACGGCTTGCGACCGGTTCGGTGCGAATGGGCGCGGCCGCTCGACGTACAGTGCTGGCTGACTGTCGGAGGGGAGAATCGTGGACCTGGACCACCAGGGGAGTGGACGAACCGGAACGAGCGCCAGGGCCGCCGTACCGCCGCCGCCGTCCTCGCCGCCCACCGTCGGCGCCGACGCACCGCCCCCGGGAGCCGGAGACCCGCCGGCGGGTGCGCCGGGGTCGGCGACCGGGTTCGAGGCGTCGGGCGGCCCGGGGCTGCCGGGCAGCACCCGGACGCTCGGGAGGCGCGGATTGCTGAGGGCCGGACTGGGGCTCGGTGGCCTCGCCGTCGTCGGTACCGGTGCGACCCTGGCGTTCTCCGGCGGCGAGCCCGACCCGGTATCCGAAGCGGGCCCGACCGGCGCCCCGGGACCCTCGGGCTCGCCCGGCGCCGGAGCCGGACCGACGTCCGCAGCCGCCTCCGGCCGGCCCGGCACGCCCTCGGCGCCGGCGGTCCCGGCGGTCGTCCCCTCGCTCCGCAACGAGGAGCAGCGCTCGGCGGCCCGGAACGGCGCCACCGTGAAGATGATCACGATCGTGCCGCAGGGCCCCACCGTCCCGCCCGCCGCCGAGCTGCCGGTCTGCATCGCCCTGCACGGGCGCGGCGCCACCGCCCAGGCGTGGACCGAGCTCGGCCTGCCGCAGATCCTGGTCGCCGCCATCGCGGCCGGCGTCCCCCCGTTCGCCGTGGTCGCCCTCGACGGCGGCGACGCGACGTACTGGCGGCGCACGCCGTCCGGCGACGACCCGCAGCGGATGCTCCTCGACGAGCTCCCCGGATGGCTCGCCGCCCGCGGGCTGCGCGTCCCCGGCGCCGCGATGGGCATCTCGATGGGCGGCTTCGGCTCGCTGCGCTACGCCCGCAACCGGGGCACGGGCTTCGGCCCGGTGGCCGCGCTCAGCCCCGCGCTGTTCCGCACCTGGAGCGACGCCCGGGCCGTCGGAGTCTTCAAGGACGAGGCCGACTGGCGCGAGCACGAGCCGCTGCTCCACCAGGAGCAGCCGCACGGCCGTCCGATCGGCGTCTGGTGCGGCACCGAGGACCCGTTCTGCGACGCCGCCCGCAAGCTGGTCGGCGACACCGTCCAGGCGCGCTTCACCACGGGGGCGCACGACGCCGCGTACTGGCGCCGCATACTCCCCGACGTGGTCTCCTTCGTCGGGCACGCCCTGACGAACCGCCCCGCCGGCTGACGGGTCGCTCACGCCGCCCGGACCGCCCGGGTGGAGGATCACCCGGCCCTGGTGGAGGATCGTTCCCGACGACCCCGAGACCGGGCCGGACGGCCGACCGGACGACCCCTCGTCCGGCCTCCCCGGCCCACCCTTCCCCGACGGTGGTGGACCCGACGTGAGCAACCTCGACCTCAGGCCCGCCCCGACCAGCTGCGGCGGTGAGGCCGGCACCGGCCCGGTGAAGGAACTCCTGCCCGCCCGCAGCGTCCAACTGGGCGAGAGCACCGTGGTGCGCCGGCTGCTGCCCAGCCTCGGGCGCCGGATGGTCGGTGCGTGGTGCTTCGTCGACCACTACGGGCCGGACGACATCGCGGACGAGCCAGGCATGCAGGTCCCGCCGCACCCGCACATGGGCCTGCAGTGACAGGTGTCCCCGGGCTCGGACGCTGCCCCAGGCCGGTCAGCGGTCTTCTTGGAGTTTCAGCAGGTCGTGGAAGAGCCCCGGTGCTGTCGACAGGTCGTCCCACGTCCCGATCTGCACCACGCGGCCGTGCTGGAGCACGATGATCCGGTCCGCGAGGCGGGCGGTCGCCAGGCGGTGGGTGACGAACAGGGCGGTCCGGCCTACGGCGAGCGCCTTGAGGCGGGTCAGCACCCGGTGCTCGGCGCGGGCGTCCATCGCGGCGCACGGCTCGTCCATCACCAGGACCGGCGCGTCGCGCAGGAAGCCGCGGGCGACCGCGACGCGCTGCCACTGGCCGCCGGACAGGTCGTGGCCACCCCACCAGGAACGGGCGAGCGAGGTGTCCAGGCCGTGCGGGAGTCTGGCCAGGACCTCGTCCGCGCCGGCGGCCTCGGCGGCGGCCAGCACCTTCGCGTCCGGTGCGGGGTGGCCGAGGGTGATGTTCTCGCGGGCCGCGAGCGGCCACCTGGTGTAGTCCTGCGGGACGACGGACACCTGCTGGAACACGCTGCCCGGGTCGGAGCCCGCGAGGTCCTGGCCGTCCCATGAGACCGTGCCTTCGGTCGGCAGGTACAGGCCGGTCAACAGCTTGGCGAGGGTGGTCTTCCCCGAGCCGTTCTCACCGATCAGAGCGACCATCTCCCCGCGCCGCAAGGTGAGGTCGATGCCGTCGAGGGCGGGGTGCTCGGTGCCGGGGTAGGTGAACCGCAGGCCGGTCGCGGTGATTGTGTCCGGAGCGGCGGCGATCCGGGCAGGGCCGCGACGGTGCGCCCAGTGGTCGGCGGTCCGCAGGAACCGGGCCCAGTCGTCCAGGGACAGGCAGGTGCGGAACAGCCCTGCTCCGGCGGCGAGCAGCCCGGTGGTCGCGGCGGACGCGGTCCGCAGGGCGAGGGCGGCGGAGCCGGCGGCGGCTGGGTCGGTCCGGCCGGTGGTGGCCAGCCACAGCAGTACCAGCCACGCGAGGACGGTCACCGCCGCAGTGAGGGCGTCGCCGATCCCGGTGGCGACCATCGCTCGCCGGGCCCCGGCGAGCTGCTGCGCCTCCAGACGGGCGGACACGGTGCGGTACTGCTCGGTGAGGTAGTCGGCCATGGAGCCGGTGCGGATCTCGTCGGCGGTGTTGCGGTCGGTGGCGTAGCCACGGAACACACTGCGCAGCCGGGAGTCGGCGAGCGTGCGGTGGTGCGCGGCGTGCTCGATGCGGGCGGCCCGGGCGGCGCCCCACGCGCACGGCAGGGCGGCGGCGGCCAGCAGGGGCAGGAGCGCGGGGTGCAGGTAGGAGAGGAACGCGGCTGCGGCGGCCAGGCGGGCTGCGGCGGCGGTGATCCGCTGGGCGTCGGTGATGAGGTCGCGGGCGCGTTCGGTGCCGTCGGCGGCGGCCTCGTAGGCGGTGGCGAACTCGGGGTCCTCGTAGGCGATGGCTTCGGCGCGGGTAGCGGCACCGATCACGAGGAGGTCTGCTTCGCGGACGACCCGTGGGGCGAGGCGGGCTGCTGCTCCCTGTGCGGCGGCCTCGGCGAGGTACCGGCCCGCGACGGCTACGCCGAGCAGCAGTAGCGGCCGGGCGTTCGCGGCCAGCGCACCGGAGAGGCCGTCGGCGGTGAACAGGGCGGCCAGCAAGCGGGTGGTGCTCGCCAGAGCGGTGACGGTCAGCACGGCCGTCACCGCCTGCGCGGTCAGGAGCAGCAGGACGGCGGGCCGGTCCGTACGCCAGCCCAGCGCGAGCGCCTGGCGCAGCGCGGCCGGGAGGCGGCGCAGGATGCCGGCGGCGCTGACGGTGTGCGCGGCGCTGTCGTGGCGGTCGGCCTCCAGCACCAGGTGCGGAACCTCGCCGGCAGGGGCCAGGGGGAGAGCGGGAGCGGTCACTCGACCATCAGGGCCCACACCCCGACGGGCGGGCAACCGCATTCCCCAACCCGGCCCGAGATAAGCCGAGTTCAACGCATTATGGCGTCAACTCTGCTATGCAGGATTCACTCTTTCGGGGAAGTGGGCGACGGGAGTCCACGGCCGGTCACCGGCGTCACCGGTGTCCCTGCCCGCCGCCGCACCGGGCACTTCCACCCAGGCGTGCGCGGCGTCGGGCAGGAACCGCGCGCCGTAGACGAGATCGGCCCGGCGGCCGGACAGGGCGCACGCCAGCACGGTGGCCACCGCGACCTCCGTGCACGCGATCCGTCCTGGCCACCACCGGGGAACGACCGCGAGGACCGCTTCGTGGCGTTCGGCCAGCGCGGCCGGACTGGCGTACCGGTCCCGGCCGAGCGGGCGCAGCACGGCCACGCGGTGGCGCAGCGGCAACCGGTGCAGGACCAGCGACAGGACGAGGGCGCCGGCGGCGGCCAGCCGCAGGCCTGGACGGACGGTGGGCCGGGCGGTCGGTGTCATCACGGTCATCGCCCACCGCCCTTCCGCCGCCACGGCCGCCGGACCCGCAGCGCACCGGGGTCGGTGAGAAGACCACGGTCGACCATGCCGTTGACGGCCGCGCCGATGGCCCGGTGGACGGCGGCGGTGTCCGCGCCGCTGGGGATGGCGATCTCCTCGGCGAGTCCTTCGACTCCTCCTCGCAGCACGATCGCCTGCCAGATTCGGGAGGCGGCCGGGTCGAGCATCACCCACCGGCCGGTCCCCACGTTCAGGATCGCGGTTTGGCCGCCGACGTGGGCGTGGTGGACACCGGGAGCGACGGTCAGCACGCCGCCCCCAGGGAAGCCGGGGCGGACACCGAGCTGTCCAGCCAGCGACAGGCCGCCACCAGGTGGTGGAGGTCCGCGATCGGCGCGGCCGATCGGCCCGCCGCAGCATCGGCCAGCGCCTCACGAACCGCTTGAACGTCAACCAGGCCTTGTGTGATCAGGGCGCTCGCGGTGACCAGCTCGTCCAGGGCACGCCGGTGGCGGGCCAGGCCCTGGATACGCTGCGCCGTGAACGAGCCCTTCGAGCGGCGCCCGATCAGCCAGTCCGGCAGCGGCACCGCGGCGGCCAGCACCGGCTTGTAGGTGTAGGTGCCCCGGCGGGCGGGCGCGGGGATGGCGAACGCGGCGCGCACCACCTGGTTGTCCAGGAACGGGTGGGCGGGGCGGATGCCCATCGCCTCGTACAGCGGGATCGCGGCGCGCGCGTCGTCCCCGACCGCTCGCAGTGCCGCCCACTGGTCCACCTCGTCTGCGAAGCTGCCGTGCAGCGGCTCGCTCCCGGGGCCGTCCAGCAGCCGGGCGACCGCCAGGCGCCCCGGGGCGGACAACCACCCGGCCCCCGGCCCCGGCCGGCACCACGCCCACCCGGCAGGCGACGGCATGGTCCCTCCCGAGCGCAACTGCCGGGCGACCGCCCCGGCGGCAGCGGACGGCGTGAGCGCGGCGGCCCGCTTGAGCGAACGCCAGTAGGGACCCGGCGCGACGTTGCGCAGCCGCGCGAAGTCCTGCGCGGCCCGCCGCGCCTGGCCCGCCTCGCCGCGCTGGACCTGCCCGACCCAGCACGCCGCCGAGGAGTCCAGCACCACATCACCGCCGTGCCCGGTCAGGTGCACCGGCAGACCCGCCACGGGCTCCAGGTAGCAGCGGTCCATCCCGACGTTCACCACCGCAGCGGCCGGTTCGGTTGTCGCCGCGGCGCCGAGCAGCCCGAACGGCAACTCACCAGCCCCGCCCGAGGCGATGCTGTGCTCGATCCCGGCGTGTTCGGCCACCCGGAGCGCGTACAAGGCGTCCTCCGCGCTGGTGAACGCGTCGGTGTAGGTCACCGCGTGCACCTGCCCCACGGCGGCGGCCAGCAGAACCGCCGCCGCCGAGTCCAGGCCGCCGGACAGATCCGCCCCCACCGGCCCACCCGCCGCCCGCACCCGCCGCTGCACCGCGACCCGCAGCGCCTCACCCAGCCGCTCGGCCCCGGCCATCAGGTCCTCCACGGGTCGCACCTCCCGCACGTCGACCAAGCACGTACGGTTGCCCTCGACAAGCAGCCCCCACCCACCGGGGACACGCTGCACCCCGGCCCACAGGCTGCGGGTCGGCCAGTGCTGCCCGCCGACCGCCAGGTGCGCGGTCAGCACCTCCAGGTCCACCGACGCGCCGACCCGGGCGGCCAGGCGTGCGGGATCGCTCGCCCACACCCGTCCAACTTCCCGCTCTCGGGCGTGCCAGAGCCCCCGCACACCGGCCAGGTCTCCGCACACGAACCTGCGCCCGGCGGCCTGCTCCGCGACCACCCAGTACGAGCCCGACCAGTCCGTCAGCTCCGACCAGCGTCCCGCCGCGACCGCGTCCAGCCCGGCGAGCAGCTGTGCACGGTCCGCGCCGCAGTCGCCCGCGACCGCGAGCCGTCCCCGCCCGTCCCGGACCTCGCGCACCGTGACACCGCCGCCGAACTCCGCCACGTCGGACGGGCCCGGTTGCCCGCTCTCGACCCACTCGACCATCACGTCCCCTTCTTCTCGCCGACCGGTCCACGAACCGGGGGTCCGGTACGGCTCGCAGCCGTACCGGACCCCCTCAGTGCTCACCCTGGGGGACACGCCGCGCTCGGCGCCCGCCCAAGCGGGCCGTTACTCGAAGTAGTTGTCCTTGTCGCTGTCGTTCGACCGCTGGCGGCCGTTGGTCAGCTCGTCGGCCTCGTGCTCGCCGAACTTCGGGTCGAAGACCTCGTTCTCCATCACGTTGTCCATCGTGATCTCCCAAGGCGTCTCGTACTGCCCGGCCCGGTGCCGGCTGGACACCACCACACCGCACCCGGCCGCTGCGAAGACAGGTGCGCGGCTGCTGCACTCCCGTGCGTACTGGCACCGCACCAGCCGCTGCGCCGTGCTGCGTTTTGCTGCGAACACCCGTTCAACGGGCCGAGGTTGACGCCTTGCCGCGTACGCTATTGACCCTGACCTGCACGGCACGCCGCGCCACCGAGCAGAGGGAGACCATCCGGTGCCAGGACCCGGACGCCGCCCGAACGACACCCTGGCCTACTGGGTCACCCGATCCGGGGCCAGCCACTAGTAGTACTTCGTTAGGTTGGGGTGGGCTGTCGTGTTCGGCTTGTGGACTTCCGTGTGGGAAGCGGGCGTTGACAGGTGTGGCAGACACCGGTCCAGCAGCTCAGCAGGTCCTGGAGTTGGTCGAGGACCTGGTAGA
>NZ_JAQYWZ010000344.1:0-3815 GCF_036290945.1 Streptomyces sp. BE303
CCTCACGAGAGATGACAGACTGGGCACCCAACGGAGCTCCTACCGAACAGTGATCTTGGTCGACACGGTTCTAGCAGGAGCTCCGTCCCATTTCAGGCGACTTGACGCGGCCACCCACGGCTCTATCTACACGGCATTGGGTCTAGTTCAGCGCGTCGCCGAAGAGGAAGTTGCCGACGTGGTGCGGGTCGGTGGAGGTGTAGAAGCCGCGGAAGGCCGACAGCACCTCGGCTTCCGACAGCACTCCGTCCCGGTCGGTGTCCAGCTTCTCGAACGCGAACCGTGCGGCCGGCTCGGTGGAGCCGAAGGCGCGCTGGAAGTCCCAGAACTCCGCTGCCGAGATCCGCCCGTCCCGGTCCCGGTCCATCAGCCGGAACACCGCGTGCGCCGCCGGAGCCAGTACGTCGTCGAACGCGCCCGGTGCCTGGGCCAGCAACCGCATCCCGGCCCGGTACTCGTGCCGCTGGATCTTCCGGTCCCTGTTGGTGTCGAGGTCCGCCACCAGGGCCCGCCACCAGCCCTGGGCCGCGGCCAGCATCGCCGTCGCCTCCGGTGCGTCGAACGCCGCCCCCGAGGCGTCGATCACCCGCGACGCGAGCCCCAGGATGTCCGTCGCGTCGATCACCCCGTCCCTGTCGAGGTCGGCCTGCTCGAAGCAGACGTCGATCTTGCGGTCCAGCAGGGCGTCGGCGGCGGTGGTCATGGCGGGTTCCTCGTTCCGTGGGTGCAGGTGGTGCGGTGCCCGGTGAGCCTAGGCAGTGGCGTTCACGAGGTGCAACCGCGAGGCCACGTACGCGTGATCGGACAGCTGATCGCACCGCGCGCGACCGCCCGGGGTCCGAGGCCGGCTCGCCCGGGTGCCCCGGGTTCATGGCCGGCCGGGTCGGGTGACAGCATCGGACGCATGTTCCAGCCCGCACCCCCACTGCCTACGGCCGCGCCGCTCACCGCCGAGGCCGCGGAGCGCTGGCACGCCGCCCGTGCGGCCCACCGCTGGGACAGCCGCTGGCTGGTCCTGCTGCCGGTGGCCCTGTTCGTGCTGGTCGCCGCCCGGGCCGACGGCCACGACGTGGCCGGTGCCCCGCGCTGGTACGAGTCGGCGGACGTGGTGCTCGCGGCCCTGGTGGCCCAGGCGCTGGCGCTGCTGGCCCGCCCCAGGGGGCTGCCGCTGACGGCGCTCGCCCTGATTCCGGTGGGCTGGTACGTCCCGGGCGTCCCCGACGAGTTGACCCGGTGGGCGCTGACGCTCGCACAGACGGCCCTGGCGGCCGTGCTGATCACCGCCGCCCTCGGCCGTCAGCGGGCCCGGCAGCAGCTCACCGACCTCATGGGCCCCGAGGTGCCGTACCCCTGGACGGCCGCGGGCCAGCCCTCCCCGTTCGCCGAGCACCCCGTCCGGCCGGTCGGGCGCCGGGTGGTGGGCCTGGTGCTGCTCGGCCCGGCGGTGACGGCTCCGCTGTTCGACCCGAGCTTGCTCGTGACGGCCGCCGGGGTCGGCGGGACCGGCGTGATCCTGCTGGCCTCCGCCGCCAAGGCGGTCCGGGTCCGGCACTCACTGACCGAACGCCCCGGCGCGCCCGCTGTGCGCGTCCTGTTCCAGTTCGACGGCGGCCCGAAGGCCGGGCCGTTCTTCGGCGGCCCGCGCTGGGAGCTGACGCTGCGCGAGCAGCACACCTGGGCGGACGGCCGTTGGGGCGGGGAGGACGTAGCCGACGACGAGGACGACGAGGACGACGAGGGCGAGACCGATGGCGAGGAGGCGTACGGCCCGGTCGCCGGCCCGCCCCTGCCCGCTCTGCTCTACCAGGGACCGGACGGCCCCTACGCCCAGTTGCTGGTCCTGCCCCCGGAGGACGACCCGGGAACCGGGAACCCGGGTACGACCGGCACGTGGACGGCCGTCGTCTGCGCCCCCGAAGTCCGGCCGGCCGGCCCCGTCGCTGCCGGGGACCCCGCCGCCCCCGCCGACCCGGGGGCCCCTGCCGAAACCCCGACCGTGCCGATGGCCGCCGGGGTGTGGGAGATGCCGCGTCCGCTGCGCCTGTTGTGCGGACCGGCTGCCGCGGTACTGCTGGCCGTCCTGGGCGTGCTGCGCGCCGAGTCCGGCTGGTGGAGCGGGCTGCTGCAGCCCCTGCTCATCGGCGGCATCGCACTGGTCGGTGTCGTCTCCCGGCTCGGCTGGCAGGCCGCCGTCGACCGTGACGGCGTGACGGTGTCCGCCGGCCTCGCCCGTCGCCGGGCGGGCTGGGAGGAGATCACCGCGGCCACGGCCGAGGGCGGCCGGCTGTCCGTCACCGTCCGCGACGCCGGTGCCCTGGAGTTCGGCGGCCGGGTCGCCTCCTGGTTCGGCGTCCAGGGGTTCGACGCCGCCGCCCTTGCCGCCGGTGTCGGCCATGCCACCCGTCACCCGGAACTCCGCCCCCGGGAATCCCGCCCCGGCCCGCTCGGCCACCCGGACCTGCTCGTCAACCGGATCTCCCTGACGGCCTATCTGGTCTTCACCGTGCTGCACTTCCTGGCTGTCCGGGGCGGTCTCTAGTCCTGCCGTGCGGGCGGCGCCGGGGCCCTGGCCGGGGACACCCGGGCCCGGGGCGGCCCGCGGTGAGTCGGGCTGACCGGCCCCTCGGTGGCACCGGGTGCCGAAGCGTGGGACATCACTCGACCAGGGGGTCACCGCCCTGTCGCTCGCAGCCGAGGACTCCGACGACGGTCAGCTTCCCCGGCAGGTCCGGGTCGTCGGCCGAGCCGAGGAGCGCGCACTGCCAGACGGTGTCGGATTCCTTGTCCATGATGCTTCCCGCGCCTTCGTAGCCGCTCGGACCGCCCGTGCAGCCCGACCCGGCCACGCGGTTGATGTCGTCGACCAGGACCGCCTGGCAGGTGTAGGCGGGCTCCGGCGCGGCGCTCGCCGAGCCGACGGCAGGGAGTGCAACCGCGGCGAGGAACGTGAGCGTGACCGTGCCGTGGGTGAGGTGGGTGCGCATGTCGTCTCCTGGGCGAAGCGGGTGGATGCAGGTAGCGCCGATCCAATCAGCCGCCACGCGTGTGGAGCCGGGAAGCACCAGGTCGTGGGCGTTTCACCGAACACCGCCCGGTACCGGAGGCCGAGTCGGCGAGCTGCCCGAAGCACGGGAGGCGGCGGGGCCGCCCGTCTGCCGGCCGTTCCCGCTTGCCCGACTTCTGCCGCCGCGCCCCGCCGTTCCGGCCGCACGGGGTCTCACCGGGTGCTCCGCCATGGGCGGAGTTCCCCGATTCCGTGAGCGGGGCGTGCGGGTGACGTCCCGTTCGGAGGGCCGGTCCCACGGCGGAGCGTGCGCGACTGGTGCACCGGTCCCGGGACATACGCGGGACCACGGCCTCATGTGGGTGCCGCGGTGAGTTCCTAACGTAGGAGCACGCGTTGAGCGATCGGTCCGGGGATCCGGCCCGGCGCTCCCCGCTCATCGGGCCGGGTCCCTTCCCGGCTCGTGTGTTCGACACAGAACCACCGGAGGTCCCAGATGAGTTGGAACCAGTTCGTGCTTGCGTCGGCCGGCGGTTCGTCGCTGTCGAGCCGGGTCGCCGCGGTCTCCCGGATCGACGGAAGCATGGAGGTTTGGTGGGTCGCCTCGGACGGCTCGGTCCAGGGGGCGTACTGGTACGACGGGTCGCCGTGGCGGCGCTACCAGCTCGCGCCGCCCGGCAGCGCCTCCGCCAACGGCGGCATCGCGGCCGTCTCGCGCATCCCCGGGAGCATGGAGGTCTTCTTCGTCGGCGGGAACGGTTCGGTGCAGGACCGGTTCTGGTACGAGGGCGGCACGTGGCAGGGGTTCGAG
>NZ_JAQYWZ010000345.1:0-10152 GCF_036290945.1 Streptomyces sp. BE303
CTCGGCTGCCTGGAGAACGGCCTCACCGTCCAGGGCATCAACTCCTTCTGGCAGAACGTCGCCCAGGGCGCCCTCCTCGTCGTCGCCGTCGTCATCCAGCAACGCCGCAACGGCGAACGCGCCGTCGGACTCCCCGCCTGACGCACTGACGCCTCTCCAGAACTTCCCCATCTTCCGTCAGCACCCCAGCCAGCAGCGGCCGTTCCAACGGCGGGTCGGCCAGGCCGGTGCACACTGACGGAACGGCGAGGGCTGCTGAGGGTCGGCCTGATCGCCACCACCCGCCGGTGGCGCCCACCCCTGTGGTGAGCGCCACCGGCGGACGTGTCTCGTCCCGTCGTGGGCTCGTCCGCTCCGACGACCGGCGCGGCGCAGCGGGGTTCGAGGGGGTCCGGCCTGACCGGCCTGACCGGCGGGGAGAGCATGGACGGGACGGCCGGTCGAGGCCGGTGGGCGAACGGCCCACCGGCCTCGACCGGCCTTCGGCACCGTCCCCGGCCCCCGTCCCCCGTCCCCGCCCCCGGACTCGGCCCGAGCCCCCGAGCCCCGCACGGTGCCACGGCCCGGGCGGCGCCCGGACGTTCACTGCGGAGCGGCAATCGCCCCGAACCGCGCCGGCCCCCGCGGCGGGCGACCACCGGACCGCGACAAACGGCAGGGCGCCTGCGGGAAGGTCCCGCAGGCGCCCTGCCGTCATGGCGTCGCCGCCCTCACTCCTCGGTGGGTCCGAGGTCGGGGCTCTGCGCGAAGCGGACGGACCGCTCGGAGGGAGCCGCGTGCAGTTCCAACAGCGCGATCTCGTTCAGCCCCGGGCGCAGGACGGGACCGGGCAGGTAGAGCGAGCGCTGCGGGCCCCGGGACCAGTACCGGCCGAGATGGAAGCCGTTGACCCACACGTTGCCCTTGGTCCAGCCGGGCAGGTGCACGAAGGTGTCGGCGGGCACGTCGACCGGGAAGGTCCCGCGGTGGAAGGCGGGGCCGACGACCGGTGTGTCCCCGGTGGTGAAGTCGAGGCCGTCGAGCGATCGCCACGGCAGCGGCAGGTTGGTCCACCCGCCGAGCTCCTCGCCGTTGAGCAGGACCGCGCCGGCCAGGCCCTTCCGGTCGTGCAGGCCCTGGCCGTAGTTGACCCTTCCCTGGTTCTCCACCAGGACGGTCAGGACGGCGCCGTCCCGGGGGACGCCGAAGGCGATGGCGTGCTCGTGGTTCTCGCGCTCCAGGACGCCGACCGGCTGGCCGTCGAGGAAGACCTGCGCGCGGTCGCGGACGTCCCGGAGTTCCAGCACAGCCGGCCCGGCCTGCGGCAGGACGGTCTCGTAGCGGACGAACCCGAAGTCCTGCCCCAGCTGTTCCATCGTGAGCGGGCGTTCGGAGCGCACGGTGGCGCCGAGCGCGGCGCTGTGCGGGAGGAGGTCCGCGACATCCGTCAGCGGCACGGTGCGGGGGGCGAGCTTCGGGGCGGGCTCCGGCCCGGGGCCGGCGGGCACGGGGGCATACTTCGCGATGACGTCGCGGAAGGCGCGGTACTTCTCGGTGGGATCGCCGGCCTCGTCCAGGGGCGCGTCGTAGTCGTAGGAGGTGACGGTCGGCCGGTAGGCCGCCTTGTCGTTGGCCCCGTTGGTGAAACCGAAGCTGGTACCGCCGTGGAACATGTAGAGGTTGACCGAGGCCCCCAGGGACAGCAGTTCGTCCAGTTCCTGTGCGGCGTCCTCGGCCGAGCGGACGACGTGGTGGCCGCCCCAGCGGTCGAACCAGCCGATCCAGAACTCCGTGCACATCAGCGGGCCGCTGGGCTGGTGGGCCCGCAGGGCCGCGAGGCCCTCCCGTGAGCGGCTGCCGAAGTTGGCTGTGGCGAGGGTGCCCGGCAGCCCGCCGCGGGCCAGGTCGGCGGGCTGGTCGCAGGTGAACAGCAGGACGTCCACGCCGTGCCGGCGCAGCAGGCCCGCCAGGTGCTCCAGATGCGAGGTGTCGTCGTCGTACGCTCCGAACTCGTTCTCCACCTGGACGGCCAGAACCGGGCCGCCCCGGGTGGCCAGGCGGTCGAGCACCGGGGGCAGGAGGCGTTCGAAGTAGTCCTCCACGGCAGCGAGGTAGACGGGGTCCTGGCTGCGGAGCCTGATGCCGGGGTGTGCGAGGAGCCAGGACGGCAGGCCGCCGCCCTCCCACTCGGCGCAGATGTACGGGCCCGGGCGCAGCAGGACGTGGAGACCTTCGGCCGCGGCCAGGTCGAGGAAGCGCGGGAGGTCGAGGGCGCCGTCCAGGTGGAAGGTGTCGGGGGACGGCTGGTGGAGGTTCCAGGGGACGTAGGTCTCCACCGTGTTGAGGCCCATGAGCCGGGCCTTGCGCAGGCGGTCGGCCCACTGGTCCGGGTGGATCCGGAAGTAGTGCAGCCCGCCGGAGATGATGCGGAAGGGCTCGCCGTCGAGGGTGAAGTCGTCTCCGTCGATCTGGAGAACTGGCATGGTACTGCTGCTCCTGAGAGGGGGGTCGGGGCGGGCGCCGGACGTCACGGTGCCGTGACCTTGAAGCCCTGCTGGTTGCCGTACTCGGTGATGCGCTTCTGCCAGGCCGTCAGACCGCCGTTGATGCCGCTGGTGAAGCTCTGGCCGACCGTGTCCTTGAACACCGAGTTGGCGTAGACCTGGAAGGGGAGGTACTGCCAGCCCTTGCCGACCGAGGCGGAGGAGGCGGCGAACACCTGGTTGGCCTGCTGCCCGCCGAGGGCGTCGACGGGCCGGTCGAGGAAGGCCGGGTCCTTGAGGAGCTCGGTGGTGGCGGGGAAGAGGCCGTTCGCGTTGAGGGAGCGGACGGCCTGGGGGTCGGAGTTCAGCCAGGTGGCGAAGGCGGCGGCGGCGGCCTTGTTCTTGCTGGTGGTGGGGACGGCGACGGCCGAACCGCCGTTCTCGGCGGTGACGTCGTCACCCGCGTTCCACTGGGGCATCGGCGCCGCCCGCCAGTTCCCGGCGGTGGTGGGGATGGTGGAGGCGATGTTGCCCGGGGCCCAGGCGCCGATGATCCACATCGCGTACCGGCCGCTGTTCATCGACTGCCACCACTCGTTCGTCCAGCCCGGGGCCGTGTCGACGAGCTTGCGGTCGACCAGGGAGGTCCAGAGGTCGGCGACCTTCTTCGCGCCGGGGTCCTGGAGGTCGACGCCGACCCCCGTCTCGCCCTTCTGCTGGAAGGGGCGGCTGCCGGCCTGCCACATCAGGCTGTCGAGGCCGCCGGCGTCGCCGGGGTCGATGGAGGTGATGTACCGGTCCGGGGCGGACTCCTTGATCTTCGCCGCGGCGGTCTCGAACTCGGCCCAGGTCTTGGGCGGTTCGATGTGCAGCTCGTCGAGGAGCTTCTTGTTGTAGAACATCGCCATCGGGCCGGTGTCCTGCGGGACGGCGTAGATGCCGCCGTTGACCGTGACCTGCGACCACGCCGAGGAGGTGAACTTGGACTCCAGCGCGGCCGCGCCGTAGTCCTTGAGGTTCACGAGCCGCTTGGACTGGGCGAGTTCGGGCAGGGCGAAGTACTCGACCTGGACCACGTCCGGCCCGCCGCTGCCGGCCTTGACGGCGGTCTGGAGCTTGGTGTACTCCGCCGCGGACTGCCCCGCGTTGACGATCTCGACCTTGATCTTGGGGTACTTCTGCTCGAACAGGGCGACGGTCTTGTCGAGGTTCGGAGCCCAGGTCCAGAAGGTGAGCGTGGTGGGCGTGTCCAGGGCCTTGGCGGGGTCGGCGGCCCCCTCGGACGGGGAGCCGCCGTCGGAGCCGCAGGCGGTGAGGGCGAGGACGAGTGCCGCGGCGGGGGCCAGTGCCAGGATTCTGCGGCGCGACGGGCTGTGGACGGAGGTCATGAGGGGGTCCTTGCTGTGAGGAAGGGGGATGGGGCTTGCGCCGGTCATTCCTTGACGCTTCCGGCGGCGAGTCCGGACTGCCAGAAGCGCTGGAGGAAGAGGAAGGCGACGATGAGCGGCACGATGGCGAGCAGGCTTCCGGTGACCACGAGGGGGTAGAAGTCGGTGGTGGTCGCGCCGCTTCCGGCGGCCCCGGTGGCGACCGCGTTCCACTGGTTGAGGCCGACGGTGAGCGGGAACCACTGGGGGTCGCTGAGCACGATCAGCGGCAGGAAGTAGTTGTTCCAGGTGGCGACCAGGGCGAAGAGCAGCACGGTGACGAAGCCGGGGCCGAGCAGGCGCAGCGAGACGGTGAAGAAGGTCCGCAGCTCCCCCGAGCCGTCGATCCGGGCGGCCTCCAGCAGGGAGTCGGGGACGGCCTCGGCGGCGTAGACGCGCATGAGGTAGACCCCGAACGGGCTGACCAGGGAGGGCAGCAGGACCGCCCAGGGGGTGTCGACGAGACCGGCCTTGCTGAACAGGAGGTAGGTCGGGACGGCGAGTGCGGTGCCGGGGATGGCGATGGCGCCGAGGATCATGGCGGCGATCGCGGTCCTGCCGCGGAAGCGGTACTTGGCGAGGCCGTATCCGGCGGCGGTGGAGACGAAGGCCGCTCCGCCCGCTCCGACGACGGCGTAGAGCAGGGTGTTGCCGAACCAGCGCAGGTAGATGCCGTCGTCGTGGGTGAGGACGTTCCCGATGTTGCCGAGCAGCCGGAAGCCGTCGCCGAACCAGAGGCCGAAGCTCTCCAGCAGGGAGGCGGTGTCCTTGGTGCTGGCCATGAACAGCCACAGCAGCGGGAGCAGTGCGTACGCCAGCATGGCGGTCATGGCCAGCGTGAGCGCGGTGCTCGGGCGGCGGGCGCGTGCGCGCCGGCCGGAGGTGGTCCTGGCGCTCACTGGCCCTGCCCCTTTCGCATCGACCGGATCTGCACGGCGTAGGCCGCGAGCGCGGTGACGCCGCCCAGGACCACGGCGACGGCGGCCGAGTAGTTGAACTGCTGGCCGTTGAAGGCCAGGTTGTAGGCGTACATGTTGGGCGTGTAGCTGGTGGAGATGACGCCCGGGGAGAGCGACTGCATGACGTTCGGCTCGTTGAACAGCTGGAACGTGCCGATGATGGAGAACACCGTGGCCAGGACCAGGGCCGGCCGCAGTGCCGGGAGCTTGATGCTCCACGCCTTGCGGAACTCCCCGGCGCCGTCCACCTCCGCCGCCTCGTAGAGCTCCTGCGGCACGGTCCGCAGCGCCGCGTAGAGGATCAGCATGTTGTAGCCCACGTACTCCCAGGTCACGATGTTGCCGATGGAGGCGAGCATCCAGGAGGACCCGAGCAGGTCGGGCACGTCCGTGCCGAGCACCTCGCCGATCTGGCCGACGAGTCCGAAGCGGTCGCCGTACAGGTATCCCCACATCAGCGACGCGACGACGGCCGGGACGGCGTAGGGGACGAAGATGCCGATCCGGAAGAGGCCGGTCCAGCGCAGCCTCCCGCTGTCCAGCGCCAGCGCCGCCACGAGTGCGAGCAGCAGCATCACGGGGACCTGGACGACCAGGAACAGCAGGACCCGCCCCAGGCCCGCCCTGACGAGGTCGTCGGTGAGCGCCCGCCGGTAGTTCTCCAGGCCGACGAAGACGGTGCCGCCGACCAGGCGGTCCTGGAAGAGGCTGAGGTAGGCGGCGTAGCCCAGCGGGGCGATGATGCCGATCACGAAGACGACGAGGAACGGCGCGAGGAACGCGTAGCCGAACGCTCCGTGCCCCGGCCGTCCGACACGGCGTCCCCGTCGCAGCCGGGGCGCCGCTTCGGGCCTGGGCGTGGGCGGGCGGACCGGATTCGGCCGGGGGGTGGTGGAGGGGGGTGACGTGCTCAAGGGTAGTGCCCTTCGTGGCGAATGTTTGCGCCAACATGACGATGGTGTTGAGTGTTGACCGTTTCCGCGCGGGGCGTCAAGGCGCCGAAACACGGCGATGCAGCTTCGTAATCAGCACCGCGCCCGCCCGCGCGCGCCCGCCCGGCCGCACGCTCCCGCAGGGGCGGGGGTGACAGATCGCCAAGGAGTGCAGCTCACGGGGCCTTTCGACCGGCTGTCGCGGCCGACGGAGCCCCCGCGGATCGGCTCCCGGAGCCGACCGCCGGAAGGTTACGGTCGGACGTCGGCCGGGTAAACCACGCGGCCCGCCACGGCCGGCCGGCGGCGCCGGACGATCGATTCACGTCCGATGTTGTTCGCTTGCCCGCCGGCCCGTACGCCCGCCGCCCCGTACGCCCGCCGGCTCGGGCGCCCCCCTCGAAGCCGGCCGACGGGTGCGGCAGCCGGCCCCCGACCGCACCGGCCCGCTCCCCCGGCTCCCGACCGGCCGTGTCCGGTCGCTGATCGCGGCCGCTACGATGTTGACGCAGACATCAGGGAAAGGGGCCGGCATGAACACCGCGGCGAAGTCCGGCGCGGCCGCGCGCGTCACTCGGCGCCCGGCCTCCCAGGCGGACGTGGCCGCCCTCGCGGGAGTCTCCTCACAGACCGTCTCCCGGGTCGCCAACAACCGCTCCAACGTGGAGCCGGAGACCCGCGAGCGGGTCCTCTCCGCCATGCGCACGCTCGGCTACCAGCGCAACAGCGCGGCCCGGGCCCTCACCCTCGGACGCTTCCACGCGCTCGGCGTGGTGACCTTCGACGTCACCGCCCAGGGCAACGCCCGCACTCTCGCCGCCATCTCCCGCGCCGCCCAGGCCTCCGGCTACTCGGTCAACGTGGTCTGCGTCGAGAACGAGACCGAGGACGCCGTCCAGCGCGCCGTCCGGCAGCTCACCGACCAGGCCGTCGACGGGCTCGCCGTCATCGAGGCCCAGATCCTCGACCGGCCGGGCTTCGACATCTCGTCCGGCGTGCCCATCGTCGTCGCGGACGGCGACCCCGAGCAGCGGTACACCTCCGTCGATACCGACCAGGCGGCCGGCGTCACGGCGGCCGTCCGCCACCTTCTCGACCTCGGGCACCGGACCGTCTGGCACATCGGCGGGCCGCAGAACTCCTACGCCGCGCGTCGGCGCGCGGCCGCCTGGCGCACCGCTCTCGAAACCGCCGGAGCGCCCGTGCCGCCGATCGCCTTCGGCGACTGGACGGCCGCGTCCGGCTACGAGATCGGCCGGCGGCTCGCCTCGCAGCCGGACGTCACCGCCGTCTTCGCCGCCAACGACCAGCTCGCGCTGGGCCTCCTGCTCGCCCTGAACGAGGCCGACCGCCGGGTGCCGCACGACGTCAGCGTGGTCGGCTTCGACGACATTCCCGAAGCGGCCTACTTCGTGCCCCCGCTGACCACCGTCCGGCAGAACTTCGAGGAGGTCGGCCGCCAGTGCGTGGCCCGCCTCCTCGACCAGATCGATCCGCCGCAAGGCGAGGGGGCCCCGGTCACCACGGTGGCGGTCCAGCCCGAGCTGATCGTCCGCGCCAGCTCGGCCGCGCCGCCCGGCGCCACGGGACCTGCCTGACCCGGTGGGCCTGGCGTGCCCCCGCCCGCGGTTCGGCGGGGGCACGCCCGGTCACGACGGTCAGCCGATCCTGAACCGCTGTCCGGCGCCCGACCCGCACGGCGCCTGCACCAGTGCCGTACCGGGCGACGCCGAACTCGACTCGACCGCCAGGCACTTGCCGCTGTGCCGCGCCACCAGGGCGGAGAAGCCCCCGCCCGTCGGACGGACCGACCACTCCTGGTTCCACGCCCCGCTGCACCCGTACTGGACCACCCGGGCACCGTCCGCCGTGGACTCGCCCTCCACGTCCAGGCACTGCCCGCTGTGGCGCACCACCACGGACACCTGGCCGGGGCTGCCGGCCCGCAACGACCACTGCTGGGCCGATGATCCGGTGCAACCGGACTGGACGACGGCGGCGCCGGGCGCCCCCGCGCCACCGGCCACCTCGGCGCACAGGCCGCTGCGCCGCACGGTCACCGGCGCCCACACGTCCGCGTCCGCGCTGCGCACGGACCAGGACTGATTGCTCCCGGTGGTGGGCGGCCAGACGTTCACCGGCGCGCCGTCCCACCCGGCGGCGTCGCTGACGTCGAGCAGGAGCCCGGTGGCCTTGTTGACGAAGGTGCCGCGCCCGTCGCCGGCGGTGGAGCGCATCCACAGCTGCGCCGCCGCGTTGCCGGGTGCGGCGGAGCCGAGGGCGCCCGCGGTGACCGCGAGGGCCTTGCCGGTGGCGGCGTTGGTGATCCGGTAGGTCGCGGTGCTGTCCCAGCCGCCGCCGACCTTGGTGAAGGTCCACTGCTGCCCGGGGTCCGCCGGGTTCGAGGTGCGCTGGACGGGGCCCGCCTGGGCGTTGGGCCCGGCCGCGAGGGCCAGGCCGCTGTTCTCGTTCAGCAGCTGCCGCGCGCCGCCCGTCGGTGTGGTCGCCGTCGAGGCGTTCACGCCGACCGCGCCGGGGAGGACGAACGTGGTGACCGAGCCGGGGCCGACCGTCGTGGTCACCGTGGCGGCGGCCGTGACGGTCAGGTCCGCCCCGCGCTGCACGTTCCTGGTGCCGTCGGTGGTGTAGCGCTGGACGGCGGTGCCGAAGCCCGGCTTCTGGTAGCCGGCCAGGTCGAGGGTGAGGGCCTGCGCCGTGCCGGTGGTGTTGGTGTGGACGACCACCGTGCCCTCGCCGCCCGGCCGCAGGGCGGCGAGGGAGTGGGCGGAATTGGTGCCGATGATGCGGGCTCCGGGCCGGACGAACCTGGTGTAGTTCGCCATCGCCCAGTACTTCTTGTTCTTGCGGACGGGCTCGGCGGCCGGGTCGTCGGGCGTCAGGTCGACCTGGATGAGGCCCCAGTTGGCGTTCTCGTGGGCCGGGGTCATGTTCTCGTAGTCCTCGACGGCCTGCCACAGGACCCACGCCCGCGGTTCGAGCAGGGTGAGGTCGCCCGTGATGCGGCGGGAGAGGTCGAGGGCGGGTGCCATGTCGGTGAAGTTCTGCGGGCCGCTGCCGCCGAGGTCGACCTCCGACATCCACAGCGGCTTGCCCGCCCCCTTGGCGACGTCCCGGGCCCCGATCCGCCCTTGCGTGCCGTAGGTGTGGACGTTGAGCCGGCCGATCGCCGAACGCGTCGCGGCCGGGTAGGAGTTCCAGTCGTCGCGGAACATGACCGGGTCGGTCTCGTCCATCGCCGCCACCGGCGTGGCCAGGCCCGCCGCGTCCAGCGCACCGCGCATGCTGTCGATCATGCGCGCCTGGGCGGCGTGGTCCCAGTGGGACCCCTCCTGGGGACCGCCGGCGCGCCAGTACCCCGTACCGGGCTCGTTGACCGGCGACACGGAGTCGAAGGTGACGCCGGTGGAGGCCTGCACCCGCTTGATCGACCCGGCCAGGTAGGCGGCGAAGCGGTCGTACTGGTCGGGCCGGAGGTTGTTCTCCCAGCTGTTGACCGCGCCGGAGACCAGGCCGCTGACGGTCATGAAGTACGGGGCGGAGTTGGAGAACGCCTCGAAGGTGTCGGCGCCGCGGCTCTTCGCGGCGGCGAGCCACCAGCGCTGGTTGGCGTCCGCGGCGGCGTTCCAGTGGTTCGGGTCGTTCGGGTTCCACCAGTCGGCGGGCTCGACTCCACCGTTCGCGCCGCCCGGCTGCGGGGCGAACTCCGCAGGGCGGTTCCAGTGGCCGGGAACGGCTGCTCCGGCCCGCATGTACGGCACGGTCTCGGGGCTGTCGCCCCCGCCGATGTTGTAGCGGGCGACGGTCAGGCCGAGACCGTCGGCGCCGAAGAGCTCGTCGGCCAGCTGGTTGCGCCGCTCGTCGGGCCAGCCGCCGGTGACGTTGGCGAACCAGCCCAGCGTGGTGCCCCAGCCCTGGAAGGGCTGCTGCTGGTAGCCGGGGTCGAGCCGGACGGTGAGGTGGGCGGTCGGTTCGGCGGCGGCGGCCGGCTGCGGGGGCGCGAGCAGGCCGGCACCGGCCGCCGCGACCGCGGCGGCGAGACAGGTGCGGGCCGTGCGGTGCCGTGCCTTCTTGGTACGCGGGGCCATCGGTCCTCCAGGTGCGGGGGCAGGCAGACGGACGGCACGCCCCTCGGGTGAGGGAGGGGCGTGCCGGTGGAGGTGGAACGTGTGCCGGGTGGGGCCCCGGCCCGCGGACGGACCGGGTCCCGCACGGGGTCAGACCGCGACGGTGTGGCGGCTGAACTGCTGGTTGGTGCCGGTGCCGCAGGTCCACTGTTCGAGGGCGGCGCCGTTGGTGGTGGCCTGGTTGATGACGTCCAGGCACTTGCCGCTGTGCCGGGCGATCAGCCGGA
>NZ_JAQYWZ010000346.1:0-40227 GCF_036290945.1 Streptomyces sp. BE303
ACAGCTCCATCGCCTTCGCCTTGCCGACCGCCCGGGTGAGCCGCTGCGAACCGCCGATCCCGGGGATCACCCCCAGCTTGATCTCCGGCTGGCCGAACTTCGCGGTGTCCGCCGCGAGCAGGATGTCGCAGAGCATCGCCAACTCGCAGCCCCCGCCCAGCGCGTAGCCCGCGACCGCCGCGACGATCGGCTTGCGGATCCTGCCCAGGTCGTCCCAGGCCGCGAACCAGTCGCCGAGGTAGGCCTCGACGAAGTCGAGGGACTGCATCTCCTTGATGTCGGCGCCGGCCGCGAACGCCTTCTCGGAGCCGGTGATCACCAGGCAGCCGATCCCCGGGTCCCGGTCGAAGTCCCTCGCCGCGGCGACGACCTCGTTCATGAGCTGCGTGTTGAGCGCGTTGAGCGCCTTCGGCCGGTCGAGCGTGATCAGCCCGACCCGGCCCTTGCGCTCCACCAGAATCGTCTCGTACGCGGTCACTGCGCACTCCCCCCCAGGGTGGTGATGATCGCCGAGAAGTCCAGTCCGGCACCCTCGTCGGCGGCGAATTTCGCATACAACTCGGCTGCCTTCAGGCCGAGTTCGGTGGGCAGACCGGCGGCCCGGGCCGCGCCGGCGGCCAGCCCGAGGTCCTTGGCCATCAAGGCCGCCGCGAACCCCGCGCGGTAGTCGCGGTTCGCCGGACTGGCCGGCACCGGCCCGGGGACGGGGCAGTTGGCGGTCAGCGCCCAGCACTGCCCGGAGGCGGTGGAGGCGACGTCGAACAGTGCCTGGTGGCTCAGGCCGAGACTCTCGCCGAGGACGAAGGCCTCGCTGACGGCGATCATCGAGATGCCGAGGATCATGTTGTTGCAGATCTTCGCGGCCTGCCCGGCGCCCGACGGCCCGCAGTGCACGACCTTGCCGCCCATCGCGTCCAGCACCGGCCGGACCGCGCCGAAGTCCGCCTCCGCCGCTCCCACCATGAAGGTGAGGGTCCCGGCGGTCGCGCCCGGCACTCCTCCGGACACCGGCGCGTCGACCGCCCGGCCGCCGGCCCGCACGGCGAGGTCGTGCGCGGCCCGGGCGTCCGCGACGTCGATGGTGGAGCTGTCGACGAAGAGCGTGCCCGGACGGGCGGCGGGCAGCAACTCCTCGTAGGCGGCCAGGACGTGGCGACCGGCCGGCAGCATGGTGATCACCACGTCCGCACCGCCGGCGGCGTCGGCCGCGGACTCCGCCGGCCGGACGCCGGCCGCCTCCGCCTGCCGCAGGGCCTCCGGCACGAGGTCGTAGCCGACGACCCGGTGCCCGGCCCTGGCCAGGTTGGCGGCCATCGGGCCGCCCATGTTGCCGAGTCCGACGAATCCGATGTCGTGGGTCACCAGCGCTCCAGGGGTTTCGTGGTGGCGAGGCCGAGTTCCCGCTCGCCGAGCTGGGCGAAGTAGCGTGCCACGGCGGCGGGGGCGACGGCGTCCAGCGTGGCCGGGCTCCAGCGCGGCGTGCGGTCCTTGTCGATCACCTGGGCACGGATGCCCTCGGCGAGGTCGGGTGTGTCGAGGGCGGCGCAGGAGGTGCGGTACTCCTGGTCGAGGACGGCCTCCAGCGGGCCGAGGGACCGGGCGCGGCGCAGCGCGGCGAGCGTCGCCTTCACCGCGGTGGGCGAGTTGGCGGTGATCCGCTCGGCGGCCTTCCCGGCCTCGGGCTCCCCGCTGTCGCGGAGCCGGCCGAGGATCTCCTCGACGGTGCCCGCCGCGTAGCAGCTGTCGATCCACTCGCGCTGCCGCTCCAGCGGGGCGGGCGGTGCGGGTGCGACGTGCCGGACGAGCGCCTCGTGCACGGGCAGTTCGGCGAGGTCGTCGAGGAGCGCGGGCAGCCGCTCGGTGGGGACGAAGTGGTCGGCCAGGCCGCAGAGCAGGGCGTCGCCGGCGCCGGCCGAGCCCGCGGTGAGGGCGAGGTGGGTGCCCAGCTCGCCGGGGGCCAGCGAGAGCAGGTAGGTGCCGCCGACGTCCGGCACGAAGCCGATGCCGGCCTCCGGCATCGCGACCCGGGTCGTCCCGGTGACGATCCGGACGCTGCCGTGGGCGGACACGCCGACTCCGCCGCCCATCACGATGCCGCTCATGACGGCGACGTACGGCTTCGGGTAGCGGGCGATCCTGGCGTTGAGCCGGTACTCGTCGCGCCAGAACTCCTCGACGGCCGCCGGATCACCGCCGGTGGCGGCGCGGTGGATGGCGACGATGTCGCCCCCGGCGCAGAAGGCGCGGTCGCCGGCGCCGGTGACGACGACGGTCTCGACCCGGTCGTCGCGCTCCCACGTGTCCAGTGCGGCGTCGATCCGCCGCACCATGGCGTGGGTGAGGGCGTTCAGCGCGGCGGGCCGGTTGAGGACGATCAGGCCGGACCTGCCCTCCCGCTGGACGAGGACCTCGTCGACGGTGCGCCCGGACGCGGTGCTGCCGGCTGTGGTGCTGCCGGCCGCGGCGTGCCCGGCTGCGGTGTTGCCCGCTGCGGCGTTGCCGGCCATCAGGCGGCTCCCGTCAGTCCGCGGGCGACGATGACGCGCATGATCTCGTTGGTCCCTTCCAGGATCTGGTGCACCCGCAGGTCGCGGACGATCTTCTCGATGCCGTACTCGGCGAGGTAGCCGTAGCCGCCGTGCAGTTGGAGTGCGGCGTTGGCGACCTCGAAGCCGGTGTCGGTGGCGTACCGCTTGGCCATCGCGCAGAGCTCCGGCGCCCGGGGGTCCCCCCGGTCCAGCGCCGCGGCGGCCCGCCAGAGCAGCGACCTGGCCGCCTCCAGCTCCGTCGCCATGTCGGCCAGCCGGAACTGCAGGGCCGGGGCGTGCAGCAGCCGGGCGCCGAACGCCTCCCGGTCCGAGAGGTAGCGGGTGGCCCGCTCCAACGCGTCCTGCGCGCCGCCGAGCGAGCACGCCGCGATGCCGATCCGGCCCCCGTTCAGCCCGTTCATGGCGATCCGGAAGCCCTCGCCCTCGGCCCCGAGGAGCCGGTCGGCGGGCAGCCGGACGCCGTCCAGGAGCACCTGCCGGGTCGGCTGGGCGTTCCAGCCCATCTTCCGCTCGTTCGGACCGAACGAGACGCCGGGGTCGTCCCGTTCGACGAGGAACGCGGAGATCCCGCTGGCGCCCGGCCCGCCGGTGCGGGCCATCACGACGTAGACCTGCGAGGTTCCGGCGCCGGAGACGAACTGCTTGACGCCGTCGAGGACGTAGTGGTCGCCGTCGCGCCGGGCCCGGGTGGTCAGCGCGGCGGCGTCCGAGCCCGCGCCCGGCTCGGTGAGGCAGTAGCTGGCCAGGGCCTCCGTCGAGCAGAGTCCCGGCAGCAGTCGGGCACGCTGGCCCGGGCTGCCGTAGCGGTCGATCATCCACGCGACCATGTTGTGGATGGACAGGTACCCGGCGATCGACGGGCAGCCGGTCGCCAGCGCCTCGAAGACCAGCACGCCGTCCTGGCGGCCCAGCCCGGAGCCGCCCGACTCCTCCCGCACGTACACGCCGCCGAGGCCGAGGCCCGCGGCCTTGCGCAGCACGTCGACGGGGAAGTGCTTGGCCTGGTCCCACGCCACGGCGTGCGGGGCGAGGTGCTCGCGGGCGAAGTCGCCGGTGGCCTCGACGATCGCGAGCTGGTCGTCGGTCAGATGCGTGTGCACGGCGCGCCTCAGCCCATCGTCGGGATGGTGAAGCTCGCGCCCTCCTTGACCCCGGAGGGCCAGCGCGAGGTCACGGTCTTGGTGCGGGTGTAGAAGCGGATCGAGTCCGGGCCGTGCTGGTTGAGGTCACCGAAGCCGGACCGCTTCCAGCCGCCGAAGGTGTGGTACGCGACCGGCACCGGGATCGGCACGTTGACGCCGATCATGCCCGTGTTGACGCGGCGGGTGAAGTCGCGGGCGGTGTCGCCGTCCCGGGTGAAGATCGACACCCCGTTGCCGAACTCGTGCTCGCTCGGCAGGCGCAGCGCCTCGGCGTAGTCCGCCGCGCGGACCACGCACAGGACCGGGCCGAAGATCTCCTCGCGGTAGATCCGCATCGCGGGGGTGACGCGGTCGAAGAGCGTGGCGCCCAGGAAGTAGCCACCCTCGTACCCCGGCACGGTCAGGTCGCGGCCGTCGACGACCAGTTCGGCGCCCTCCCGGACACCGAGGTCGAGGAAGCCGCGGACCCGGTCCAGCGCGTCGCGGCCGACGAGCGGCCCGAAGTCGGCCTCGGGGTCGTCGGAGGCGCCGACCCTGAGTGCGGCGATCCGCTCGGTGAGCTTGGCGACGAGGGCGTCCGCGGTCTCCTCGCCCACCGGCACGGCGACCGAGACGGCCATGCAGCGCTCGCCGGCGGAGCCGTAGCCCGCGCCGATCAGGGCGTCCGCGGCCTGGTCGAGGTCGGCGTCCGGCATCACGATCATGTGGTTCTTGGCGCCGCCGAAGCACTGGGCGCGCTTCCCGTGGGCGGCGGCCGTCGCGTACACGTACTGGGCGATCGGGGTGGAACCCACGAACCCGAGCGCCTGGACCCGGGGGTCCTCCAGCAGCGTGTCCACGGCCTCCTTGCCCCCGTTGACGACGTTCAGGACGCCCGGCGGCAGGCCCGCCTCCAGGAACAGCTCGGCCAGCCGCAGCGGCACCGACGGGTCCCGCTCGGAGGGCTTGAGGATGAAGGCGTTGCCGCAGGCCAGGGCGGGCGCCGCCTTCCACAGCGGGATCATCGCCGGGAAGTTGAACGGGGTGATGCCGGCGACCACGCCGAGCGGCTGGCGCATCGAGTACACGTCGATGCCGGTGCCGGCGCTGTCGGTGAACTCGCCCTTCAGCAGGTGCGGGATGCCCGCCGCGAACTCCACCACCTCCAGCCCGCGCTGGAGGTCGCCGTGGGCGTCGGCGACGGTCTTGCCGTGCTCGGCCGAGAGCAGGCGGGCCAGCGGCTCGCGTTCGGCCTCGACGAGCTGGAGGAAGCGCAGCAGCACGCGGGCGCGGCGCTGGGGGTTCCAGGCGGCCCACTCGGACTGGGCGCGCTCGGCGTCGGCGATCGCCGCCTCGGTCTCGGCGCGGCCCGCGAGCGGGACCCGGGCCTGGACCGTGCCGGTGTTCGGGTCGTAGACGTCGCCGAAGTCCCCGGAGGTCCCGGGGACGTGCTTGCCGCCGATGAAGTGGGTGAGTTCACGGACCATCACAGACCTGCTCTCGTCAGGGTGTCGGGAAGATCCGAGGGAAGGGCGCACGACGGACGCCCGCGCCGCGCTCGGGTGAGCGCGCGCGTCGGGCCGTCGCCGGGCGCGGCGAGCCGTCAGGGAGACGGGTGTGCCGCAGCCGCCGCAGGATCACCAGGGTCGGGAAGGGCGCGGACCGGTGCCATGCGTGTTTGCTCCATCCTCGTGGACAACACGGAACACCCGCAGTCGGTATCCTGACTTCCGGATCAGCGCGCGTCGCCCGGCCTTCCCGGCTGGCTGCCAGTGGCTGGTACTGCGGCGACGCACTCCCCGGTCACAGTGGCGGGACCGTGCCGGATTCACACCGGCTTCCCTGCACTGCGGGCCTTGTCCACGACCATATAGTTGGACGTCCTAGTAAGTCCAGGGCATCCCTCGCCGCCGCCGTCCGTTCCGCGACCTCCTCCGGCGCGGCGACGTGGTTGTGGTCCACGTGGAAGAAGTCCCGCGCCTCGTCGTGCGGTTGGGCCGGTCGCAGCACCGGACCGGCGCCGGAGTCGCCGAGCTCCGCAACCCTCGTGACGGCCTCGCGGTAGCTGCCGTGCAGGGCGGTCCTTCCGCCCGGCGGGACGTGCCCGGCCCGGGTCCGACCAGCGCCCCCCGTCCGAGAACGAGTCCGGTGTCACGTTCACGATTCCCATCACCGCACACCGGTCCCATTCGGGTATTCCCGGAAGCCCGCACGAACGTCTCTCCATGCGCCTATGGTGCCCTTCTGCGAGGCCGCGCCGGACTTTTTCCCGACGGGCCGGGAATCCGCGGGGAACCGTCGGCGGAAAACACCGGAACAGGCCCGCCGGACGTATGCGTGAGAAATCTCGTATCACAGGATGGACGGACGCGTGTGCGATCCCACCGCGCTGGATAGCCTCCTCCCATGACACTCGGAATCCCTTCCAGACGAACCGATCACGCGGCATCCGTCCGCGAACTCCTGGCCACCGGTCGGCGTTCCTTTTCCTTCGAGTTCATGCCGCCGCGCAGCGCCGCGGCGGAGGCCGGCCTGTGGAACGCGATCCGCAGGCTGGAGGCTCTGGCACCCACCTTCGTGTCGGTGACGTACGGCGCCGGCGGGTCCACCCGGGAGCGCACGGTGAACGTCACCGGGCGCATCGCGCAGGAGACCACCCTGACGCCGACGGCCCACCTGACGGCCGTCGGCCACAGCGTCGCGGAGCTGCGGAACATCCTCGGGCACTACGCCGACCAGGGGGTCCGCAACATCCTGGCCCTGCGGGGCGATCCGCCCGGCGACCCGCTCGGCCCCTGGGTCCGCCACCCCGCAGGCGTGGCGTACGCCGCCGACCTGGTGCGGCTGATCAAGGAGTCCGGCGACTTCTGCGTGGGTGTCGCGGCCTTCCCGGAAATGCACCCCCGCTCCCCGGACTGGGATTCCGAGATCCGTTTCTTCATCGAGAAATGCCGAGCCGGCGCCGACTACGCGATCACCCAGATGTTCTTCGACGTGGAGAAGTACCTGAGATTCCGGGACCGCCTCCTGAAGGCCGGATGTTCCGTTCCGATCATTCCGGAGATCATGCCGGTGACCACGATCCGGTCACTCGAACGCATTCCCACCCTCAGCACTGCGGCCATTCCGGCGCACCTCGCCGAGCGGATGCTCGGCGAGCGGCACGATCCCGCCGCGGTGCGCGCCGTCGGAATCGAGTACGCCACCGAAATGTGCCGCCGCCTCCTGGCCGAGGGCGCCCCCGGCCTGCATTTCATGACCATGAACTTCTCCACGGTCACGACGGAGATCTACCAGAACCTCGGCCTGCCCGAATCCGGCTGAGGGACACCGCCGGGGCGGGCGCGGCCGGAGTGCCGCGCCCGCCCCGGGCCTCCCCGCCCGGCTCAGCCGGCCAGGTCGTCCCGCAGGCGGCGGGCGGCGGTGACCAGGCTCTCCAGCGAGGCCCGGGTCTCGGTCCAACCGCGGGTCTTCAGTCCGCAGTCGGGGTTGACCCAGAGCCGCTCGGCCGGAATCGCCGCGAGCCCGGCACGCAGCAGTTCCACCGCCTCGTCGGCGCTCGGCACACGCGGGGAGTGGATGTCCCACACGCCCGGTCCGACCTCGCGCGGGTAGCCGGCCGCGGCCAGCTCACCGGCGACCTCCATGTGCGAACGGGCCGCCTCCAGCGAGATCACGTCGGCGTCCAGCTCGTCGATGGCCGTCATGATCGCGCCGAACTCGGCGTAGCACATGTGGGTGTGGATCTGGGTGTCGACCCGCACGCCCGAGGTCGCGAGGCGGAAGGCGACCGTGGCCCAGTCCAGGTAGGCCGGGCGGTCGGCGGAGCGCAGCGGGAGCGTCTCGCGCAGCGCCGGTTCGTCGACCTGCACGACGACCGCGCCGGCGGCCTCCAGGTCGGTGACCTCGTCGCGCAGGGCGAGGGCGACCTGGAAGGCCGTGTCGGCGAGCGGCTGGTCGTCCCGGACGAAGGACCAGGCGAGCATGGTGACCGGCCCGGTGAGCATGCCCTTCACCGGACGGTCCGTCAGGTCCTGCGCGTAGCGGAACCAGTCGACGGTCATCGGGTGCGGGCGCGAGATGTCACCGGCCAGCACCGGCGGGCGGACGTACCGGGTGCCGTAGGACTGCACCCAGCCGTGCCGGGTGGCGAGGTAGCCGGTGAGCTGCTCGGCGAAGTACTGGACCATGTCGTTGCGCTCGGGCTCGCCGTGCACCAGGACGTCCAGGCCGGCCTTCTCCTGGAAGGCGATCACCTCCCGCACCTCGGTCCGGATGCGCTCCCGGTACGCGGCCGGGTCGATCCGCCCGGCGGTGAGGTCGGCCCGGGCCACCCGCAGTTCGGAGGTCTGCGGGAACGAACCGATCGTGGTGGTCGGCAGCAGCGGCAGGCCGAGGCGGGTGCGCTGGGCCTCGGCGCGCTCCGGGTAGGCCTGGGCCCGGCGGGCGTCCGCCTCGGTGACGGCCGCGGTGCGGGCCCGCACGGCGGGGTCACGGGTGATCGGGGAGTTGGCGCGGGACGCCAGGTCGGCGCGGTTGGCGGCGAGTTCGGCGGTGATCGCGCCGGTGCCCTCGCGCAGGCCGCGGGCGAGCAGGGCGACCTCGTTGGCCTTCTGCCGCGCGAAGGCGAGCCACCGGGCGATCTGCGGGTCGAGGTCGCGCTCGGCGGCGGCGTCCAGCGGGACGTGCAGCAGCGAGCACGACGGGGCCACGTCGACGGTGCCGGCCAGCCCGAGCAGGGTGGCCAGGGTGGAGAGCGACTTCTCCAGGTCGTTGATCCAGATGTTGCGGCCGTCCACCACACCGGCGACCAGCCGCTTGCCCGGCAGACCGCCCGCGGCGGCCAGGTCGCCCAGGTTGGCGGCGGCCGGGCCGGTGAAGTCCAGGGCGAGGCCGTCGATCGGGGCCCTGGCCAGCACGGGCAGCGCGGCGCCCAGGCGGTCGAAGTAGCTCGCGACCAGCAGCTTGGGCCGGTCGGCGAGGGCACCGAGGTCGCGGTAGGCGCGCGCGGTGGCGTTCAGTTCCGCGGGGGTGCGGTCCTGGACGAGCGCCGGCTCGTCCAACTGGACCCAGGCGGCGCCGGCCTCGTGCAGGTCGGCGAGGAGGGCGGCGTAGACGGGCAGCAGCCGGTCGAGCAGGGTGAGCGGCTGGAAGTCCTCGGGGACGCCCGGGGCGGGCTTGGCGAGGAGCAGGTACGTGACCGGGCCGACCAGCACCGGACGGGCGCTGTGGCCGAGGTCCAGGGCCTCGCGCAACTCCGCGACCGCCTTGGCGGAGTTCGCGGTGAAGACGGTGTCGGGGCCGAGTTCGGGCACCAGGTAGTGGTAGTTGGTGTCGAACCACTTGGTCATCTCCAGCGGCGCGACGTCCTGGGTGCCGCGCGCCATGGCGAAGTAGCCGTCCAGCGGGTCGGCCTCGACCGCCGCCCGGTGACGCGGCGGGATCGCGCCGACGGCGACCGTGGTGTCCAGTACGTGGTCGTAGAGCGAGAAGTCGCCGGTGGGCACCTCCTGGACGCCCGCCCCGGCGAGCCTGCTCCAGTTCTCCAGACGCAGGTCGGCGGCGGTGGCCAGCAGGGCGTCGGCGCTCACGGCGCCCTTCCAGTACCCCTCGATCGCCTTCTTGAGCTCACGGCCACCGCCCTGGCGGGGGTATCCGTACACGGTGGCCAGGGTTGCCGCGGCTGCGGACTTCGCTGTCAAGGGACTCTCCTTCGCGAGCCTGTCTGTGGCCCCGGTGACGGGACGGAGGCGCGAAGGGGTGACGAACCGGGCGGGACCGCGTGCGCACGAGAAGCGCCGGATCCGCCTGGTATGTACGCCGACCCGCCCACGAGGTCACCGGGATGTCCGCGCGCGAACGGGTCGCGTGCGGGCAACGGGCAGGTCTTCGGACTCGTGGACACGCCCGCCCGAAAGGGCGGACACCTACTGGCCGTCGCTTCCCAGACCCGACCGGGCCCAGTGCGTATGACGGCGGTCGTTCCCACTCACCGCTGCGGGGCAGTCCCGGATTCCCACCGGGTTCCCTCTTACGACGCGCCTGCCTGGTGGGCAGGGCGAACCAGCTGCCCGCCCAGCTTAGGGCGAATCCGGTACCGGGAGAACACAAGGACACCAGGAGGTCCACATCCTGAGACGCCGCCAGGGCCCCGGACGGGCGGCGGAGGGCCGGACGGGACAGGACAGGACCGGCCGGTGCGGGTGCCGGCCCGCCGTCCCGGAACCCCGCGCCCCGGCCGTGCCGCTACTCGTCGGAGAGCACGAAGGTCCGACCGCACCCGGGCGTGGACCGCAGGTGACCGGGCACGGGTCCCCGGACGCGGCCGGCCCGGTCGCGCTCGGCGCCCAGCACGACGGCCGCGTGGACGGCGCGGGCGGCGCGGGATCCCCAGCGGGACCGGGGGCCGCCGAACGGCTCCGCCTCCCGGCCGGGACCGGTCCGCCGCACCGCCACGCAGACCGCGTCCGACGGCGTCCCCGAGCAGTCGTACCCGGCTTCGAGCAGCGCCTGGACCTTGGCCTC
The DNA here is from genome assembly GCF_036290945.1 of Streptomyces sp. BE303. Lineage (NCBI taxonomy): Bacteria > Bacillati > Actinomycetota > Actinomycetes > Kitasatosporales > Streptomycetaceae > Streptomyces > Streptomyces sp. BE303. The sequence continues at coordinate 10,196 of NZ_JAQYWZ010000346.1, forward strand.
CGTCACGGTGGCCACGAGGTTGACGGCGGCCGCGTCCGAGAGGGCCACCGGAACGGCGACCACGATGTTGATCGTGCCGGGAACGAGCGCGTCGCCGGGGGCAGCGCCGTCGGCGGGCGCCGACGCCCAGGTCGGCACACCGACTCCGGTCGTCACCACCGCGGTGACGCCGTGGTCGCGGGCCCAGGTGAAGGCGTCCACCCGGGCGGCGGTCATCAGCCCGACGCCCGGACCCCGCAGCCCCAGGTCCTCCGCCAGCTCGGCCAGGTGCCGGTCCGGGTCCGTCCTGCCGTACCCGGCCCGGACCTGGGCGTTGACCAGCCACTCCCGCTCGCCCAGGCCGCCGCCCAGCACGGCGCTGCTGAGCATCCGCCAGCCGGGTCCGGCCCGCCACACCAGGAGATGGCGGCACTCACCGTCCTCCGGGCGGCCGGACCGCTCGATCACCACGGGGTCGCCGAAGACCCCGTCGTCCACTCCGGGAGGGCCCGCCTGCTGCTGCGGGATTGCCATGAACGATCCACCTTCGGGCACGTGGGTGAGCGGCCGACCGGCCAGGCGATCAATCCTAGGCACAGGGCGACGCCCCGCGGATCGACGGAGCCCCCGGCGGACGCCGGACCCCGTGCCGGGCGAGCGGGCACGGGGTCCGGCGGTCGGTGCGCCGGTGCCGGTCGTGCGCCGGTGCCGGTCGTGCGACCGACGCGGTCGGTTCGGCCGGGGTGCGCCGGGGTGCGGTCAGCCGTTGGCGGGGGGCGTACCGCCGAGGGCGAGGGCGTCGGCGGCGATCAGCCGGGCCCGGTCGGCGGGGACGGTCCGGCCGGACTGGTTCTCGGCCCACCGGGCGAGCGGCCCGTACTGGCCCTGGCCGAGCATCACGGTCAGGGTGGCGACGGCGTTGCGGTCCGCCCCCGAGGTGAGGACCAGCGAGGCCAGACCGGTCGGCGTGGCCGCGACGGTGAACTCGGCCGTCGTCTCGGCCCGCCCGCCGGGGCCGGTCGCCTCCGCCCGCAGGGTGTGCCGACCGAGCGCGAGCGCCGCGGTGTCGAGCGCGGTGCCCGGTGTGAGCTCGGCACCGTCCAGGGTCAGCCGAACGGAGTCGGCGCCGCGCGCCTGCACCGCGGTGACCGGCTGCTGGGCACGGTCCAGGGTGGCCCCGGCCGCCGGGGAGGTGATCGCCACGGTGGGTGCGGCGGGCGGCGCGACGGCGCCGGCCTGCTGCCAGGCGGAGTTCCAGCCGGCGAGCTCCGCCGGACGGTTGGTGATGATGCCGTCGACGCCGGCGGCCTCCAGCGCCTTCCACCGGGCGGCCGCGTCGACCGTCCAGACGTTGACCGCGACGCCGGCCGCGTGCAGGTCCTTCACCACGCCGAGCCGGGCGGAGACGGCGCCGTCCGAGGGGTTGTAGGCGGCCAGGCCGAGCTCCCTGGAGATCGCCACCGGGTCGGCGTCGAGGGTGCTGCGCAGCAGGCCGAGCGGCAGCTCCGGTGCCAGCTCGCGGGTGTGCCGCAGGGCGTCCACCTCGAAGCTCTGGACGAAGACGCGGCCCGCCATCCCGTGGTCGCGCACCTCCTTGACGATCCGGGCGACCTCGTCGCGGCTGTGCCGGCCCTTGATCTCCAGCAGCAGGTTGCCGCCACGGGTGCGCAGATCCTCCAACTGCGCCGCGAGCGTGGGCACCCGGGCACCCGCGTAGGCCGGGCCGAACCGGGACCCGGCGTCCAGCGCGTCCAGTTGGGCGGAGGTCAGGTCGCGGATCCGGCCCTGGCCGTCGGTGGTGCGGTCCACCGTGTCGTCGTGCAGGATGTACGGCACGCCGTCCTTGCTGGGCTGGACGTCGTTCTCGATCCACTCGGCGCCACCGCGCCGGGCGACCTCGTCCGAGACCAGGGTGTTCTCCGGTGCCGCGGCGGAGGCGCCGCGGTGGGCGAAGACGGTGAGCGGGGAGCCCGCCGGCCGGAGCAGGCCGCCCGGGGCGAGCGCGGTCACCCTGAGGTCGTCGAACGACACCTTCGCGCCGTTGACGACGAGCGCCTGGCCGCCGTCGGCGCTGCGGGCGACCTGGGTGGTGCGGGCGGCCTCCCGGCCGTCGAAGATCCAGCGGGCGGTGGTGCCGTGCACCTCGACGGCGATCCGCACGTCGCGGCCGGTGCCGGCGGCGACCGGGGCGGCGGCGGTGTCGGTGACGAGCCAGCTGTTGGCGGTGGTCCGCCGGGCGAACTCCAGGCCGTTGGCGGCGGTGGTGCCGGTCCGCACGGTGGCGATCGACCACGGCGTGGCACCGCTCGCCGGGACGTCCAGGCCGAGCGCCGCCCAGCGGGCGTTGTCCACGACGGACTCGAAGCGGGCGGTCGCCTCGATGCGGAAGTCGTCGAGGTGGCGGCCGAAGGTGATCCGGCTCTGCTGGCCGGAGTTGGCGGAGGTACCGACCAGCCGGCCGTTCGCCACCTTCCAGTCGCCCTCCACGGCGGTCCAGCCGGCGGGGAGGGAGGTGCCGGAGAAGCTCTCGGTCACCACGACGTCACCGGGGGCGGAGGCCGCGGCGGCAGCGGCGAGGCCGGGGGACCCGGCGGGGTCGTCGGGGGACCCGGGGCCGGACGCGGCGGAGCCGGAGGTGGCGGCGGGAGGCTCGGCGGAGGCGGCGTTCGGGGCGCTCAGTGCGACGGTGCCCAGGCCCAGCGCGGACGCGACGAGGGCGGCGAGCACGGCGGTGTGCCGGCCCGCGCTCGACCGGAGGTCGCGCCGGTCGTCGGCCGAGGTGCCGGGGCGGTTGCCCGGGCGGCCGCCGGGGCGGTTGCCGGGACGGACGGCGGGTGACGTGGCGGACGGGCTGCCGGAGCTGACGTGGTGACTCTGTGTCATGCCCGGCACGCTAGGGGACGCTCCCCGAACCGGAAGCCACTTCCCCGGGAACCGTTCGTGACCATTGCGAAACTCCACGCCGCACGGCCGTACCTCACCGAACCCGCCGACCGGACCGGCGCGTTGTCCTCGCCGAGTCCTCGGTCCCGCCCCGGCGGTAGCGGGTCCGCGGCGTGCTCCCGGACGGCGGGGGCGAGCGCGGCGACGCGCCGTCGGGCACCGTCCGCACGCCTCAGACGAAGGACCGGGTCGCCGTGATGCCGCCGTCGACGGGGAGCGTCACCCCGGTCACGTACGAGGACCGGTCGCTGAGCAGCCAGGCCGCGGCCTGGGCGACCTCGGTGGCGCTCGCCGGGCGGCCGAGCGGGGTGAAGCGGGCGACGGCCTCGCCGAAGGCCGGCCCGGCGGTGAACAGCGGCTCGGCGGACGGCGTCCGGACCACCCCGGGCGCGATCGCGTTGGTCCGGACGCCGTGCCGGGCGTAGTCGGTGGTGGCCGCCTTCACCAGACCGGCGAGCCCGTGCTTGGCCGCCTGCTGGGTGCCGTCCCCGAACCCGCCCACCAGGCCGCCGACCCCGCTGCACAGCACGATCGAGCCGCCCCGCCCGCCCGCGAGCATCGCCCGGAGCTGGGCCCGCAGGCAGAGCCACGTGCCGCGGAGGTTGACGGCGTGGACGGCGTCCCAGTCCTCCTCGGTCCGCTCGGCGAGCGGGGCGGGCATCGGGCCCGAGCCCGCGTTGTCGAAGGCGGCGTCGAGCCGGCCGAAGGAGTCCAGCGCGACCTGTACCGTCCGCTCGGCCCCTTCGGCCGTGGAGATGTCCGCGGCGACGGCCACCGCGTCGGCGCCGCGCGCCCGCAGCCGGGCCGCCAGCGCCTCGACCTCGGGGCCGGTGCGGGCGGCCAGGACGAGCAACGCGCCCTCCGCCGCGAACAGTTCGGCGGCTGCCGCGCCGATGCCCCGGCCCGCGCCGGTGATGATCGTGACCTTCCGGTCGAGAAGTCCCATGCCGGGAGCATCCCTCGACGGGACGGGCGGCGGCAGCGGCCGGATCGTCCTGGGCCCGGGAGCCCGGGTCTACCGGGTCCTGGATACGGCTGCCGGGCTGTGGCAGCGTGGGGCCATGCCCGACACTCCGTTCAGCGCGTTCCTGCGGGCCCGCCGCCAGGGCCTGGATCCCTCCGACGCCGGGCTGCCGGTCGGACCGCGCCGCCGCACGCCGGGCCTGCGCCGGGAGGAGGTCGCCGTCCGGGCGGGCATCTCGACGGACTACTACGCCAGGCTGGAGCAGGGCCGCCAGCGGCTGCCGACCGGCCCGGTGCTGGACGGCATCGCCGCGGCCCTGCTGCTCACCGAACCCGAACGGGACCACCTGCACCGGCTGGCCCACCGACGGTCCGCGCCGGCGACCGCCGCCGTGAACGGCCCGGCGACCGTCGACGCGACCGCCCGGAGCCTGCTCGCCTCCCTCGACCGCTCGCCCGCCTTCGTCACCGGGCCCCGGTTCGACCTGCTCGCCTGGAATCCCTGCGCCGCCGCGCTGATGGCCGATCCGGCCTCCCGGCCCGCCCTCGAACGCAACCTGCTCTGGCAGGTGTTCTGCTGCCCGCACGGCGCCGCCCAGCGGGCCAACCACGCCCCCACCGGCTCCATCGGCGCGGACCTGGTCGCCGGGCTGCGCGCCCAGCACGCGGACCGCCCGGACGACCGCGAGCTGACGGCCCTGGTCACCCGGCTCTCCGCCCGCAGTCCGCAGTTCGCCGCCCTGTGGGCCCGCCACCGGGCCGCCCCGCCCCGCCAGGGCCGCCTCGCGCTGCGCCACCCCGCACTGGACACCGGCGTGCTCGACTACACCGCCCTCGCCCTCCCCGCGAGCGGCCACCACCTCTTCGTCTACCTCCCGCCCGCCGGCCGCCGCACCCCGGACCCCTTCCGCCGTCTGAACCCGGCGGCCTCCCGCTAGCGCCCGTGCCCGGGCGCCGAGCGAGCGGCGGCCGGACGTCAGACGCCGGGCGTCAGACGCCGGACGACGGGGAGGCGGGCCACGGGACGGCGGTCTCGGCCTCGGCCTCGTAGTCGACGCCGGGAACGTCCCAGCCGTAGAGCCGGCCGACCTGCTCACGGAACCAGCCGGTGTCCGCACGGGTGTCCATGGTCTCGGCGTCGATCCGGTCCCACATGGCGCGGACGGCGGTCTGGACCCGGGGGTTCATCTCCCAGTCGTCCAGCCGGATGCGGTCCTGGTCGTCCAGGTCGGGTTCGGCGTCGCCGGAGAGGCGGTTCCACAGCTCCGCGGCCTGGTCGACGGTGGTCTGCCAGCCGTCACCGGTGACGCGGTGGAGGATGCTGGTGTAGAGCGCGATGCTCGGGATCGCGGTGGAGGCCTGGGTGACGGCCGCGCCGGCGACGACGGTGTAGGCGTGACCCGCGCCGTCGAGACGGGTGTTGAGGGTTCGGGCGGTGTCCTCCAGGTGCTGCTTGGCGGCGCCGATGGTCCCGGCCCGGTAGACGGGGGCCGTGATGTCCGACCCGACGTACGAGAGCGCGACGGTCCGGAAGCCGTCGGCCAGCAGGCCCCTGGACTGCAGGGCGTCGACCCACAGCTGCCAGTCGGCGCCGCCCATGACCTGCACGGTCGCGTCGCGCTCGGCCTCGTCGGCGATCTGGAGGTGCAGCTCGCCGATCCGCGGGGTGCCGTCCTCGAACACGAGCGTCTTGGCCCGGTAGTCGCTGCCGAGCGGCTTGATGACGGAGTGGTGGACCTCGCCGGTCACCGGGTCGGTGCGACGCGGGGCCGCGACGCTGTAGATGAGCAGGTCGACCTTGCCGAAGCGGGCGGCGATCCGGTCGGCGGCCTCCTCCTTGACCCCGTCGGAGAACGCGTCGCCGTTGAGGAAGGTGAAGTCGGCGCCGGCCTCGGCCGCGAGTTCGGCCGTCCGGGCGGTGCGGTACCAGCCCGCGCCGGCGGTACGGCGCTCGGTCGCGGGGGCCTCGAAGGCGATGCCGAGTCCGCGCATCCGGTGGGCGCGCAGGCCGACCAGGGTCGCGGCCAGCCCGTACCCGGCGCTGGAGCCGATGACGAGGGCGACCGGCCCGGGACGGTCGTCGGCAGGCTCCGGAATCTGCTGCCACAGGTGGTCGACCACCGTCCTGCAGCCGGTCGGGTGGCTGTTGACGTAGAGGTACCCGCGGTTGCCGGGCTTGATCGTGCGGAGGGTCACTCGTGGGGTCCTTCGGGTGCGGGACGCGGTCGCCGCGGCAGGAACACCTGCGCGCACGGCGGACGTCGGCGACGGTTTCCGGCTGGCCGGTGGCCGGCGTCGTCGGGACGACGACGCCGAACGTGCCCTCCGGGGCGGTGACCGGGCGGGGCCGTCCGTTCCCCCGGGGCTCGCTCCGGTCGGGCCCTGCTCACATCCTGGGCGAGCCCGGCCCGGCCCGTGATGGTGATCTTCACCAGAAGTGCCCGCGGATTCTTGTCGGTGTGCCATCCGTTCGCCCCGCCGCCCTCCCCCGTCCTCGACCGGGCCGGGGCCGCCGCAACCGGCACCGCCGGATGGCCCCGTCGACAAAATATGCAGACCGGTCTATTGTTTCCGCATGGGAGTCAAAGGCGAGGAGACCCGCGCCCGGCTGATCGCCGGCACGCGCGGCCTGATCGAGGCACAGGGCTACTTCGGCACCGGCCTCAACCAGATCGTGACGGAGAGCGGCGCACCGCGCGGATCGCTCTACTTCCACTTCCCGGAGGGCAAGGACCAGCTGGTGACCGCCGCCCTGATCCAGGCCGGCCAGGAGGTCGAGGAGCTGCTCGCCTCGCTCGCCCGCGAGGGCTCCGACGCGGCGACCGTCGTCGCCGGGCTGGCGCGGGCCTTCGCCGACCGTCTCGCCCGGTCCGAGTACACCAAGGGCTGCCCGATCGCCACCGTCGGACTGGAGATCGCCGGCAGCAACGAGGCGCTCCGCGAGGTCTGCGTCGAGGTGTACGCGAGCTGGCAGCGCGTCCTGACCGAGCGTCTGACCGCCGAGGGGTTCGGCCCCGCCGAGGCGGACGTCGCCGCAGGCCAGGCGCTCGCCCTGCTGGAGGGCGCGGTCCTGCTGGCCCGCGTCCGCCGCTCCCCCGAACCGCTGACCGCCGCGACGCACGCCGTCCGCCACCTGCTCGACGTGAAGGCCGCGCAGGCCACCCGCGAAAGCCCGGCCTCGCAGCGGACCGGCTGAGTACGCGTGGGCGCCGGCCTCGGCGCCCGCCCGTCCCCGGCGGCAGATCCCCACCGCGCACCCGGACACACCCCCGGGCGCGGTTCGCCCTCCACCACCACAGACCGGCCCCTGACCGCGAGCCCCGTCCAGGGCTCCCGCCTTCCGGCACCTTCGCACTCGCGCCGCATCCGCGCCAAAAAATATGCAGACCGGTCTACAGAATCAGGTCGACCGGACCGGACCACCGAAGAGGAGAGCACCATGACCACCACGCCCCGCCCGCAGCCCCGGCAGCCGGACGCCTCCCCGGCCGACCGGCCACCGCCGCACACCCTGGTCCTGGGCGCCACCGGCTTCCTCGGCCGCTGGCTGCTCCTCGAACTCCTGGGCCGGGGAGAGCCGGTGGCCGCCGGCGTCCGCACCGGCCCCGGCTCACCGCGTGACCGCGAACTCCGTGCCTGGCTGCGCGCGCACGGCGCCGACGACGGCGCCCTCACCACCGTCACCGCCGACCTCACCCGCCCCGGACTCGGGCTGTCGCCCGCCGACGACGCCCGGCTCGCCGCCGTCCGTGACGTCCACAACCTCGCCGCCCTCTACCGCTTCGGCCTCGACCGTGCCGAGGCGCACGCCGCCAACGTGGAGGGCGCACTCACCGCACTCCACTGGGCGGCGGGCCGGCCGCGGCTCCGGCGACTGGTCCACCTCTCCGGGTACCGGGTCGGCCGCGACAGCGCGCCCCGCCACCCCCTCCCGCCCGCCGAGACCGACACCCTCTACGCCCGGCTCGGGGCGTACGAGGCGTCCAAGCACCTCGGCGACGCCGCCGTCCGCGTCACGGCCGCCGAGCTCGGCGTTCCGCTCACCACGGTGAACCCCAGCAGCGTGATCGGACACTCGGAGACCGGCGAGGCCGGGCAGTACCTGGGCCTGGCGGACCTGGTCCGCCAGCTCTGGTCCGGCCGCCTCCCCCTGCTGCCCGGGACGGCCCGGACCCTCCTCCCGGTGGTCGCGATCGACCACCTGGCCCGATTCCTCGCCGTCGTCCCGGAGTTCGACGACGGACCGGCCCACTCCCACACCGTCCTCGACCCCGCCACCCCACCGCTGCCCGAACTGATCGCCCTGATCGCCCGGCACCTGGACGTCCCGGCGCCCCGGGGGCTCGTCCCGGTCGGCCTGGTACGGCGACTGCCCCGCGCCCTCACCGGCGCCGACCCGGAGACCCTGTCCTTCCTCGTCGAGGACGGCTACGACACCGCCTCCGCCGACCGGCTCGCCCGGGCTGCCGGACTCCACCACCCCCCGGTGGACGACCTGTTGCGCCGCTGGGCCGACCGCCTGGTCGCCGACGGCTTCGGGGCCGCACCCACCGGCCACGGCCCCGGCGGCCCGGCGGGCGGGTTCGCGGACGTCGCCGGCGGACGCACCTACCTCGACGGCGACCGCCGGACACCGCGCTACGTCCTGCTCCCCGGGCCGGGCGCGGACACCGCCGCCTGGACGGACGCCACCGGCCGGCTCGACGCCCCCGCACTCACCGCCGACCTCCCCGGGCTCGGCCGCTCCGCCCCCACGGCCGCCCCCGACGCCGACTGGCTCGCGGCCCTGCTCGACCCGGTCCGCTCACGCCCCGTGCTGGTGACCCACGCCGCCGTCGCCGCACCGGCGTTGCGCTACGCCGCCGCCCACCCCGACCGCGTCGGCGGCCTGCTCGTGGTGACCGCCGACGCCACCGGCCCCGACCGCCCCGGCGGCACCGACCGGTCCGGCGGCGCCACTCCTGCCGCCGCACCCGTGTTCCACCGTCCCGGCGCCGCCCGCCGCGCGGCCCGACGCCTCCGCGAGGCCCGACGGCGCTCCCGCCGGGCGGAGTTGAGCGGGCTGATCGACGCCTGCCCCGTCCCCGTCCGGCTCGTCGCACCCGGGGCGCCGACGCCCCGGACGGCGGCCCCGCACACCGGCGGTGACCCTTCGGACCTCACCAGGGCGGCCTCGGCCTGGTCGTAGCGCCGCCCGGCCCCGCCGGCCCGCACCCGCCGCCGCCCCGCTCCCGCCCGGTCGCCCGGTCGGCCGGGCGGTCGGCCGGACCGCCCGCCCGACCGTGCACACCTGCCTACGCGTACGGGGTGCGCGCCACACGTGTGGTGCCGGTCCGGCCGGTCGCCGTCCTGGCAGGATGGCGGCATGGAACACGTACGGGGAATTGGCGGATACTTCCTGCGGGCCGCGGACCCGGCGGCCCTCAACGCCTGGTACCGCGACCACCTGGGCCTGGACGCCGACGCGCACGGCCTGTGGCATCAGGAAACCGGGCCGACGGTGTTCGCGACGTTCGAGTCCGGGACCGACTACTTCGGGTCCCGCGGCCAGCAGACCATGCTCAACTTCCGCGTCCCCGACCTGGACGCGATGCTCGCGCAGTTGCGCGCCGGAGGGGCGGACGTGGCCGAGGAGACCCGGGACATGGAGGGTGTCGGTCGATTCGGCTGGGTCACCGATCCCGAGGGCAACCGGGTCGAACTGTGGCAGCCCGCCTGAGGACCCGCGTCCGGGCCCCGGGCCGTCGCGCCGTCCCGCCGTCGTCCCTTCGCCACGGCCAGGACCGCGCCGCGCGAGGTCAGGCCGGACCGTTCCGGAAGGCGAGTACCGTCCACCGGACGTCCGTCCGGCCGTGCAGGTCGGCGCGTCCGGTGCGCAGGAGCAGGTCCAGGCCCCGGGTGCGGGCGAGTTCGACCGTTTCGTCGGCGGACACGTCGAACATCCGCCTCCCCGGCGGGACCGGGCCGTGCCGCAGGGTGAGGAAGAGGCGACCGGCCGGGGCGAGCAGTCCGGCGAGGGCCTCCATCGCCGGGGGTCGTTCCTCGGCCGACAGATGCATCCACACGGCGGTCAGCAGCACCGCGTCGAACCGGTCCTCCCCCGCACCGAGCCGGGGGAGTCCGGGCAGCGCGTCGTCGACCCAGTGCACGCCGCTCCCGGCGTGCAGCCGTCGTCCGATCCGGCGCAGTTCCGTCGTCGGTTCGGCGGCGACCACCCGGTGCCCGAGCGCGGCCAGCGCGGCGGCGTCCCGTCCGGTGCCGGCGCCGACGTCGAGGACGGTGCCGGGTGACGCCGGGAGGAGGTGGAGGACCTCACGGTGGACTTCGGTGAAGGTCACGGCCTCGTACTGGAGGGCGAGTTGATCCGCCGCCTCGCCGTACCCGGCCGTACTCGTCGGTCCGCCCACCCGCCGCCTCCTCCCGTGAACCCGCCCGCCCGGACCCGCTCCGCGCCTCCGGGGGCGTGCGGCGGGCCGACCCGCCGACCGGCGGTCCCTCGGCGGACGACGTGTCAACGGGCTTCGATCCGGGGGGCGTCGTACCGGCGGACCGCGTCGGCGGAGCGTCCGAAGTCCGCGGTCAACGGGCGGCGTCAACTGTACAGGCCAGCGGCCACTCCCCCGGTCAGGCCTCACCGGGGTGCCAGGCGGGCCATTCCCAGGGGCGGTCGCTCCACCGGACGCGGACGGCGTCGTGGGGGTCGAGGTCCGGGAAGAGCTGACGGATCCGTGGTTCGAACTCCTCCGGGGCCAGGGGTTCCCAGCCGTGGCCCTCGAAGCGGACCAGCCGGTAGCGGCTGTCGGTGCGGAAGTCGGCGACCTCGACCAGGGGCTTCGTCGCACCGGACGTACTGATGGTTTCCATGCCCCCCAGCATGTGGCTGACCTGGGGTGACCGCACCCGGGGCACGGCAGGCAGCGTACGCCCCGGAGTAGCCCGCGCGCCGCGACAACCCTCGTCCGGGTCATGTCCCCTCGTCGGCGCACTCGTTGGGTACGGCGAGCGGGTGGTCGGCGCCGTACGGGCTCGGTCCCGTGCGGCCCGGCGCCGGCGGGGGTCACCGCTCGTCGACGGGCAGGCGAGGCTGCGACGGCAGGAGGACGAGGACATGGGCGGACAACCGGCAGGCGGCGGACGTCCCGCGGGTGGCGGGCAGTGGCAGTGGCCGGAGCAGAGGTGGCAGCCTCCACCGGTGCCGGCCCCGCCACCCGCCGTGCCCCCACCGCCCGCGACGGCCCCGGGGGGAACGGGTGCGACCGGTGGGGCGGGTGCGACCGGCGGGGTCACACCGGACCGGCGGCCCCGCTGGGCCTGGGTGGCGGGCGCCGCCGGGATCGCCGCCGGGTTGGCGGCCGTCCTGACGATGTGCGGGCCCGGGTCAGGTGACGAGTCGTCCGGGGTGGTGGCGTTCCCGGCGTCGCCGACGCCCTCGCCCTCCGCCTCGGTCCCGCCGGTGCCGGATCTGCTGCCGGTCCCGGCGCCCTCGCCACTGCCCGCCCCGACCGCGGCCGAGAACAGACCGCCGACGGCCGCCCAGGGTCCCGGGCTCGCCGGGAACGGCGCCTCCCCGGCCTCCCCGGCCGCTCCGGGGGCGGGGAGCGAGCGTGCCGCGACGACCCGTCCGAAGCCGGGTGGGAGCCGGACCCCGCGCCCGGTACCCACCCGCTCCGCCGGAGCCCCGGGCGCGGGCGCCACGTCGGCGGAGACGCCGGCGGCCGCGCCTGCCCCGGCGCCCGGCCCCGGCGCGGGCGCTCCTCCGGCGGGTGCGGCGCCGGCCGCCGCACCGGGGTCGATCTGCGACCAGGCCGAGCGGATCGGCCGCTGGCCGGCCGGTTCGGAGCAGGCCCGGCTCTGCCACGGCATCTACGGCTGAGGCGGGCGCGGCGGGACCGACGGCTCTCCCGGGGCCGGCCGCGGGGCCTGTGTCGGAGCCGTGTGCAAGGCCCCGTGCAGGTCCCGTTCAGGGCCGCTGTGTCGGGGCACGTGCCAGGGCCTGCGCCGTCGGGGCGCAGGCGCTGCACCGCGGAACGGCTCGGCCGCCGCCCGTCGCCGCCCGGCGGCCCCGCACCGATCGGTTCTCCGCCGGTCCGTACGGGGCCGGACCGTACGGGGCCGGTCAGCGGCGGCCGGTCAGCCGCGGCTGTTCAACTCCGGCCGGCCAGCAGCGCCTGGTCCAGGCGCGGGGCGAGGACGCGGGCCAGCGTGTCGGTGATGTGGCCGGTGTCGCGGTAGAGGATCACTCCCTCCAGCACGGACGGGCAGTCGAGGCCGGTGCCCGGGCAGAGCAGCGGACCGAGGTCGAGGACGCTGACGCCGTACCGCCCGGCCAGACCGCCGTCGATCAGCGGGTCGCGCTCGAAGGCAGACTCGCGCGGGAAGAAGCAGGCGTCCGAACGGCCGTCGGAGGCGGCCAGGCAGGTGGGGATGTCCTTGCCCGGCATCGGCGTGTCACCCAGGTAGGCGAGCGGTGTGCCGAGGGCCGACAGCCGGTCGAGGGTGCGGGTCCAGCCCTCGGTGCGCTCGTCCTGGCCGCCGTACCGGTTGAGGCCGGCCATCAGGACGAGGCGCGGCTTGGGGCCGACGGCCAGCCGGGTGAGAGTGTTCTCGCGCCAGCGGTCGCACTCCTCGAAGGTGCGGCCGAGGACGTTGTTCCGCACGGTCAGCGTGGCCAGCGGGCAGCCCGGCTTGACCAGCACCTCCAGTGCCCAGTGCCGCTGGTCGGCCATGGCGAGGGCCGCGGAGATCCACTGTCCGGCGTGCGAGTCTCCGATCAGGACGATCCGGTCCGGGCTGGACTCGGTGCCGAACAGGCAGCGCGGGCTGTTCTCCGCGGCGAGCGGGATCTCGCAGCCCTTGCCCGGCGGGAAGTCCTCCCGGGCGCGGGCCAGCGAGGGGGTGAGGGCGAGGACCCTGGTCCCGGGGGCCAGCAGGCCCGGGCCGTCCACGGCGCCGGCCGGTGCGACGGCGGGCGCGTTCGGGTCGCCGAGTGCCCGGACGGTCCCACCGCCCAGGGTGAGCCCGGCGATCAGCGGGATGATCAGGGCGCTGGCGCCGACCGCGAGCCCGCGGCGCGGGGCCGGGCTGCTGCCGTACCGCAGCGGCTGTTCGACCAGGCGCATCGTGAGCCAGGCCGGCAGGGCGCTCGCCGCCGTGAGCAGGACCAGGGTGGTCCACGGGAGGGCGCCGTAGCGGGCCTGGGCGATGATCAGGACCGGCCAGTGCCAGAGGTACCAGGCGTAGGAGAGGCGGCCGGCGGCACGCAGCGGCCGGGTGGCGAGCAGCCGGCCGGCGTCGGTGGGGCCGAGCGCACGGTGGGCCGGGCCGGCCAGCAGGACGGCGGCGGTGCCGAGGACGGGCAGCAGGGCCGCGCTGCCGGGGAACGGCGTGTTGCGGTCGTACCGGAAGACCGCGATCACGACGGCCGCGGCGCCGGCCCAGCCGAGGACGCGCAGCACCCAGCCCCCGAGGCGCGTACCGGGTCCGCCGCGCCCGAGGCGGGCGGTGAGCGCCGGCGCGGCCAGCGCGGCGCACGCGCCGGCGGCGAACTCCCAGAGACGGCTCGCGGTGGAGAAGTAGCCGAGCGGCGCGGAGCCGGCCGTCCACCGGATGCAGAGCAGCAGGGAGACGCCGCCGATGGCGAGGGTGGCGACGGAGATCGCGGCGGTACGGCGGCGGCCGACCAGGTAGCGGGCGAGGCCGAGCAGCAGGACGCCCCAGAGCAGGTAGAACTGGTTCTCCACCCCGAGCGACCAGAAGTGCTGGAGCGGGCTCGGGTCGCGCTCGGCCGCGAGGTAGTCGGTCTGCTGGCCGACGAACCGCCAGTTGGCGAACTGTCCGGCGGAGGCGATCAGGTCACGGGCCAGGTCGGTGCCGCGCAGCGGGTCGAGCAGCGCGCCCCCGGCGAGGGCGGTGGCGACCAGGACGACGGCCGCCGCGGGCAGGATGCGGCGGGCCCGGCGGGACGCGAAGTCCCACAGGCCGATCGGGCGGGCGAGCAGCAGGCCGGTGATCAGGAAGCCGGAGATGACGAAGAAGACGTCGACACCGACGTAGCCGCCGGTGAAGGCGGGCACGGTCGCGTGGAAGGCGAGGACGGAGAGCACGGCGACGCCGCGCAGTCCTTCGATGTCGGGGCGGAAGGCCGCCCGCGTCCGGGGCCGGTCGGCCGGTCCGGTGGTCGCGGGTCCGGCGCGGTGGGCCGGTTCGACGGCCGACCCGGTGGCCACGGACCCCGCGGACGCGATGACCGCGGTGCCGGAGGTGTCGGCGGGCGGCCCGGGTACGAGAACGACGGGGACAAGTTCGTTGCTGACGGCGGACGGTGACGTGGCGTCATCCGAGAGGGCGGCGCGAGACGACTCGGCGCCCGGTGGTACGGCCGTGGGCACGGCGGTGCTCCTTGCAGGGCTGGCAGCGGTGGTCGGGGCCGCCGGGCCGATGGGGCGGCCGGGCGGCGAGTCCGCGCCGGTGGGGCGACGCGCAAGGAAGAGGGGGAAGTCGGTTCGAGCAGATGTTCTCTGACGGCAGGTCAGAAGATGAGCGGGTCGGCCCAGCCGGACGCCAGCAGGCCGCAGAGCAGCAGCACGGCGGTGACGGCGACCGACTCGGCCCGGCCGAAGCGCAGTTCGGCGGCGGAGCCCGGGGTCGGGTCGTCCGCGGGGCGTGCGAGGTCCGCGACGGTGGCGTCGTTGCCACCCCGGAGCAGCGGCCAGAGGGCCCTGATCAGCGGAACCATGGTGTACGTGGTCAGTGCGAGCAGGCCGGCGAGCGCCCAGTACGGCTGCCAGCCGTACAGGGAGACGGCCCGGGCGAGTCCGGCCGCGCCGGCCACGATGACGAAGCCGAGCCAGCCGACACCGATCCGGGCGACGGCCCGGGCCAGCGAGGTGCCGCCCGAGACGGCGCCGGTGGGCACCCACTCGGCGCTGCGGCGTCGCAGCGCGTGTGCGATGGCGACCACGTGGCAGAGCCCGCCCAGGAGTTGGACCCGGGTGACCTCGAAGCGCCAGCGGGTGCGGGACATCGCGGGCAGCAGCACGAGCGAGACCCAGATCGGCGGCAGGAAGGGCAGGACCTGCCAGGGGGCGATCTCGTCGGGCCGGAAGAACAGCATGATCAGCGCCGGCAGCGGGACGGCGAAGACGTTCACCGCGCTGGTGAGGTAGCCGAGGATGCCGTTCCAGAAGCAGAGCCGGGCCGAGCGGGGCAGCGGGCCGCGCCGGAAGTCGGGGTCTCCGACCAGCGCGAGCGAGCCGAGGCACCAGCGGTACTGCTGGCTGATGAACGCGGGCAGGCCGGTGGGCGACATGCCCTTGGCGAGCAGGGCGGGCACGTACCGGGTGGTCCACCCGGCGCGGGCGAGCGAGAGGCCGGTGTAGAGGTCCTCGCTGTGGTCGATCTCGGCGAAGCCGCCGACGCGTTCGAGGGAGGCGCGCCGGTAGAGCGCGTTGGTACCGCAGCAGACGGTGCCGTCCTGGGCGTCCCGGGAGGGCTGGATCCAGCGGTAGAAGATCTCCTGGGTGGCTCCGGCCGCGCGCTCCAGCCAGGACATCCCGGGATCGGTGTCGAAGCACTGCGGGCTCTGCACGATGCCGACGTTCGGGTCGTCGAGGTACGGCACGAGGTGCTGCAGGAAGTCCGGGCGCGGGCAGAAGTCGGCGTCGAGGACGGCGATGATGTCGCCGGTCCCCTCGGCCAGGCCGTGGTTGAGGTTGCCGGCCTTCTTGAAGCGGCCCCGGTCCGGGCGGGCGCGGTACTCGAAGCCGTAGGACTCGGCGAGTTCGCGCACCTCGGGCCGGTTCGCGTCGTCGAGGACCAGGACGGTGAGTGCGCCGGGCCAGCGGACGGCTGCGGTGTGCCGGTAGGCGTTGTCCAGGACGGCGAGCGGTTCGCCGGCGGTGGGCAGCAGCAGGTCGACGCCGGGGTGGTGCGCGGGGCTCCAGGCCCGGACCAGCAGGTCGTGCGAGTCACGGGTGAAGCGGCGGGAACGCTGGCCGTCGGCGATGGAGAGCAGCCAGGTCGCGGCGTTGAGCACGGTGAGTGCGAGGAACGGCCAGAGCAGCGGCCGGCTGAGCGCGAAGAGGCCCAGCGTGGCGGTGGCACCGGCGTAGGAGAGGGTCGCGCAGAGCAGGACCCATCGGCGCTGCGGTCCGAAGTACCAGTAGAGCTCCTGGTCGTCGGGCGGATCTGGCAACCGAGACGGTCCGTCGCCGGGCCGGTCGCCGGATATTCGGCGGGCACGGCGCGGATCCGTGTCGGTTGCGGACATGGCGTTGCCATGGAGTACGGGCATGCGGAAATGGCCCCCCTGGGCTGGGACGGAACGTGACCGTGCGTCGCCAGCCTCTCACAATGGCCTAGACCAATCGTTAACGAGGTATGACATCCCAGCATCACCGCAGGTCAGGACTTTGACGGCATGTCAGATTCGTGCACGTCCTGACGAAATGTCATCACTACCGGACGGTAAGCGCCTTGACCAGCTTCTCGAAGCGCAGGTCGGAGCGGAGCGGGATCCCGAACCGCTCGTCGCCGTACGGGAAGGGGGAGTAGACACCCGTGCGGTGGAATCCCCGGCGCTCGTACCAGGCGATCAGGTCGGCCCGCTGCTCGATCACCGTCATCTCCAGCTCGGCGGCCCCCCACTCCCCTGCCGCGAACCGCTCGGCCTCCCCGAGCACGGCCCGTCCGACGCCGCCGCCCTGACGGCCGGGACGCACCGAGAACATGCCGAAGTAGGCCTGCTCGCCCCGGCGCTCCAACTGGCAGCAGGCGAGCAGTTCGCCGTCCCGCTCGGCGAGCAGCACCACACCGTCGGGGTGGGTGACGGCCGCGGTGACACCCTCCACGTCGGTGCGCTGGCCCTCCAGCAGGTCGGCCTCGGTGGTCCAGCCGGCCCGGCTGGAATCGCCCCGGTAGGCGGACTCGACCAGCTCGACGAGAGCGGCGACGTCGGCCGTGGTCGCGGGGCGGAAGGTGAGGCGGTCGGCCGCGGTCTCGGCGGCCTCTCGGGTGGTCTCGGGCACGAGGTTCCTCGTCTCACGGTGGCCCGGGCGGTGACCCGGGCGGGCAGCGGCCGTTCGGGCCGATCCCTGGCATCGTGCCACAGCCCGGCCGGGCCCCGACCTGCGCGGAACGCCGGCCGTCCCCTCCCTCGGTCCGTCCACCGGTCCGCCCACCGACTCGTCCACCGGTCCGTCCACCACCCGGACGGTCCGCCCGGCCGCCGCGCGCCCTCGGGCAGGATGACCGGGACACCCGTCGGACCGCCCGCGCCCAGGAGGCCCCATGACCGTCGTCGAGATCCCCGGTTCCAAGTCGGTGACCGCGAGAGCGCTCTTCCTCGCGGCCGCCGCCGACGGCAGCACCACGCTGCTCCGCCCGCTGGTCTCCGACGACACCGACGGCTTCGCGGAGGGCCTGCGCGCCCTCGGCTACGGACTCACCCGCGAGACCGACCGATGGCTGATCGAGGGCCGCCCGCAGGGCCCCGCCAACGACGCCGAGGTCTACTGCCGCGACGGGGCGACCACCGCCCGCTTCCTGCCGGTCCTCGCCGCCGCCGGGCACGGCGACTTCCGGTTCGACGCCTCCGCCCAGATGCGCCGCCGTCCGCTCGGCCCGCTCACCGAGGCCCTGCGCACCCTCGGGGTGGCGCTCGTGCACGAGGGGGCCGAGGGCCACCACCCGCTGCGGATCACCGCCGCCGGGGTCCGGGGCGGCGACATCACCCTGGACGCGGGCCTCTCCTCGCAGTACCTGACCGCGCTGCTGCTGCTCGGACCGCTCACCGAGCAGGGGCTGCGGATCACCGTCACCGACCTCGTCTCGGCGCCGTACGTCGAGATCACGATCGCCATGATGCGGACCTTCGGCGCCACCGTGACCCGTACCGGGAACGTCTTCGAGGTCGCGCCCGGCGGCTACCGGGCGACCACCTACCCGATCGAGCCGGACGCCTCCACCTCCAGCTACTTCTTCGCGGCAGCCGCCCTCACCGGCCACCGGCTCACCGTGCCCGGGCTGGGCCGCGACGCGCTCCAGGGCGACCTGCGGTTCGTCGACGTGCTGGCCCGGATGGGCGCGCGGGTCGACGTCAGCGCCGAGCGGGTCACCGTCGAGGGCCCGGCGGACGGCCGGCTCGGCGGGCTGACCGTCGACATGCGGGACATCTCCGACACCATGCCGACCCTGGCCGCCATCGCGCCGTTCGCCGCCGGACCGGTCCGGATCGAGAACGTCGCCAACACCCGGATCAAGGAGTGCGACCGGCTGGAGGCGTGCGCCGGGAACCTCCGCCGGCTCGGCATCGACGTCGCCACCGGCCACGACTGGATCGAGATCCGGCCGGGCACGCCCCGCGCCACCGAGCTCGCCAGCCACGGCGACCACCGGATGGTGATGTCCTTCTCCGTCACCGGCCTGCGCACGCCCGGCATCACCTTCGACGACCCCGGCTGCGTGCGGAAGACCTTCCCGGGTTTCCACGAGGCGTTCGCGCAGCTGCGCGACGGGTGGGCGGCCACCGTCTGACCCGACCCGACCCGCACCGGCTCGCGCCGGCCCGAGCGAGCCGGCTCGGGCCGGTGCGGTGCAGGTACGGCGCAGGTGGGTACGGGTCGGCACTGCTCCGCGCGACGCACGGCGCGAGGCGTGCGAGCCGGGCGCGCGACGTCCGGCATACGGCAGAATTCCACGGGAATATCTCCTTCCGGACCGCATGCTTTCCCCGACGAAAACACGGCCGGAGAACCGTTCGACGTCAACGGTGAATCGTTTCTCCCCGCCTGTCACTCCCGCCCCATCCGGACGGCCGGAATTCCGTTCCGGAACGGCCGCCGCCGGTCACCACCCGAGAATTCTCCCTTGACGGCCGGAACTCCCGACGGGACTATTTCCGGGGCTGCGCCCCGGCGGCGCGGTACACACCTCGCAGTATCGTGAACGGAGGACGAACAGTGGACCAGCTGAACGAATCCGGGATCCCCTCGAAGCATCGGGACGGGCGGCGGACCTTCCTGCTCGGCGCGCTCGGCGCCACCGCAGTGGGCCTCGCCGGAACCGTGGGCACGGGCCGGGCGAGCGCCGCCCCGGCCCCCGGACCGGCGAAAATCCGGAGCACGCAGAACAACTGGCGCTTCTGTCAGAAGTGTTTCGTCATGTTCTTCTGGGGCTATCCCACCGACGGTGTCTGCCCCTCCGGCGGCGCCCACAGCGCCCAGGGCTACAACTTCGTCCTCCCGCACAGCTGACGCTCCCGCACGAGGCCGGGCACGACCGGCCCGGCCTCGTGCCGCACCGCACACCGCCCGTCGCGCACCTGCTCGTCACCCGGGCGGCCACGAGGCTCGGGATCACCCCTGTCCCGTCGGCGCTCGGGGTGCCGACCCGGCCGACGGCCCGGTCAGGGCGGCGGAGCGGCGTGGGGGCGAACGGCGGCGCCCCTGCGACCGGTGCCGTCGGTGAGGTCCAGAGCGTGCCCTGTCCAGGTGCGGAAGGTCCGCGCGCCGAGGCGTTCGTAGAAGCCGCCGGTCGCCATGGCGTTGGTGGAGTCGACGTCCATGACGGCCCACCGGTAGCCGCGGTCCTTCGCGCGGGCCAGCGCGTGGGTGAACACCGTCCGGTACAGGCCGCGTCCGTGCAGGTCGGTGCGGGTGCCGGCGTTGGCGAGGTACAACTCGCGTTCCCGCCCCGCGTCGGCGAGTTCGGTGGCCAGCAGGTAGCAGAGGATCTCCCGGCCGTCGGCGGAGAGCAGGAGGAGGGAGGAATCGGGGCGGAAGTAGGGACTCCCGGTCACCGAATGACGCCACGTCGCGGGCGTCATCGGGACGCTGCCCGGGTTGCGGGCGAAGATCTCGTTGCGGGCCGCCAGGAGCAGCGCGTCGTGGCGTTCCTCGAACGGCACCAGCACGGTCCCGGGCGGCAGCACAGGCGCGCCGTCCGCCCCGGCGGACAGCGCGGACGGCGCGTGCTCTGCCAGGTCGATCCGCATGCCCCGGTAGCCTCGCACCCGCCGGTAGCCCGCGGCGTCGAGCGCCTCGGCGAGCCACCGCTGGTGGCCGTGCGTCCGGGCGTGGAGCTCCAGCGGTGTGCCGCCGAACCTCTCCCGGTGCCGGCGGGCCGCGGTGCGGCGGCATCCGCCGAGCAGGTGCGCGATGACGCCCGGGGTCCGGTGGGCGGGATGCACCACGACGTCGAGGGTCATCTCGTGGACGGGGTCCGCGTGTTCGCGCACCCGCGTGACGGCGTACGCCACCGGCTCCGGTCCGGCCCAGGCGGAGGCCGTACCGGCGGCCAGGTCGATGCCCGAAGCCGCCCAGCCGTCGAGGACGTCCTGTTCGTCGCGCAGGTCACCGGTGCGGTCCGTCCGTTCGCAGACCGCCAGCAGCCCCGCCACCCGGGGCGCGTCGCGGTGGGCGAGCGGCCGCCACCGCACCGGCTCATCCACCGCGGACCGCCGCAAGTCCGCGCTCGCCGGGCACCACGACCTGACCGTCGGTGACCAGCATGAACCGCTCCAGACCGGGCACCAGCACGTTGACCACCGCGAGGTCCGGCGTCACGTGGTGGTCGCGCCGGTAGACGGGGAAGCCGTGGTCCTTCAGGCGGCCCAGGAGCCGGTCGAGGTGCCCGCCCGGGGTGTCGGGCACCGTGGTCGCCTCGAAGGGCCGGACCTCGGCCGAGGCCAGGGCGGCGGTGAAGTCCGACAGGTAGCAGGCGTGCAGCGCCGGGTAGGGTCCGGTGTCGTCGCGCTGCTCGGGCAGCAGGTGCGCGTACTGCTCGCGCAGGCCCATGGTGCTGTGCAGCTGGACGAGTTCGCTCACCGCCCGGGAGATCGCGTACTCGCGGGACAGCGACGCCCCCCAGCCGCAGACCCGCGCGGGCTGCCCCGGGGGCGCGCTCTGGTAGGCCGCGTACGCCGGCACGTCCAGGTCGGTGGTCATGTCGATCAGGTGCACCGGCCGGCCGGTGCGGGCGGCGGCGAAGCCGAGGAGGGAGACGAGGCCCGGGGGCAGCGTCGCCGGGTCGACCACGGCCGGACGGCGTGCGGGTGTGCGCAGGAAGCAGCCGATCAGCAGCATGGACAGCGCGTCCCGCTCGATCAGTTCGTTGATCGCGTGCACCGCCGCCTCGACCGGGTCGACCCCGGCGGCCCAGCCGTTGTTGACCGAGTAGCGGCCCACCGACCGGTAGTCGTAGGTGTCACCGGCCTGCCGGCGCAGGCCCTCCCCCGCCGGGCGCAGGTACTCGGGCATGGAGAGGAAGAGCGGGACGTCGACGTCCGGACCGCCGTCGGGCGAGCGGTAGGGCAGACACCCCAACAGACCGTCGGGTGCCTGGGCGAGCAGCGCGGCGGCGATGTCCCGCCCGAGCGGACCACCCGCGACGTCATGGGCGGAGGCCAACCGGATCCGCGCGCCGTCGAGTCCGTCCACCCCGCTGAGCTGGTGCTCCAGCGCCTCGAACAGCGCTCCCGTCCGGGCCTCCGCCCGGCTGCCCTTGCCCAGCCCCAGTCCGGTGCGCAGCGGTACGCCGCCGCGCCGCAGGACGCAGCGCCACGTCCCGGGGCTGCCGTCGAGGACCGGCGCCAGATCGGCCTCCAGCCCCAGGTCGGCGATCGCGGCGGCGGCCCTCGCGAACGCCTGCTGCGGAGTGAGGCTGCGCTCCCCGGACTGGGGAGGAGCGGTGTGCGTGGTGGTGGTCACGACCGTCCCGTCTGCTGGGCGGGGGCGCGGTCCGCGACGGCCGGCGTACGACCGTCACGGACCGGCACCCTCGGGCCTGTTGGCTTCGAACCGTGTCAGCCCTCGTCCGTGGACTCGCCCGGCTCGCTCTGGCCGCCGCCCTTCAGGAGTTCGGCGATGACGCTCTTCTCGGCCGCCGAGAGGACGACCTCGTCCGGGTGGAACTTGTCGCGGTCCTGGAATCCGCCCATGGGAACTACCTCCTGGAACTCGTCGGCCGGCCACCGGTCGGCGGCCGGGCCCGGGTCGCGCGGCACGGAGTACGCACACGTCCCACCACTCATGGTGACGATCCGGCGACGACGTGTGAATGCTTGCCCGTCCGCGCGACTTGCGCGAGAGTCCGCTCATGGATGCACCGCTGTCCGCGCCCGCCCCCAGCCGTTCGGTCTGGGGGGACCCCCTCGCCGAAGCCCTCGAACTCACCGGCGTCCGCTGCGTCCTGTCGCGCGGCCTCACGGCGGCAGGCGCCTGGGCGCTGGCCTTTCCCGCGCCGGGCCGACTCAAGGTCCAGGCCGTGCTGCAGGGAACCATCTGGTTGGTGGTGGAGGGTGTCGAGCGACCCGTACGCCTCGAAGCGGGTGCGATGGCCGTCCTCGCCGGCGACCGCCCGTACACCCTCGCGAGTGATCCGGCAGTACCGGCGGTTGACGCACTGCCCCTCCTCAGGGCCTCCGCCGAGCCCTTCCTCCACACCGGGGACGACGGCCGGGACGCCGTCACCATCGGCGGCCACATGGAACTCGACAGCACCGCGAAGGACCTGCTGCTCAGCGCGCTCCCGCCCGTGATGCACGTCAGCGCCGCGACGGCCGAAGCCCCCACCGCCTGCTGGCTCATGGACCAGACACTGCGCGAGCTGGCCGCCGACCGCCCCGGCGCCTCCTTCGCCGCCGGCCACCTCGCCCCGCTGGTCCTCGTCCAGGTCCTGCGCGCCTTCCTCGCCGATGCGGACGCCGGTTCCTGCCCGGCGGGCTGGCTGCGCGCCCTGGCGGACGAACGCATCGCGCCCGCCCTGCGGCTGATGCACGGCGACCCGGCCCGGCCCTGGACACTCGCCGAACTGGCCCGGGCGGCCGCGATGTCCCGCACCAGCTTCGCCAAGCGCTTCAAGGACGTGGCGGGTGTCCCCCCGCTGGCCTATCTCCGCCGCTGGCGGATGCACCGGGCCGAGCACACCCTTCGACGCGCGGACACCCCCCTGTCGGTCATCGCCTCCGCCCTCGGGTACGGCTCCGAGAGCGCCTTCAGCAATGCCTTCAAGCGCACCACCGGCCTGTCCCCCCGCCACTACCGGGAGACGGTCCGCTCCGCGTGAACCGACGAGCCGCCGGTCGCCCCACGCGCGGGGCCCGCGGGCATCCGGCCCGCGGGCCCCGCCCCGCTGCCGCGCCGCCGTCGCCCGCTCCGGCGGACTCAGGCGAGACCGGAGACCGCGGTCCGCACCTTGGACGTCAGCGCCTCCGGCAGGGGGACGTAGCCGATCGAGTTGTCGACCTGCTTGACCTGCGCCGAGACCCCGGCCGAACCGTTCGCGGTCCGGGACAGGTCGTCGTGGACCTGAGCGTGAGCGTGATCAGCCCGGGCACCGAGCGCGCGATCCTGCTGGACCTCCCGAACGCCGGTGCCCGGTACCCCGAGCACCCCGGCTACCAGGCCGCCGGAACCGTGCGCAGCGGATCCGCCCTTCCCGCCGGCACCCGGGTCGCGGTCCGCCGGGCCCGGCACGCGGAGGTCGCCGTCGTCCCCGAACGCCACGTGCGCCCGATCCCCGACCGCGTCCCGCCGGCCGACGCCGCCGTCTGGCAACTCGCCCTCACCGCCCTGCACGGCCTGGAGACCGGTGGGCAGCGCCCGGGCGAGCCGGTCACCGTCGTCGGTGGCGGTCTGCTCGGCGTCATCACCCGCCGCCTGGCCGCGGCGCGCGGCGCCTCCCGGGTGCGGGCGGTCGCCGCCACGACCGCCAAGGCATGGACCCTCCGGGCCGAACCCACCAGCGTCCGGTACGAACCGGGCGGGCCCGACGACGACGGCACCCCGCTGGTGCTGGACGTCACCGACAGCGGCCCGGGCCTGGCCGTCGCCATCGGCGCCGCCGCACCCGGCGGCCGGGTGGTCCTGCTCGGCTCGCCCCGCACCGAACGCGCCGACGTCCCCCTGCGGCAACTCCACGACCGCGGGATCGACCTGCGCGGCGCCCACGTCGGCGGCCTCACCGAGGCCGAGGAGGACCGGCTGAGCGACGTCTTCTTCGACCTCCTCGAACAGCGCCGGTTCACCATCCGCGACGTGCTCTCCGACTACCCGGCCCACCGGGCCCCTCAGGTCTACCGCCGGCTCGCCACCGACCGCGCGTTCATCAGCGCGGCCCTGCGATGGGACGCGCCCCGCCCGGCCACCGGCCGCCGGGCCGCGTCCGCGCGCCCGCTGCGCTACGGGCTCATCGGCTGTGGCGACATCGGCATCGAGGACGCCAAGGCCCTCGCCGCCGCGGACGAGGCCGAGCTGACCGCCTGCCACGACCCCTTCGCCGAGCTCGCCGAGGAGACCGCGGCGCGCTTCGGCGGGCAGCACACACCGGACGTCGCGGCCCTGCTGGCCCGCGACGACGTGGACGCCGTGATCGTCGCCACCCCGCACGACACGCACGAGCAGCTGTTCTCCGCCGCCCTGGCCGCGGGCAAGCACGTGCTGCTGGAGAAGCCCGTCGCCCAGGACCTCGCCACCGCCCGCCGCATGGCCGAACTCGCCGACAGTGCAGGCCCGTTGCGCACCGGAGTACTCTTCCCGACCCGGACCGACCCGCGATTCGGGCAGGCCCGGGCGGCCATCGCGGCCGGGGAGATCGGCGAACCGCTGGGCGTCACGGCCACCTACTTCACGGACAAGCCGGCCGGCTACTTCCAGGGCGGCCTCAGCGGCCGCGCCCCGTCCAACTGGCGGCTCGACCGCGACCGGGCCGGCGGTGGCTTCCTCATCATGAACCTGATCCACCAGGTCGACACCGTCCGCGCCCTGCTCGGGCGCGAGGTGGACCGCGTCTACGCCGAGACGGCGCCCTCCGCGACGGCCGACGCCGAAGGCATCGAGGACGCGGTCACCCTCGTCCTGAGGTTCGGCCCGATCGTCGCCACCCTGATCGGCAGCGCCAGCGTGGTCGGCGGCACCGGCATGCGCACCAGCGTGTGGGGCGAGAAGGGCGAGGTGGCACTGACGCCCGACTTCCGACTGACCCACCGCGCCCCGCTCGGCGCCGCCCCGCCCGCCGGCCGCCCGGCGCCCACCGCGATCGACCTGCGGACCACCGCGTTCACCCGCTTCGCCCTCGCCGTACGGGACGGCACGCCCGTCGACGTCAGCCTCAGCGACGGGCTGCGGACCCAGGCCGTGGTGGTGGCCGGCTACGCCGCGGCGTGGCTCGGCCGAGCCGTCGACCCCGCGCGCCTGCTCGCGGGCGGTACGCCGTGATCGGCCCGCGGCGCGTCCTCCGCTCCCCCGACGGCGACTACCCGCCGCCCGACGGCGTCGGCCCCGACACGGTGTGGTTCGCCGAAGGCACCGCCGCCGACGAGACCTGGGCCGTCGGCTACCCCGGACCGGACGCCGAGACGCGCGCCGCACGCGCCTGGGCGGCCACCGCGCGGGCCGTCGCCGACGCCGCCCGGGCCGCCGGCGGCAGGTCCACGGTGCTGGTGCCGGGAGACGGCGCGCTGGCCGGGCTGGTCCGGCTGGCGCTCCTCGACGCCGTTCCCGCCGGCCCGGAGGTACCTGCCGTGGTCGTCGAGACGACCGGCACCGAGGCCGGGATCCTCCAGGCGCTCGCCGCCGTCCGCCCCGGCGGGTGCGTGCTGCTCGCCGCCCGCCCGCTGCACCTCACCGCGAACCTGCCGACCTACCGCGCCATCCACCGCCCCGGCGTCCGCGTCCTCCCCACCCGCTGGGCCGACGCCACCGCCGACACCACGGACCCGCTGGTCTCCTGGGCCCTGGCCCATCTCACCCCGGACCGACCGGGGCAGGCCGTCACCCCGGGTGCCTGGTACCGGCTGGCAGCCCGTCCGCCCGCCTCCGCCGGCTCCGACGGCCGGGTACCGGGCCCGTAGACCTCCTCGGAGGCGGCCCTGGCACCCCACCGTTCGCGGCACACCTCGCGGCTCACCGCCGGCGCCCCGGCCCGCCGAAAGCCGGCGCAGCCGAGCCACCTCGCGGCCCACCGTCCCGGTGACGCCGGTCAGAGGTATCCCAGCGGATATTCCCGTCGTCGACAGCGATAACGAATCCGGCGCCCACGCCGACGAGATCGGACAAACCCGTGGAACAACCGCGGGCTTGGGAGAGACAGCACATTGGCGGCCGGTCCCGGGAAAACGGTTGACGGTTCCCCATTCGCTGCACCTGCGGGCAGGCCCGCTGCCCGCAGGTGCACTACCCGAACGGACCGACGGCTGCCCACAGGTGCAAGCCCTCCCCTGCGTACACCTCCCACCTGCGACGGGGCACAGAGGTCGGACTACCTATTCGGGCAAGGCTACTGCGAGTTGCACCCGAATCGAACTCAGAAACCCTCGCTGTCAGTCGATTTGACTCGGAACATCTGGTGATAAGGTCACACCGCAGCACACCAGACCACCCGCAGACCGTCATGAGCACGGGAGTTGTGACCATCCGCAATCGGGGGCCCGACGACCGACACGCGTGAGAGAAGCCATCGAACGCACCCGATTCCGCCCCACCCCGGCGGTTGAACCGCTCGGCCGCCTGCCGTCCAGATCGCCGATGCCGTGCCCCGGGCCGGCAACGCGGGCGGACCCGCGAACCCCGGCTGCGGCCCGTCCGTACGGCTCCCCTGCCTGTACGGAAGGCACCTTGTAAAACCACCGCTGAATCCGAAGTCCCCCGGACGCGCTTCGCGCCCGTCGACTCGACATGCGAGGAAATCGAGGCACCCGGAACAATGACATCTGCGGACATGACGTCCAGGACCCTGGACGTGGACAGAGGGAATCTTCCCGATCCGGCCACCGCACCCCTCCGTGAACGGACCAGCGATGGCCAGGTTGACCGTGACAACGAGAGGCGGCTGCCGGACAGTCGGCGCCGCCCTGGCGAAAGGTGCCTGACATGCAGGTGAGCGTCGACCGGGACCGTTGCTGCAGCTCCGGCATGTGCGTGACGAACGCCCCCGCGGTCTTCGACCAGGACGACCGGGACAGTCTTGTGATCCTCCGTCAGACCGTCGTGCTGCCCGAGCAGTTCGACGACGTCAGACTCGCCTCCGAGCTCTGCCCGGGCCGGGCGATCACCGTCACCGGGGACGAGCCCGCGCGGACCGGGGCCTGACGGACCCCCGCCGCCGGCCCCACCGGCCGCCGGGAACCTTCCCGGGCCCCGAACCCCACGAGAACACCCGCGACGTGAGGAGATCCCCGTCTTGACCACCGCACCCACCACCCCCGTCCTCCCGCTGCCGGCCCGGCACTCCGGCGGCTGCCCGTTCGACCCGCCGCCCCCGTACTCCGAGGCCGCCGCCACCGGGCCGGTGACCAGGGCCAAGCTGCCCGACGGCGACCTCTGCTGGATGGTCACCGGCTTCGCCGAGGTCCGCACCGTGCTGTCCGACCGCCGGTTCAGTGCCGACATACGCCACCCGGCCTTCCCGCTGCTGGTCGCCGGCGCCCGCGAGGAGCTGATCACCGACAATCCGGACTTCCTGCGGCTCGACGACCCCGAGCACGCCCGCCAGCGCCGCATGGTCACCGGGGAATTCCTGGTGAAGCGGGTGGAGGCGCTGCGCCCGGAGATCCAGCGGATCGTGGACGAGGCACTGGACCGGATGACCGCGGGCCGGACCACGGCCGACCTGGTCACCGACTTCGCGCTGCCGGTGCCCTCGCTGGTGATCTGCCTGCTGCTCGGCGTGCCGTACGAGGACCACGACCGCTTCCAGAGCCTGAGCCGCACGATGCTCAACCGGGAGAGCACCGTGGAGCAGCTCCGGGAGGCCCAGGAGGGGGTCCTGGGCTACCTGCGCGACCTGACGGCCCGCAAGCGGACACAGCCGGAGGACGACGTCCTCAGCCGGCTCGCGGCGCGGGACGACCTGACCCCGGACGACGCGGCCGCCATGGGCGTGCTGCTGCTGGTCGCGGGGCACGAGACGACCGCGAACATGATCTCGCTGTCGACCGCGCTGCTGCTGGAGCACCCCGAGCAGATCCCCGGCCTGGCCGACCCGGCCACCCTGCCGGGCGCGGTGGAGGAGCTGTTGCGGCTGCTGACCATCGTGCACACCGGCCTGCCCCGGGTGGCTCTGGAGGACGTGGAGCTGGGCGGCGTCACCGTCCGGGCCGGGGAGGGCGTGATGGCGATGCTCTCCACCGCCAACCGGGACGAGGCGGTGTTCGGCGGCGCCGGCCATCGGGCGACGGACGAGCTGGACCTCTACCGGGACGCCCGGCGGCAGCTGGCGTTCGGCTTCGGCGTGCACCAGTGCCTGGGCCAGCCGCTGGCCCGCGCCGAACTCCAGATCGCCCTGGAGACGCTGTTCCGCCGACTGCCGGGGCTGCGGCCGGCCGGCGAGCGCGAGTTCCGTACCGAGTCGTTCATCTACGGGATGCGGTCACTGCCCGTGACCTGGTGAGCGGGGCCCGACGGAGAACTCCCGCTGGAGTAGTTCGCTTGCGAAAGTGCTGGTCACGGCCGCTCGTCGGTGGCTGTGACCAGCACTTTCGCTTCGCACTTTCGCTTCGTCGGACACGGCCGGTCCGCCACACGGCGACGCGGTGGTCCGAGATCACCGCGTCACCGCGGCCGGCCGGCGTTTCAGGGGAGTCGCAGGGGCGCGGGAAGGAGGGGGCGGGTCGGAACGGGGTGCCAGCGGAGCGTGCCGGTGCGGTCGGGCAGGACCCGGCCGAAGGGCTGGTCGCCGAAGTGGAAGGCGAAGCCGTAGCTGCCCGGGGCACGGAGCCGGTCGAGCAGGGTCCGGCGGGCGCGCAGCACGGCGGCGGTGTCGGTGTCGGGGCCGGAGGGCCACTCGGGGTGGCTGATCTGGGCCGGGGTGTGGAAGGCGTCGCCGAAGACCACCAGACGCCGGCCGGCCGAGGCGGTGACGACGTACGAGGTGTGGCCGGGGCTGTGACCGGGGGTGATCAGCGCGGTGACCCCGGGCCAGATCTCGGCGCCGTCGTCGAACGGCCGCAGTACGCGCGACATCGGCACCATGAAGGTGTCCCAGGAGGGGGCGCCGACCGTGATCTCGCCGCGCCAGAACGGCCCCCACTCGGCGCCGGCCACCCGGTAGTCGGCGTTCGGGAAGGCCCTGCGCAGCGCGTGGTCCCGGCCGCCGGGGCGGAAGCCGAGACCGGTGTGGTCGGTGTGCAGGTGGGTGAAGGCCACCGTGTCGACGGACTCGGGCGCCACCCGCAGGGCGCGCAGGGTGTCCAGCAGGGCGCCGCCGCGGGAGCGGCCGAGGGCCGGCGACAGGACGTTGGCGCCGAGGCCGGCGTCGATCAGCAGGCGCCGCCGGCCCCGTTCGACGAGGACGCCGCCCGCCGAGGCCGCGATCCGTCCGGTGCCCGGGGTCAGGGCCTCGGGGTGGTCCCGCCAGTACGCGGGCGGGACGGCGGGGAGGAAGCCGGCCGGGTCCAGCTCCATGGCGCCGTCGACGACGTAGGTGATCCGGGTGTCGCCGAGGGTGAACGAGCGGACCGCGGACTGCTCGTTGAGCGCGCCGAGCCGTGACGGACGCGGACGCGGGCGGGCGGCCTCGGCACGGGGCGCACCTGCGGACAGGGCCGTGGCGGTGGCCGCGGCGACCGCCGTGGTGCCGAGGGCGGTCCGCAGCAGGGTCCGGCGGGAAGGCCCCCCGGGGTGTGGGGTGTTGGCGGTCATGGTGGGGAACTCCCGTGGGGTCAGCCGGTGTTGCGAAGTCCGGCGGCGATGCCGTTGACGGTGAGGAGCAGGGCGCGGGCGAGGAGCGGGTCCGCCCCGGTGGAGGCGGCGACCGCGGCGCGGCGGCGTCGGAGCAGGGCGACCTGGAGGTAGGAGATCGGGTCGAGGTAGGCGTCCCGCAGGGCCAGGGTCTGCTTGAGCCCGGGCTGCTGGTCGAGGAGTTCGCACGCGCCGGTGACCCGGAGCACTTCGGTGACGGTGCGGTCGTGCTCCGTGCGGATGGTGTCGAAGACGTGGTGCAGCTCGGCCGGGACGAGCGTGTCGACGTAGTGGCGGGCGATCCGCAGGTCGGTCTTGGCGAGCGTCATCTCCACGTTGGACAGGAAGTTGCGGAAGAAGTGCCACTGGCCGTACATCTCGTCGAGCACGTCGCCGAGACCGGCCTCGCGGGCGGCGGCGAGGCCGGCGCCGACGCCGTACCAGCCGGGGACGATCTGGCGGGACTGGGTCCAG
>NZ_JAQYWZ010000347.1:0-11841 GCF_036290945.1 Streptomyces sp. BE303
AGGAGTTGGGTGAGGGACCAGTCGACGTGGGGGGCGAGGGCCTGTTCGCACTGGTTCATCTTCTCGGCGAAGACGGGTGCGGTGTCGAGGAGTTCGACGGCCATGCCGGCCCACTGCGAGCCCTGCCCCGGGAAGACGAAGGCGGTCTTCCCCGCCGGGCCGGCGGTGCCCAGCACCACGTTCGGCGCCGTCCGGTCGGCGGCCAGCGCCTCCAGCGCGGCCGCGAAGCCCGCGGCGTCCTCGGCGACCAGCACCGCGCGGTGCTCGAAGGCGGTGCGGGTGGTGGCCAGCGCCCGGCCGATCTCCGCCGGGTCGTGCGCGGGCCCGTCGGCCAGGGAGGCGGCCAGCCGGGCGGCCTGGGCGCGGAGCGCCTGCGGGTCGCGCGCCGACAGCACCCAGGGCAGCGGGCCGGCCGGGACCGGGCCGGTGGGGTCCGCGTCGGTCGCGTCCGGGCCCGCGGCGTCCGGCAGGTCCCCGGCGTCCGGCGCCTGCTCGACGATCGCGTGCGCGTTGGTGCCGCCCACCCCGAAACCGGAGACCCCGGCGCGGCGCGGCCGCTCGCCTTCGGTCTCCCAGGGGCGGGCCTCGGTCAGCAGTTCGACCGCGCCCACCGACCAGTCGACGAACGGGGTGGGCTCGTCCACGTGCAGGGTCTTCGGCAGCACACCGTGCCGCATCGCCTGCACCATCTTGATCACGCCGCCGACCCCGGCGGCGGCCGAGCTGTGGCCGATGTTGGACTTCAGCGAGCCCAGCCACAGCGGCCGTCCGTCCGGCCGCTGCTGTCCGTAGGCGGCCAGCAGGGCCTGGGCCTCGATCGGGTCGCCCAGCGTGGTGCCGGTGCCGTGCGCCTCCACCGCGTCCACGTCGGCGGCCGACAGCCGCGCGTCCGCCAGCGCGTCGGCGATCACCCGCTGCTGCGAGGGGCCGTTGGGCGCGGTCAGGCCGTTGCTGGCGCCGTCCTGGTTGACCGCGGTGCCCCGGATGACGGCGAGCACCCGGTGGCCGCGGGCCACGGCGTCGGAGAGCCGCTCCAGCAGCAGCACGCCGACACCCTCGGACCAGCCGGTGCCGTCGGCCGCGCCCGCGAACGCCTTGCAGCGGCCGTCGGCGGACAGCGCCCGCTGCCGGCTGAACGCCACGAACGCGTCCGGGGCGGCGAGCACCGACACGCCACCGGTCAGCGCCAGCTCGCACTCGCCCGAGCGCAGCGAGCGCACCGCCAGGTGCAGGGCGACCAGCGAGGAGGAGCAGGCGGTGTCCATGGTGATCGCCGGACCCTCCAGGCCCAGCGTGTACGAGACCCGCCCGGAGAGCACACTGCTCGCCGTCCCGGTGTCCAGC
Organism: Streptomyces sp. BE303; assembly: GCF_036290945.1. Taxonomy (NCBI): domain Bacteria; kingdom Bacillati; phylum Actinomycetota; class Actinomycetes; order Kitasatosporales; family Streptomycetaceae; genus Streptomyces; species Streptomyces sp. BE303. The sequence goes on from NZ_JAQYWZ010000347.1 coordinate 1,345, forward strand.
AGCCCCTCGACCTCGGGCAGCCCCCGGGCGCCCACCCCGTAGCCGTTGCCGATCGCGCCGACGAAGACGCCGGTCCGGCTGCCGCGCAGCCCGGCCGGGTCGAGACCGGCGCGCTCGACGGTCTCCCAGCAGGTCTCCAGCAGCAGCCGCTGCTGCGGGTCCATGGCCAGCGCCTCGCGCGGCGATATCCCGAAGAAGCCGGCGTCGAACTCGTCGGCCTGGTGGAGGAATCCGCCGCTGCGGGTGTACGAGGTGCCGGTGTGGTCCGGGTCCGGGTGGTACAGCCCCTCGACGTCCCAGCCGCGGTTGTCCGGCCAGTCGCCGATGGCGTCCTCACCGCGCTCGACCAGCTCCCACAGCCGCTCGGGCGAGTCCACCCCGCCCGGGTAGCGGCAGCCCATGGCGACGATGGCGATCGGCTCGTGCCGGGCGTCCTCGGCGGCCCGCAGTTCACGCCGCGCGTCGCCCAGGTCGGCAGTGGCTCGCCTGAGGTAGTCGAGAAGCTTCTCGTTGTCCGGCATCAGTTCCAGCTCTCCCTCAGGCCATTCCGAAGTCGTTGTCGAGCAGGTCGAAGAGTTCGTCGGCGGTCGCCGCCGCCAGGGTCACCGGCGGCTCGGCCTCGGCCGGGCCCCGGCCGGCCCGTTCGCCCCAGCCGCGCAGCAGCTCGCGCAGCCGGGAGCCGATCTCGCGGCCGTCCGGCCCGGCCGGGTCGAGCGAGGCCAGGGCCTTTTCCAGCAGGTCGAGTTCGGCCTCGGCCGGGCCGCGCGACGGCGGGCGGAGAACGCTCTCCAGGAGCTCGGCCAGTGCGGCCGGGCTCGGGTGGTCGAAGACCGCCGTCGGTGGCAGCGGCACGCCGGTGACCGCGCTCAGCCGGTTGCGGAAGCGCACCGCGAGCATCGAGTCGAAGCCCAGTTCGGCGAAGGGCCGGTCGGGCCGGACGGCCGCCGCCGAGGCGTGCCCGAGGGCGGCGGCCGCGTGGGCGCCGACCAGCTCGACCAGCACCCGGTGCCGCTCCGCCCGGTCCAGCGGAGCCAGCCGAAGGGCCAGGTCGCCGGCCGGGTCCGTCGCGCCGTCCGTCCCGCCGGCCGCCACCGGGTCACCCACCGGGGCGGAGCCCGCCGCCGTGCCGCCGGCCAGGGCCGCCCAGCCGCCGCGCCCGGGGGTGGGCAGCCAGTAGCGCTCGCGGGCGAAGGCGTAGGTGGGCAGCCGGTCCGGCCGCAGGGGCCGCTCGGCCCGCCAGTCGACCGGCGCGCCCGCCGCCCAGGCCTCGGCCAGCGCCCGCAGCAGGCGGTCGGGTCCGCCCTCGCCGCGCCGCAGGGTCGGGACGGCGGTGGCCGGCCGGCCGGCGGCCTGCGCCGAGCCGTCGACCGCCGCGACCAGTACCGGGTGCGGGCTCACCTCGACGAACAGCTCGTAACCGGCCGCGAGCAGCGCCGAGGTCGCGGTGTCGAAGACGACCGGCTCGCGCAGATTGCGGTACCAGTACGCGGCGTCCAGGAGCGCGCCGTCGATCCGCTCGCCGGTGACCGTCGAGAAGAGCGGGACCTCGGCGGGCCGGGGCCGCACCTCGGCGAGGTGTGCCAGCAGTTCCTCGCGCACCTCGGCGACCTGCGGGGAGTGCGCCGCGTACGCCACCGGGATCCGCCGGGCCCGCACCCCGGCGCGCTCGCAGTCGGCCAGCAGCGCGACGAGCCGCTCCGGCACACCGGCCACCACCACCGCCTGCGGGCCGTTGACCGCGGCCACGGCGAGCTCCGGCCCGTACGGTTCGAGCAGCTCGGTGACCCGGTCCCGCGCGGCCGACACGGAGACCATCCCGCCCGCGCCGTCCAGTCGGCGCAGTGCCCGGCTGCGCAGCGCGACCACCTTGGCGCCGTCCTCCAGGCTCAGCGCGCCGGCGACGACGGCGGCGGCTATCTCGCCCTGGCTGTGGCCGACCACGGCGGCCGGCTCGACGCCGTGGGAACGCCACAGCGCGGCCAGCGAGACCATCACCGCCCAGAGCGCCGGCTGTACCACCTCGACCCGGTCCAGCGGGTCGCCGTCGCGCAGCAGCCCGGTCAGCGACCAGTCGACGTGCGGGGCGAGGGCCTTCTCGCACTGCGCCATCCGCTCGGCGAAGACGGGTGCGGTGTCGAGGAGTTCGACGGCCATGCCGGCCCACTGCGAACCCTGGCCGGGGAAGACGAAGACCGTGCCCGGCGCGCCGGACCGCCCCTCGAACACCCCGCCCGAGGGCAGTCCCCCGGCCAGCGCGGACAGTTCGGCACGCAGCGCGTCGCGGTCCGCGCCGACCAGGGCGGCCCGCTGTGGCAGCGCGGCGCGGCCGGTGGCCAGGGTGCGGGCGGCCTCGGTCGCGGTGAGCCCGGGGTCGGCGTCGACGGCGGCCAGCAGCCGGCCGGCCTGTCGGCGCAGCCCGGCCGCGTCGCGGGCCGAGAGCAGCCAGGGCAGCCCGCCCGCGCCGGTCGCGTCGGTGGTGCCGTCCGCGTCGCCTGCGCCGCCCGTGCCGGTGCTGCCGGTCGCGCGGCTCGCGTCGCCGGCCCCGGCCGGTGCGGGCTCGGGGGCCTGCTCCAGGACGGCGTGCGCGTTGGTGCCGCTCATCCCGAACGACGAGACGGCGATCCGGCGCGGGCGTCCGTCCTCGGTCTCCCACGGGCGCGCCTCGGTCAGCAGTTCGACCGCGCCCGCCGACCAGTCCACCCGGGTCGAGGGCCGCTCCGCGTGCAGGGTCCTGGGCAGGACGGCGTGACGCAGCGCCAGCACGCTCTTGATCACCCCGGCGACGCCCGAGGCGGCCTGGGTGTGGCCGATGTTGGACTTCAGCGAACCCAGCCACAGCGGCCGGTCCCCGGGCCGCTCCCGCCCGTAGGTCGCCAGCAGCGCGCCGGCCTCGATCGGGTCGCCCAGCGTGGTGCCGGTGCCGTGCGCCTCCACCGCGTCCACCTCGGCGGCCGACAGCCCGGAGTTCGCCAGCGCCTGACGGATCACCCGCTGCTGGGCCAGCCCGTTCGGAGCCGTGAGGCCGTTGCTGGCACCGTCCTGGTTGACCGCCGTGCCGCGGACCACGGCCAGCACCGGGTGCCCCAGGCGCCGGGCCTCGGTCAGCGTCTCGACCAGCAGCACGCCCACCCCCTCCGACCAGCCGGTGCCGCCGGCCTCGTCGGAGAACGAGCGGCACCGCCCGTCGGCGGCCAGCCCGCGCTGGCGGCTGAACTCCACGAACGCGTCCGGGCTCGCCATCACCGCCGCCCCGCCGACCAGCGCGAACGAGCACTCCCGGGCCCGCAGCGACTGCCCGGCCAGGTGCAGCGCCACCAGCGAGGAGGAGCAGGCGGTCTCCACCGTCACGGCCGGGCCCTCCAGGCCCAGCGTGTAGGCGATCCGGCCGGAGGCCACACTGGTCACCGTGCCGCTGAGCAGGTGGCCCTCGACGTCGGCGGCCGGATCCTGCGGCCCGGCGCCGTAGCCCTGCGCGGCCACGCCGAGGAAGACCCCGCCGCTACTGCCCCGCAGCCCGGCCGGGTCCAGGCCGGCCCGCTCCACGGCCTCCCAGGCGGTCTCCATCAGCAGCCGCTGCTGCGGGTCCATGGCCAGGGCCTCGCGCGGCGAGATGCCGAAGAACTCGGCGTCGAACTCGCCCGCGTCGTGCAGGAATCCGCCCGCGGTGGCGTAGAAGGTGCCGGGCGCCTCCGGGTCGCCGCTGTACAGCGAGTCCAGCGGCCAGCCGCGGTCGGTGGGCAGCCCGCCCACTGCGTCCGTGCCGTCGGCGACCAGCCGCCACAGGTCCTCCGGGGAGCGCACCCCGCCGGGGAACCGGCAGGCCATCCCCACCACGGCCAGCGGCTCGCCCACCGGCAGCGGACCACCGGTCGCGGCGCCCGCGCCGCCGTCCGGCCCGTCCGTCCGGCCGACCAGCAGCGACAGCAGGTGCTCGGCCAGCGCGGTGGCGGTCGGGTGGTCGAAGACGGTGGTGACGGCCAGCTCCAGGCCGCACGCGGTGACCAGCCGGTTGCGCAGTTCGACGGCGGTCAGCGAGTCGAAACCGACCTCGCGGAACGGTCGTTCGGGCTCCACCCGGGCCGTGTCGGCGTACCCGAGAACGGCCGCCGACTCGCTGCGCACCAGGTCCACCAGAAGCCGCTGCCGGGCCTCGGGGCCCAGCGGTGCCAGCCCGGCCCGGAGCAGGGCGCCGGGGGACGACTGCGCGTCCGGAGCCTCCCGCGGTTCACCGTCGCCCCGGTCCTCGCCCCGGTCGTCGCCCCGGCCGTCGTCGGCGGACGCCGCCCGGGCGGCGGTCAGTTCGGCCAGCAGCGGGCTGCGCCGGGCCGACTCGAAGAGCGCCGCGAAGCGGGTCCAGTCCAGGTCGGCCACCACGAGGTGCGTCTCGTCCAGCTCCAGGGCCTGCTCCAGCGCGTCCAGCGCGGTCGCGGGCGCCATCGGGCGCAGCCCCAGCGCGCGCAGCCGCTCGCCGGTGGGGCCCTCGGCCATCCCCGCCCCCGCCCACGGTCCCCAGGCCACCGAGGTGGCGGGCAGCCCGCGCGAGCGCCGGTGCTCGGCCAGCGCGTCCAGCTGGGCGTTGGCGGCGGCGTACGCCCCCTGCCCGGCGCTGCCCCAGGCCGCCGACACCGAGGAGAACAGGACGAACGCCTCGATCCGGTGGCCCTCCAGGAGGGCGTCCAGGTTGGCCGCGCCCGCCGCCTTCGCGGCGCACTCGGCGGCCCAGCCCTCCGGCGTGCAGCGGGCCAGCGGCGTGTCGGACGTCAGCCCGGCGGCGTGCACCACCGCGTCGACCCGCTCCTCGCCGAGCCCGTCCAGCAGGGCGGCCAGCGCAGCGCGGTCCGCCACGTCGCAGGCCGCCACCGTGACCTCGGCGCCGAGCGCGGTCAGTTCGGCGGCCAGCCGCTCCGCACCCGGGGCGGACGGTCCGCGCCGGCTCGTCAGCACCAGGCGCCGGGTGCCGGTTCGGGCCAGCCGCCGGGCCAGTTGGGCGCCCAGGCCGCCGGTCCCGCCGGTGATCAGCACCGTGCCGCGCAGGGCCGCGAAACCCGCCGACGGGGCGGTGGCGGCCGGGGTGGCGGCCGGGGTGGCGGCGGGAGTGGCGGCGGCCGGGACCGGGGAGCGGCGCAGCCGGCGGCCCAGCAGACCGGACGGGCGGACCGCGAGCTGGTCGTCACCGCCCGCTCCGGCCAGTGCCGCGCACAGCCCCTCCCAGGCCGCGTCGTCCGGCTCGGCGGGGAGGTCCACCAGACCGCCCCAGCGCTCGGGGTGCTCCAGCGCGGCGACCCGGCCCAGGCCCCAGAGCCGGGCCCGCTCGGGCCGCCCGACCGGCTGCCCGCCGGCCTCCACCGCGCCCAGGGTCGCGCACCACAGCGGCGCGCTCACCCCGGCGTCGCCCAACGCCTGGACCAGGACGAGCAGTTCGATGTCCGTGCCGGGCAGGGCCAGGACTCCGTCGACGGCGGCGGGCAGCCGGCGGGCCAGCGCGGCGCGGTCCGTACCGTCCGCCGTCCGCAGCAGCTCGACCTCGGCGCCGCGGGCGGCCAGCGCCCGCGCGGCGCCGTCGGCCGGGCCGTCCGTGTCGGCGCCCTCGGGCAGCACCAGCAGCCAGCGGCCGGTGAGCCGGGCCGCGGGCCCCGGCTCCAGCGGCTGCCAGTCGATCCGGTAGCGCAGCCGCCCGGTGGCCGGGGCGGTGACGGCGGGCACCGGCCAGAACCGGCGGTGCTGGAACGGATAGCCGGGCAGCTCGACCCGGCCGCCGCCGGTGCCGCCGGGACTCCAGTCCACCGCCGTGCCGTGCACGTACAGCCGGGCCAGGGCGGCCGTCACCGACTCGTCCTCCGGCCGCCCCTCGCGCAGCAGCGCCACCGCCGCGCCCTCGGGGGTGTCCGGCAGGCACTCCTGCACCAGCGCGGAGAGCACCCCGCCGGCGCCCAGCTCCACGAAGCGGTCGGCACCCTCGGCTCGGAGCCGCCGCACGCCGTCCAGGAACCGGACGGTGCCGCGCGCGTGCCGCACCCAGTAGTCGGGGGAGCACAGCTGCTCGGCGCCGGCCGGCTCACCGGTGAGGTCGGAGATCACCGGCAGCGTCGGCGGCCGGTACGCCAGGCCCGCCGCGACCTCCCGGAAGGCCGCCAGCATCGGCTCCAGCCGCGCGGAGTGGAAGGCGGTGCCCACCGCCAGCCGCTTGGTCCGCCGCCCGCGCGCCCGGAACTCCTCCGCCACGGCCAGCACCGCCGCGCGGTCACCGGAGAGCACGCAGGAGCGCGGTCCGTTCACCGCGGCCAGGTCGACCCCCGGCGCGGCCGGCACCGCCGCGAGCTCCTCCTCGGTCGCCTCGACGGCCACCATCGCGCCGCCCTCGGGCAGCTCGTCCATCAGCCGGCCGCGCGCGGCCACCAGCGCGCTCGCGTCCGCCAGGTCCAGCACCCCGGCCGCGTGCGCGGCGGACAGCTCGCCGATCGAGTGCCCCAGCAGCAGGTCGGGCCGCACACCGTGGTGGTCCAGCAGGCGCAGCAGCGCCGTCTGCAGGGCGAACAGGGCCGGCTGGGTGTAGCGGGTGCGGTCCAGCAGCGCGGCCTCCGCACTGCCCGGCGCGGCGAACATCACCTCGCGCAGCGGCCGGTCCAGGTGCGGATCCAGCGCCGCCAGCACCTCGTCCAGCGCGTCGGCGAAGACCGGCTCGGCACGGTACAGCCCGGCCCCGGCCCCGGCCCGCTGGCTGCCCTGGCCCGGCAGGAGGAACGCCGTCCGCCCGTCCGCCCGCACCACGCCGGTGGTCACCGCCGCCGAGCGGGCGCCGTCGGCCAGCGCCCGCAGGCCCTCGCGCAGCGCCGCCCGGTCCGCGCCGTGCACGGCGGCCCGGTGCTCCAGACCGGCCCGGCTCACCGCGAGGGCCCGGCCCAGCTCCGCGAGGTCGACCTCCTCCCGCCCGTCCAGGCGGCCGGCCAGCTGCTCGGCCCGGGCCCGCAGGGCGGCCGGGCCCCGGGCCGACAGCAGCAGGGGCGCACGGCGCGCGGGCAGCGGCGCCCGCACGGGGGCGTCGGGCGCCTGCTCCACGATCACATGGGCGTTGGTGCCGCTGATCCCGAACGAGGAGACGCCCGCGCGTCGCGGCCGGCCGGTGTCCGGCCAGGCGACGGCCTCGGCCAGCAGCCGTACCGTGCCCGAGGACCAGTCCACGTGCGGGTTGGGCTCCGCGATGTGCAGGCTCCGGGGCAGCAGGCCGTGCCGCATCGCCAGGACCGTCTTGATCACCCCGGCGACCCCGGCGGCGGCCTGGGTGTGGCCGAGGTTGGACTTGACGGAACCGAGCAGCAGCGGCCGGTCCGCGGCCCGGCCGCGCCCGTACACGGCCTGCAGCGCCTGGGCCTCGATCGGGTCGCCGAGCCGGGTGCCGGTGCCGTGCGCCTCGACCGCGTCGACCTGGTCGGCGGTCAGCCCCGCGTCTGCCAGCGCGGCCTGGATGACCCGCTGCTGGGAGGGGCCGTTGGGCGCGGTCAGGCCGTTGCTCGCACCGTCCTGGTTGACCGCCGAGCCCCGGACCACGGCCAGCACCCGGTGGCCGCGGGCCACGGCGTCGGAGAGCCGCTCCAGCACCAGCACGCCCACGCCCTCGCCCCAGCCGGTGCCGTCCGCGTCCGCCGAGAAGGCCTTGCACCGCCCGTCCGGGGCCAGCCCGCGCTGACGGCTGAACTCCACGAACAGCTTGGGCGTGCTCATCACCGTGACCCCGCCGGCCAGCGCCAGCTCGCACTCCCCGCGCCGCAGCGACTGGGCCGCCAGGTGGAGGGCGACCAGCGAGGACGAGCAGGCGGTGTCCACGGTCAGCGCCGGACCCTCCAGCCCCAGGGCGTAGGAGATCCGGCCGGAGAGCACACTGGCCGTGTTGCCGGTCAGCAGGTGGCCCTCGGAGATCCCCTCGGCGGCCGCCAGCGCGTCCACGTAGTCCTGACCGTTGGTGCCGACGAAGACGCCGACCCGGCCGCCGCGCAGCGCCGACGGGTCCTGCCCGGAGTCCTCGACCGCCTGCCAGGCGGTCTCCAGCAGCAGGCGCTGCTGCGGGTCCATGGCCAGCGCCTCGCGCGGGCTCACCCCGAAGAACTCGGCGTCGAAGCCGCCGGCGTCCGCCAGGAACGCGCCGCTGCGGCTGTACGTGGTGCCGGGTCGGTCCGGGTCCGGGTCGAACAGCCGCTCGACGTCCCACCCGCGGTCGGCCGGCCAGTCACCGACGGCGTCCCGGCCCTCGGCCAGCAGCTCCCACAGCTCCTGCGGCGAGCCCACCCCGCCCGGGAAGCGGCAGGCCATGCCGACCACGGCCAGCGGCTCGCCGCCGTCCGGCCCGGCGGCCGCGCCGCCCCCGGGCGCACCGGCGGGGCCCGGCTCGGCCGACTCCCGCGCCAGGCCCAGCTCGGCCAGCAGCCGCACCGCCACCGCGTGCGGTGTCGGGTGGTCGAAGAGCACGGTCGCGGGCAGCCGCAGACCGGTCGCCGTACCCAGCCGGTTGCGCAGCTCGACGGCGGTCAGCGAGTCGAAGCCGAGCTCCGCGAACGCCCGCGCGGGCAGCACGGCGCCGCTGTCGGCGTGCCGCAGCACGGCCGCGGCGTTGGCACGCACCAGGTCGGTCAGCAGGTGCATCCGCTCGCCCGGGGCCAGCGGGGCCAGCCGGCCGGCCAGCTCGCCGGGCCGCTCCGCCGCCGCGGGCCGTTCCTCGGCCGGCGCCGCGGTGGCGGGCACCGGCAGCCGTCCCAGCAGCGCCGAACGCAGACCGGACGACTCGGCCAGCCGCCGCCAGTCCACGTCCGCGACCACCACCAGCTCGTCGTCCTCGCCCAGCGCGCGGGCCACCGCGGTGATCGCGCTGCGCGGTGCCATGGTCGGCAGACCGCGGTCGCCCAGCCGCCGGGCCACCTCGTCGGCCAGCATTCCGGCGCCCGCGCCGCCGGTGCCCCGGTCGGCCCCCTCGGTGCCCCAGGCACCCCAGGCGATCGCGGTTCCCGGCAGGCCGGCGGCCCGGCGCCGCGCGACCAGCGCGTCCAGAGCGGCGTTGGCCGTCGCGTAGTTGCCCTGACCGGCGTTGCCGACCACGCCCATCACCGAGCTGAACACCACGAAGGCGGACAGCTCCAGGTCGGCCGTCAGCTCCTCCAGCAGCAGGGCCGCGGTCAGCTTGGCGCGCAGCGAGAACGCCATCCGCTCGGGCGTCAGCGCGTCCAGGACCCCGTCGTCCAGTGCCCCGGCGGCATGCACCACCGCGTCCGGCCGGTACGCGGCGACGGCCGCGGCGAGCTGCTGCCGATCCGTCACGTCGCAGGCCACCGGCTCCACGGCCGGGCCCAGCTCCGCCCGCAGCTCCGCCGCCCCGGGCGCCGCCGCACCTCGGCGGCTGAGCAGCACCACCCGTTCGGCACCCTGCGCCACCAGCCGGCGCGCCAGGTGCGCCCCGACCGCGCCGGTCCCGCCGGTCACCAGCACCGCCCCGGCCGGCCGCCACACCGCCGGGCCCGGCCCGGAGTCCCCGGCCGTCCGGACGGGGGCGGCCAGCAGCCGGCGCCCGTGCACGCCGGTGGACCGCACCGCCACCTGCTCCTCGTCCCGCGCGGCCGCGAGCACCGCGCACAGCCGCCGCGCCGCCCGCTCGTCCAGTCCCGCGCCGTCGGCGGGCGGTAGGTCCACCAGCCCGCCCCAGCGCTCGGGGTGCTCCAGCGCCACCGTGCGTGCCAGCCCGGCCACGGCACCCTGCACCGGGCCGCCCGGCCGCTCACCCGCGCCGAGCACCGCCGTCCCGCTGACCAGGCACCACAGCGGCGCTTCCACGCCCGCGTCGCCCAGTGCCTGTACGAGGGCCAGGGTCAGCGCGACCGCGCCCGGTAGGTCGGCGAACTCCGGGTGCGGGCGCTCCTCGTGGGCCAGCAGCGAGAGCACGCCGGCCGGCGCCTCCCCGTCGCCGAGCGCCTCGGTCACCCGCTTCGCCAGCGCCTCGCGTCCCGTTCCGGGTCCGCTCACGGTGAACGGGACCACGTCGAGGCCCACCGCGGCGAGCGCCTCGACCACCCGGCAGGCGGTGTCGCTCTCCGGCAGCACGGCCAGCCAGCGGCCCGCCGGCGCCTCGGCGGGCTTCAGGCCCAGCGGCTGCCAGCCGATCCGGTAGCGCCAGGAGTCGGCCTCGGCGGTCGCGGTCCGTTCGGCCCGCCAGCCCGCCAGCGCGGGCAGCACCTCGCCGAGCGCGGCCGGACTCACCTGGAGCTCGGCGGACAGTTCGGTCGGCTCCTGGCGCTCCAGGACGTCCCACAGACCGTCGGTGGACGGGCCCGCCCCCGGGGGCGTGGTCGTGCTCGGGGCGAGCCAGAACCGCTCCCGCTGGAACGGGTAGGTGGGCAGTTCGACGCGTCGGCCGCGGGGGATCGCGGTGGTCCAGTCGACGGTGAGGCCGGTGGTCCAGGCGTGGGCGAGGGAGGTGAGGAGGCGTCGTCGGTCGCCTTCGTCGCGGCGCAGGGTGGG
>NZ_JAQYWZ010000348.1:0-57471 GCF_036290945.1 Streptomyces sp. BE303
CCTACGCCCGGCTGGTGGCCCGCCTGGCCCTCCGGGCGCTGGACGAGGCGTTCACCGCCACACCGGCAGCATTCGTGGAGACCGTCATCCTCAACGGCCGCGTCAACGCCACCGATCCGACGACCGGCCAGGCCGTCCGGGCGTGCGTCGTCAGCGTCGTCGCCCAACGCAAGGACTTCGCCGAACTGGTCCTGGACGAACCGCGTCTCGACCCGCAGCAGTGCCTCCACCGGCTCGGCGCCACCGTCTCCAAGCACCCCCACGACCTGGAACCGGTCACACCCATCGTCGAGGCGGACCTGTCCCGCTACCGCATCATCACCGACACGGCCGTGGTAGCCACCCTCGACAGCCGGCCCGACCTGCTCCGTATGAACCCCTACGACTTCGAACGCCTGGTCCGCGAACTCTTCGAACCCATGGGCTACGAGACCTGGCGCACCCAGGGCTCCCGCGACGACGGCGTGGACGCCGTCGCGACATTGGCCGACCCAACCGGATCCACCAGCTTCGCCATCCAGGCCAAACGCTCCAAGAACGTGGTCCCGGTGAACACCGTCCGCGCCATGTCGGGCGTCATGCAGGACAAGGACGCCGGCTACGGCATCGTCGTCACCACCTCGTGGTTCGGCAAGGACAGCTACGACTTCGCCCACCGCAACGGCCGCCTCCGCCTCATCGACGGCCGCAACCTCAAAGCCCTGCTCACCGAGCACCTGACCATCGACGCCCTGATCGGCCTGCCCAAGGTCCCCCCGGGCTGGCAGGCCGGCGACCTCGTGTGAAGTCGAACGCGGACCTCCCCGGGGCCGCCCCGAGCCGCCGGCCCACGATGCGTGCGAATGGCCCACTGCACGTCGGTGAACGGCAGAGCCGAGCAACGATCGGAAGATCAGTATGACGCGGCCTAGATCAACGGCGTCGGTCCGTCAGGGAGCCTCGTTGGATCGAAGGAGGCCGTGCGGTGAGCACTTCGGTCGATCTGGATGACGCGGGCCGCCGAGAAGGTGGTCCAGGTGGTTCGCATTGAGGTGATGATCAGCTGGAAGCCCTGGTCGGCAAGCCCCGAGAGTGTGTCGAAGACCGCGCGTTCCGCGGCGGGGTGCAAAGAGCCGAAGGGCTCGTCGATCAGGACAACCCGGTTTGGCACACCGTCCGGCTCGGCCAGGGAGCGCAGGTTCGCCTGCCAGTTCTCGAACCCGGAAGCTCGGCTGTCGAGTACCCGGACGTTCCGGTCGCTGAGGTAGTAGCAACTATGCGGAGTCCGCCGCTCGTTCCACGTGATCCGGAGGTGTTTGGCCAAGTCCTGGCTCGCCGAGCTCGGCTTACCGATGGGGAGCGCGGAGCGCACCGAGTTCATCGACAGGGCCAGGGCCTCCAACAGAAGGGTCTTCCCGGTGCTGTTGCCGCCCACCAGCACGGTGATCCCCTCGTGGAAGCCGATTCCCCGGCGCAGCGCCGCGGCGACCGGCAGAGTTCCGAGTTCCTGGTAGGAAGCCGGCAGTTCGGCAGCCTGGAGGATGGCGTTGTCCGTCATGCGAGAGATGGCGACCGTATGGCCCTGGCGCGCGAGCCCCTTCACGGCCACCCAACGGATGGACTCCGAGGGATCGTCACGGAGAGAGTAGAGAGCGCCGAGGGCGGCGCGATCGTGGGGCCAGCTCTCGTTGAGAAGCTCTGCGGCGACCGCCCGGACGAGTGCCTCGCTGTCGCGGGCAGCGGTGATCAGGCAGTCACGGACCACTGGATCGTACGGCCACCCTTGAACCAGCGCAGGCATCACCGTCTCACGGACCTCCGGATCCTTGTGCTGAACGAGCCGAGCCAGCGCGTCGCGCGCGACATGGTCACCCGGCCAGCTATACGCCAGCCCCAGGGCCGCCGTCTGCCGAACCTGATGCTCGGGGTCGCCGGCCAGCGCCATGACGGCCTCCCGGGCCTCGGGGTTCCCTGCCCAAGCGGCCGCCAGGCCCCAGACCGCGTTGTGGCGAATGGCCGACTGATCATCATGGACGAGGCGCAGAAGGGTGTCGCGGGTGCGCGGGTGGTGGGCCCAACCGGTCAGCATGGTCCGCAGTGCGGCGCTGCGGGCGAGCGGGTCGCTCAGGCGGGTGGCGGACACCAGGATCGCCAGTTCGTCATCGGGGGCCAGCGGTGAGTCGTCCGCGAGGGCGCGTCGTAGTTGGGCTATCTTCTGTTCCCCGGCGTCGTTGTACTCCTGGACCCGGCCGAGGGCGGTCGCGATGTCCGCGAGCGCGGACTCGGCGTGGAGGCCTGGCGAGACGACGCTCCGGGGCGATAGCGGCGGGGGGTCGGGCAGCGGCCCCAGGTGCCCGACGTCGGCGTGTGCAGCCAGCCGCCGCAGGTTGCCCTGCGCCTGGTCCCACAGCAGCTCCAGCACCCGGCGCCGGTGGTCCACCCGGTCGAACTCCGTCTCCGCCGCCGCCTTGTGCTCGACTGCCTCGGTGCGCTGCCGCTCAGCCAGCGAGCGCGGAACCGTCCGCCCGGCGGCGCGTGGTGCGCCGAACAGGTCGAAATCGAGTTCGGTGATGATGTCCCGCAACGCGTCGATGATCTGCAGCAGCGTGCCCATCAGCGCCTGGGTGTCGCTCAGCTCCCGGCGGAGGCGGTCCCCGGTGCGATGCGCCCGTTCGAGGCCGAGCTGCGCCTGCAGCGTGGCGATGGCCGCCGCTGCGGTGGGCGGCTCCGGTGACGGCTGTGACTGTGACAGCTCAGCTGGGCGAGCCTTGAGCCGCCGGGCCTTCGTCAGCAGTTCTGTCGCCTCCCGGAACAGCGCCTGGTGGCGATGCTGAGGCAGCCCGGCGGCGGCGCTCGTGATCTCCAGGAAGGCCCCGAGGAACCGGACGGACGGCAGCGCGGTACCGCCCTTGAAGAGGCGGTCGAGGTGCGACTTCGAGAAGTTCATCCCACTCGCCGGGGCGGCCGACCCGCCCGGCACCGCAGCGTTCCCCGCCTGCTCCCGCTCGGCCCGCTGCTGGAAGGCGCGGGCAATCTCACGCGCGCTCAGGCCCGCTTCCTGCGCCCGGGCCCGGAGGAAGGCCCCGAGTGCGTACGCGGCACTGGCACCGTCTCCCGCTGTTGCGCTCATCGCTGTTTCCCTCGAACTCCGGCCCCGGGGGCGCCCCAGACGCGTCCCTGGACGGGCCCGGGACACCGGCGATCCTCCCAGATCGGGCCTACGGCCAGCGGGCGATTGCCCCGAGCGGTCCCAGGCTGCCCCAGGCTGTCCCAGCACGGGTTGGGGACACCGCCCACGCCAAGCACGCTGGCTGCGCGGTCGACGGCGGCCGTGAGGTGTTCCGAGCAGCGGAGGCGTACGGCGAATGTCGACAGAGATCAACGAGACGGTCCAGGCGATCGGCGAGGGATGCGCCAGCCATGCGGGCGGCGTTCCGGAGCTGCTGGCGGCCACGCTGCCGGAGTTCCTCGGCGGACTCGCGGTGGCGCTGGTCACCGCGCTGGCGGCCTGGGGCCTGAATCGGCGGCGCACCCGTCGGGCGCCCGACGACGCGCGCTGATCGGGCAAGATCCGGAGGCCCTCATGCGCGCGCGATCCCAGGACTGTGGTGAGCTATGGGCGGGTCCTGACTCCCAAGCTCTCTGGTCCCCGGCTGGTCCCTGGCAAGATCACGGACCGTCCGCTCCAGCGCCGTGGATCATCTGTCGGACCATCAGCAAAAAGGCCGCCGACCTGGGATTTCTCCCGGCCAGCGGCCTTCCGACATCACTGTCGGGACGACAGGATTTGAACCTGCGACCCCTTGACCCCCAGTCAAGTGCGCTACCAAGCTGCGCCACGTCCCGTGGTCTCGTGACCCTGGGCGGAGTCTGAGGGACTCTGCTTCGGGTTTCTCGACCTTGTCGGCCGGTGTCCCGGCGACGTGGAAAACAATACAGCACGTCGGGGGGTGCTCGCTGCCAGGTATGGGGGTGGGGTCAGGGGGTGGGGTGGCGGGCGTCGTAGCGGAGGAAGGCGGGGCGGCGGGCGGCGAGGAGGAGGATGGCGGCCACGCACGCGAGGCCGCCGGTGACGACGGAGACCGCGGGGCTGGTGAGGGACGCGACCGCGCCGGATTCGAAGTCGCCGAGGCGTGGGCCGCCGGCGACGATCACGACGAAGATGCCCTGGAGGCGGCCGCGCATCTCGTCGGGGGCGGCGACCTGCATCATCGTGTTGCGGAAGATCATGCTGACGGTGTCGGCGCAGCCGGCGACGGCGAGCAGGAGGAGGCCGAGCCAGAGGTTGCGGACGAGGCCGAAGGCCGCGATGGCGAGGCCCCAGGCGACGACGGAGACGAGGACGGCGGCGCCCTGGCGGCGGACTCGGCCGACCCAGCCGGAGAAGAGGGCGCCGGCGAGGGCGCCCACGGCGGGGGCCGCGACCAGCAGGCCGACGGTCCGGGCGTCGCCGCCGTAGAAGGTGACCGCGATGGCGGGGAAGAGGGCGCGTGGCATGCCGAAGATCATCGCGGCGAGGTCGGCGAGGAAGCTGGTGCGCAGGTTGGGCTGGTCGCGCAGGAAGCGGAGGCCGTCGAGGACGGAGGCCCGGCCCTTGCGCTCGCCGAGCGGGAGCATCGCCGGCAGGCGCCACATGGCGTAGATGGTGGCGGCGAACGCGACGGTGTCGACGAGGTAGGCGGACTGGACGCCGTAGGCGCCGATGAGGACGCCGCCGAGCATGGGGCCGACGGTGAGGCCGAGGTTCATGCTGACGGTGTTCAGCGCGTTGGCGGCGGGGAGCTGTTCGGCGGGGACGAGGCGCGGGATCATCGCGGACCGGGCGGGTGAGCCGAGCGCGAAGAAGCCGGCCTGGACGGCGACGGCGACGTAGAGGACGGCCACGAGGCCGAGGCCGGCGAGCGCCTGGGCGGCCAGGACGGCGGAGACGACGGCGAGGCCGGCCGAACCGATCAGGCCGAGGCGGCGGCGGTCGACGCTGTCGGCGATCGCACCGCCGTAGAGGCCGAAGGCGATGAGCGGGAAGAGGGAGAAGAGGCCGACCAGGCCTGTCGCGAAGGTCGAACCGGTCAGATCGTAGACCTGGACCGAGACGGCGACGGCCGTCATCTGCTGCCCGACCGAGGAGACGACCTGGCCGAACCAGACCCGCCGGTAGTCGGCGTTGTCGCGCAGCGGGCTCAGGTCGGCGAAGGCCCCGCGTGCGGCCCGCCGGTACCACGGAGGGGCCGTGACCGGTACGGCAGGAGCCGTGACCGGCACGGCGTCGGCGGGCGCCGAGGGGGACGGTGCCGCCGGGGTGGGGGCCGGGACCGCGTCGGCGGGGGGCTGATTGGCAGGATGATTGGTCGACACGGAAACCCATGTTCCGCCCCGCTCCTCCGGGACCACCGACCGGGGTCAGTCGACTCCGACGTTGCCGAGGATCCGGTCCGGCAGAACGGCCAGTTGAGCGACGCCGGCGTCGCCGAGGCCCTTCGACATCTCCTGCTGACCGGTCACCGCGACCGCCGAGATCCGGACGTACAGCTCCCCCTCGGGGGCCGGTTCGACGGTGGCCGCGCGCCGGTCCTCGTCGATGCGACGGCGCACCACGAGCCCGCGCCGCTCCATCTGCTCAAGCTGCCGGGACAGGGCCGACCCCTCGATGCCCAGGTACCGCGCGAGGGCGCGCCGGATCATCGGACCCTCCAGCTTGCGGGCCGCGAGCACCGTCCAGGTGACGAAGGTCGCGCCCGACTCGGCGAGACGCGCCTCGAAGAAGGCCCGGCAGGACTTGGCGGTCAGGTGCAGCTCCGGGGCCACGCCGGTGCGCAGCCCGACGCCACACGGCCCACGCCCCGCGTCCCGTTCGGCCCGCAGACCAGCAGACCGGCAGACCGGCAGGCGGCCCGGACGGGATGCGGGGGATGCCGAGGACCGTCCGCGGAACGACTGCAGACGTACTGCAGTCGTTCCGCGGACGGACCAGCAGACGGACCAGTGGACGGACTAGCGGGTGAGGACCTGCTTCTCGCCCGCCTCCACCGCGAAGTCCAGGCGGTTGCCGGGCGGCGGGAAGGGGCAGATGAAGTGGTCCGCGAAGGCGCACGGCGGCAGGTAGGCGCGGTTCAGGTCCAACACCGTGTGCCCGTCCGCGTCGGGCTCGGGGAGGGTGATGAACCGGAACCGGTAGGTGTCCCGGCCGCTCGTCGCGTCGGCGATGACGCCGCTCAGGCCGTTGCCCGAACGGCTCACCGTCAGCGTCCGGTGCTCGCCGGCGACGGTGAACTCGATGCGGCCGCTCACGGCCAGGCGGCGCTCCTTGCCGTCGGCGTTCGGGACCACCAGCGCCTGGGCGGCCTCGCCCTCGAACGGGGTGAAGACCGCCGGGACGGCCCACTCCGGCGCGTAGGTGTAGGCGGAGATGCCCGCGAACGATGCCCGCCCGGGTGCGGCCGGGTCGAAGACCCGGAGCGCCAGCTCCCCCTCGCGCTCGATCGGCACCAGGAGCAGCTCACCCAGGGTGGCGGTGTCCGCCGACGGGTCGGTGTCCGGGCGGAGCAGCGCCTCACCGTCGACGGGGGCCTCCGCGCCCGCGACGGTGAGGCCGTCGGCGGCCGTCGCCCGGAACCGGATGCCCTCGGTGTCCGTCCACCAGAGGCCCGGCAGGCCGGGGATCTCGGCGGGATCCGGTTCGAGCCAGTGCGTGCCGGTGAGCGACAGCTGCCCGTGCAGTGCGCTCACGGACGCCGTCCGCTGATCGCTCCAGTGCTTCCAGTCCTCTGCGGCGGTCGCCGTCATCGGCACGCCCTCCCATTCCGGTCCAGGGCCCGCCGGGCGGGCCGTCCGTTCTCCGTTACCCCCGTAAACATCCGACACCCGGGTGGATCATTCCCGTTGCCGGGCGGCTTGGCACGCCTGTAGTACGCCCGTCGCACGCCCGTCACATGAGCCCTTGAACACACAGTCCGACAGCACGTGGCCATGCGCACGTAACCCGCGGGACGTGGAGCGCGAGACGTGGAGCGCTGAACGTGGGGCACACCACGTGGCACCCGAGGTGGGTCGGCCTTTCCTCATCAGCCCTTGATACGCCGGAACAGCCCCTCCTGGACCACCGACACCACCAACTGCCCGTTGCGGTCGTAGATCTCCCCGCGCGCGAGGCCCCGGGCGCCGTGGGCTATCGGGGACTCCTGCTGGTAGAGCAGCCAGTCGTCCGCCCGGAACGGCCGGTGGAACCACATCGCGTGGTCGAGCGAGGCCATGTCGAAGTGCCGGGTACCCCAGAGCGGCTCGACGGGCGCGCGGACCGCGTCCAGCAGCGTCATGTCACTGGCGTAGGTGAGCGCGCAGACGTGGATCAGCGGATCGTCGGGCAGCGCGCCGTTGGTGCGCAGCCAGACGCCGCTGCGGGCCTCGACGCCGGCCAGTTCCTCCTTGGTCCACCGCAGCCGGTCGACGTACCGGATGTCGAAGGGCTGGCGGCGGCTGATGAACGGGGGCAGCTCACCCAGGCGGGAGCCGACCTCGTCCAGCGCGCTCGGCAGTTCCTCGGGCGCCGGGACGACGGGCATCGGGAACTGGTGCTCGATGCTCTCCGGTTCCGGGACGTGGAAGTCTGCGGTCAGCGCGAAGATCGACCGGCCGCCCTGGATCGCGAGCACCCGACGCGTGGTGAACGAGCGACCGTCCCGGAGCCGGTCGACCTGGTAGACGATGGGCACGCCGGGCACCCCGGGGCGCAGGAAGTACGAGTGCAGCGAGTGGACCGGCCGGTCGCCGTCCACGGTGCGCCCCGCCGCCACCAGCGCCTGCCCGGCGACCTGGCCGCCGAACGTCCGCTGGAGCGCCTCCTCGGGGCTGCGCCCGCGGAAGATGTTCAGCTCGATCTGCTCGAGATCCAGCAGTGCGACGAGCTCGTCGACGGGGGTACCCATGGGACACGTCCTCTCCGGGCTGCCGACCCGGCCGGAGGTCTTCCGTCCGGCTGTCGTCACCCGTTCTCTCGAATTCTCCAGCTCATTCGAATTCTTCAGCGAGCCGGGACATTCCCCCGGGCAGGGGCCCGCCTCGCCGATTCACTCGAACGAGGTCGAACAGTATCGGTCGGCTGACAGGTGGCGGCCCCGGGCGGACCCCGGGTTCGGGCAAGGCCGGGCCCGGGCTCGCCCAGACCCGGAGGTCAGGACAGGGCCCGGCCCGGGCCCAGGACCGTCCGCTACAGCCCCGACTGCCGCACGGTGATGTTGAGCCGCCCGGTCAGGCCCAGCTCCGGGTCGGCCGTCCCCGGCAGCGTCCGCACCACGCCGTGGTACGCGAACCGGGCCGGGCCGCCGAAGACCAGCAGGTCGCCGCCGTGCAGTTCCAGGTCGGTCCACGGCCGGGTGCGGGTTTCGGTGTTCCCCAGCCGGAAGACGCAGGTGTCGCCCAGCGAGAGCGAGACGACCGGCGCGTCCGTCCGCTCGTCACGGTCCTGGTGGAGGCCCATCTTCGCGCCGTGCGGGTAGTGGTTGACGATCGCGATGTCCGGTTCGTAGCCGACCGCTCCGGGGATGTCGGCGGCGGCCTCGCCGTACGCGTCGGCGACCGCCCGCCGGGCCAACCGGGCGAGGTCGGACGGGAAGGGCTTGACGGGCGCGCCGTCCTCGGCGGTCCGCGAGTAGCCGTACGGGTACCAGTGCAGGCCGAGCCCGACCATCCGGACGGACATCATCCCGCCGGTGGGCATCCGGACGGAGTGCAGGCCCGCCGGCGGACGGGACCACTCGCGGCAGGCCGCCACCAGCCCCAGTTGGGTCTCCGCGTCGAGCCAGCCGGGGACGAGCACCGCGCCCGGTGCCGGCTCGGACCGTCCGCGCGCGGAGGCGGGGTCGAAGAGGCCGCCGAAGAACTCGCCCTGGGTCACTCCCCCATCCTCGCCCACACCTCCGACACATCCGACAGCGGGCACGCACGTGTCACCGGCCGCTCACCCCGGCCGGGGCCGTACCCCCGCCGGGGGTCGTTCCCCCACGCGGGACCGCTCCCCCACCGGGTCGACGATCATCCCGATCTCGCGGGCGCAGCCCGGCCACGCCTCCCAGCCCTGCCCGCGCAGGATCTCCTCCCCGACCGTGGTCTGCGCGCGTCTGGTCGCACGGTCGGGGCGGTCGGCGAACCGCAGTCCGCCCGCCTCCTCCCAGGTCGACGGTCTGATCTGGAGCCCGCCGAAGTACCCGTTTCCGGTGTCGGCCTGCCAGTCGCCCCCGCTCTCGCAGGCGGCGAGCTCGTCCCAGATCATGTCCGCCACCGTGACCGCGGCCCGGGCCCGGACGGTCGGCAGCAGCGCCGTGCCCGCCGTCAGGCAGAGGGCGCAGGCGGCCAGGGCGGCGACGCGGACGACGGGAAGCGCGGCGGACGCGGTCGGTCCGCGTGCTCCGGCGGTCACCCGATCACTCCCTCGGACGTCACGGGGCCGAGCTGTCCTGATGGCACACCAGTCGACCCTAGGCCGCCTCCGGCGGTGCATGGCGGATCGGTACGACCGTCCGGGCGTCCGGGCGGTCCGGCCTTCCGTGTACTCGCACCGACCTTCCGGGCCGCATCCGCGGCGCATCCGGCTCACGTCCGGGCCGCCTCCGGGCGCCCGCCTCACGGGCCCGACACGGCAACGGCACCGCCCCCGGCCCGCAACGCCGACGGCCGTTCCCCAGCCCGGTGGGCGGGGGAACGGCCGGTGGTCCGGCGCCGCAGGCCGGGGGCGGGCCTACGGCGCGGACAGCGGATCGTCGGATCAGACGGTCAGGGTCTGGCCAGGGAAGATCAGGTTCGGGTTGGCGCCGATGACCTTGGCGTTGTTGTCGTACAGCGCGTGCCAGTCGATGCCCTTGGCCGCAGCGATGGTGCTCAGGGTGTCGCCGGCCTGGACGGTGTAGTTGCCACCGTTGACCTGCTTGGCGTCGTTCGAGGTCCAGGACTTGCCGGACTTCGCGACGTTGTCGGCCTTGTCGGCCTTCGGCGCGGCAGCGGCCTTGGGGGTCTCGGTAGCCTTCGGGGCCTCGACGGCCTTCGGGGCGACAGCAGCCTTCGGGGCGGCGGTCTTCGGGGCCTCGGTGACCTTGGGCGCGGCCGGCTTCGGGGCCTCGGTGGCCTTCGGCGCGGCCGGCTTCGCGGCGGGGGCGGTGGTCGCACCGGCGGAGGTGTCGACGGCGGCCGGGGCGCCGCCCTTGGTCAGGCCGGCCTTGACGGAGCAGACGGGCCAGGCGCCCGGGCCCTGCGAGGCGAGGACCTTCTCGGCGACGGCGATCTGCTGCGCCTTGGTGGCCAGGTTGGCCTGCGAGGCGTAGGCGGTGCCACCGAAGGCGGCCCAGGTGCTGGAGGTGAACTGCAGTCCGCCGTAGAAGCCGTTGCCGGTGTTGATGGCCCAGTTGCCACCGCTCTCGCACTGGGCGACAGCGTCCCAGGTGGAGACGGAGGCGGCGGAGGCCGAGGTGGCCGTGACGAGGCCGGCCACCGGCAGGGCCGCGACAGCGGCGCCCGCCACGACAGCCATCCGGACGCGGTTGCGCTTGGTGGCGGTGGAGGTGGAGGTGGTGGCAGCGGCGGTCTCGTTACGGAAGGTCATGAGGTTCCTCTCGACAGCCCCGGGCGGGCATGCGGAACCAAGCCCTCGAAGGGGATGGGATTCGCTCGCCGCGTCCGTGGGGCGGCCGGGTACGTGTCGGACGTACCGCGCCGCCCCGGCCACCGCCCACGCACCGGCGACCTGTTCGAGCGGTCGATCGGCGGGCACGGCCTGCGCCGGGTGAACCGGCGGGCTGTGCGTCGGGGGTGAACCCGGGTGGTGCTCGTTGCACCGCCAATGAAGCTACGAGTCGGCCGCCAGGGATCCAAACACTCGGAGGTCTGCCCAGCTCAGCCGGGCATTACCGGCGGTAACTACCAGGTAATCATGTCCAATTTGTCCGATTTAACCGTCATTTCCTAGATCAAACATCACTGTCCCGTGTCCCACCTCACAGTTTCATTCCGGCAGGCCCGCCATCGAGATCGACAGATTGCGAGCACGAGACCACGCTCCGCGGTCGAATCAGGGGCAATTACCGTCACCCGCACCCCCCACCCGTGACCCCTGACACAGGGGCCCGTTGGTAAGGGCGGCCGGGGCCGCCCCCTGCCCCGGCTCGAACAGACCCGACCGCCCGACCCCTACGGATTCACCCCGCCCGCCCTGCCGGCACCACCCCGGCGCCCCCGTCGGCACCACCGCCGACGCCCACTGCCAGCACCTACCGCCAACGCCCCTGACACCTCACAAGGAGAACAAGTGCCGCGCATGCTCGACGTCAGCGACGAGGTCCGGTCCGAGATCGGCGACGACGAGGCCGACCGCCTGCTCGGCGGCGCCCACGCTCCCGACAGCTACGAGTGCACCTCCTGCCGCACGCCCGGCGACACCCTCCAGGAGCCCACCAGCACCGTGCTGTTCGTGGGTGAGGAGACCGCGGTGCTCGCGTTCGCCCACGCCCGCTGCATCCCCTCCCAGGTGGTCCCGGTCTCCGAGGAGCAGCTGGTCGGCGCCGTCCGCAGCATCAGCCAGGCCCGGGGCGACGCCCCCGCCGGTACGCCCGGCCACCCCCAGCCGGCCCCGGCGCCCGCTCCCGAGTCCGGTCGGCCCGAGCCGTCCGGCCCGTCGAGCGCCCCCGGCCAGGCCGCCATCCTGGGCATCACCTGCGGGCTGGTGCTGCACGGCAGCACCGGCCACGCCTCGCTGGTCGTCGAGCCGACCGGACCGGTCGGCCGCCCGGGCAACACCAGCGGCGAGGACGAGTTCCTGGACCTCCTCCAGGACGCCGGCTTCCAGCAGGTCACCGACCTCGACAAGACGCCGGACCAGCTGCCCGGCTGGTCGGTGCTGGTCGCGATGGGCAAGCTGCACGCGATCCTCCAGCCCGCCGCCGCCGGCGGGAGCACCGGCTGGTGGCAGGCCCACCAGCCGCTCCAGGTGACCGATGCCTGGCGGTTCGCCGCCAACCAACTCGGCGAGGTGACCATGTACGCCGTCCCGGCCGGAACGGTCGGACGGCAGCCGCGCGAGGACCTGCTGCGCCTGGCGCTGGAGCGCGCGGTCGCCCTGGGCCAGGTGGTCGCCGCCTCCCTCCCCCTCGCCGGGACCTGAGCCCGCACCTGGCCCACGCCTGGCCCGGACCTGGCCGATACCCGGGCCGGCCCCTGGCCGGGAGCGGATCCGGGAACGGGCCCGAGGCGTGCACCGCGCCGGACCACGGCCCGTTCCCCAGCCCGCAGGACGCCCGCTGCACCGCCCGGGCCCCGGCCCGCCTGCTCGGGCCCGTACGGGCCGACACCGGCCGACACCGGCCGACACCGACCTGTACGAGCCGGCGCGGGCCGGCACGCGCGCGTCGCGCCACGCCCGTACCTCGCCACGCCCGCCGGGCGCGTACGCCGCACCGCTGCGCCGTCCCGATCAGGTGCGCACCCGGCACATGCTCGGTGCGCACTCGGCGCGCAACCGGCGCGCAACCGGCGCGGGCGCCCTGCCTCCGCGCCCGGCGCGGGCCACGCCTAACGTGCCCTCCCGCACGGCACAGGCCACCTTCCGGCCGGGCCGGGGGACCCCGCATCCACCGGCGAACTCGCTCGTTGGGCCCTGCGTGTACAGCTACGACGTCCCCGCATCCCACCGTCGATCCGCCACCGCCTCCCGCGCAATCCCGGGCATGCGCCCGTCGTACGACGCCGAGCACCCGCACTCGGCGACGCCGATCTACGACGAGCTGTACTCCGAGTACCGGCGCCTCTTCCGCGCCCTGCCGGGTGACCGCTCCGGCGAGGAGAACCTGAAGTTCGCAGGCTTCGCCGTCCGTGACGGCTACCCCGTCCTCGCGGACCGCTCCTACCCGCCGCAGCACCAGGCGTTCCAGACGTACGCGGGCCAGTCGATCGGCATCCCCCAGTTCATGCCGAGCCAGCAGACCGGCCCGGGACTCGCCGGCCACCACGGCCACCACGCCCCGCACGACCCGACCGGACATCACGGCCTCACGGCCCACTCCGGCGCGGGCGGCTCCGCGGACCACGGCAACCAGAACAACCCGAGCAGTCACACCGGCCACCACGGCCACACCGGCGTTACGGGAACCGGCCACACCACCGACCCCACCAGCGACGGAAACAGCCACGCACCGGGCGCCGGCCACACCCAGGGCCACCCCCAGAACCACAACCACACCCAGAGCCACGGGTTCGGCCAAGGCGCCGCACCGCTACCCGTACCCGCCCAACCTGCCTCTGCCGCAGCCCAGTTCGGGAGCAGTCAGGGCTGGGTCGCGGCCGGCTACCTCGGGCCCGTCCCGCACCCGATGCCGGTGCCGGCTCCCGTGCCGGTCATGGGCACGGGCTTCGGCCACGCGCCGGGCCAGGGCGCAGGCGGTCGCCACCGGAGCATGCTCTCCCTGCCTCCGGGCCGCAGCGGCGACCAGCACTGACCCCGGTCACGCCGATCGCCCGACGCCCCGGGACGCCTCACGCGGCACTCACAGCGCGAGCACCACGAGCACCACACCCGCAACGAGCACCAGCACCAGCAGAACCACGCGCCGTCGAACGAACGGAGGCCCCGCCACCCGGTTCTCGGAACCGGGTGGCGGGGCCTCCGCACACCTGCCTGACGACTACTACTACTTCCTCTTGCGCTTCTCCCGCACACGCACGGAGATCGAGATCGGCGTGCCGACGAAGCCGAACTCCTCACGCAACCGGCGCTCGACGAACCGGCGGTACCCGGCCTCCAGGAAGCCCGAGGCGAACAGCACGAAACGCGGCGGGCGGGTGCCCGCCTGGGTGCCGAACAGGATGCGCGGCTGCTTGCCACCGCGGATCGGGTGCGGGTGCGCCGCGACCAGCTCGCCGAGGAAGGCGTTCAGCCGGGCGGTCGGGATGCGGGTCTCCCAGCCCTCCAGCGCGGTCTCGATCGCCGGAACGAGCTTCTCCATGTGGCGGCCGGTCTTCGCCGAGACGTTGACCCGGGGCGCCCACTGCACCTGGACGAGGTCGCGCTCGATCTCGCGCTCCAGGTAGAAGCGGCGCTCCTCGTCGAGCTGGTCCCACTTGTTGTACGCGATGACGACGGCACGCCCGGCCTCGACGGCCATCGTGATGATCCGGGTGTCCTGCTCGGCGAGGGTCTCGCTGGCGTCGACCAGGACGACCGCGACCTCGGCCTTCTCCAGCGCGGCGGAGGTGCGCAGCGAGGCGTAGAAGTCGGCGCCGGCGGTCAGGTGGACGCGGCGACGGATACCGGCGGTGTCGACGAACTTCCAGGTCTTGCCGCCGAGTTCGATCAGCTCGTCGACCGGGTCGCGGGTCGTTCCGGCCACCTCGTTGACGACCACCCGCTCCTCGCCGGCGACCTTGTTGAGCAGGCTGGACTTGCCGACGTTCGGCCGGCCGATCAGCGCGACGCGGCGCGGGCCGCCGAGGGCGGCGTCGCCGAAGGTCTGCGGCGGGGCCTCGGGCAGCGCGGCCATCACGGCGTCGAGCAGGTCGCCGGAACCGCGGCCGTGCAGGGCCGAGACGGGGTGCGGCTCGCCGAGGCCGAGCGACCAGAGGTAGGCGGCCTCGGCCTCGGTGGACGGGCCGTCGACCTTGTTGGCGCACAGGACGGTCGGCTTGCCGGCCCGGCGGATGAGCTTGATCAGGGCTTCGTCGGTGTCGGTGGCGCCGACGGTGGCGTCCACGACGAACAGCACCGCGTCGGCGGTCTCGATGCCCAGCTCGGCCTGGGCCGCGACCATGGCGTCGATGCCGAGGACGTCGATCTCCCAGCCGCCGGTGTCGACGACCTTGAAGCGGCGGCCGTTCCAGCTGGCCTCGTAGCTGACGCGGTCGCGGGTGACGCCGGGCTTGTCCTCGACGACGGCCTCACGGCGGCCGATGATGCGGTTGACCAGGGTCGACTTGCCGACGTTCGGGCGGCCGACGACGGCCAGCACCGGCAGCGGCAGGTGGCTGCCGTCGCCGAGGCCGTCGACGTCCTCGGGGTCGAACCCCTCTTCGGCGGCGAGCGCCATGAACTCGGCGTACTCGGCGGCGTCCAGCTCGCCGTGTCCGGCGGTGGAGTGCTCTGCGGTCATGTTCGTGTTGTCCGTTTCCCGGCCCGGCCCTTCCCAGGGGCGTGCCGTGCGTACCTGCCCCACCGGGGCAGCGCGATTGTTGTCCGGGTGCCGTGTCGGCACCCGTTCGTCCAGGTGCCGGTGCGGCACCCGTTCATCGGTGGTGGTCACCCGGCGACGACGTCACCGGGTGGATCGGACGGTCGGCCCGGAGGCCGACGGCCCCGGTCAGACCGCGGAGAACCCGGCCCGCTCCTCCACCAGGGCGGCGATCGTGTCGATCACCTGCTCCAGCGTGAGCTCGCTGGTGTCCACCCGGACCGCGTCCGCGGCCTGGGTGAGCGGGGCGGTCGTCCGCGAGGAGTCGGCCGCATCCCGGCGGGCCAGGTCGGCGGCCATCGCGGTGATGGTCGCCTCGTCCACGCCCTTGGCACGCAGCTCGGCCGCCCTGCGCTCGGCGCGGGCCGTCTCCGACGCGGTCAGGAAGATCTTGACGGTCGCGTCGGGGAAGACCACGCTTCCCATGTCCCGGCCCTCCGCGACGATGCCGCGCTCGGCGACCTCGGCGCAGCCGCGCTGCAGCTCGACCAGGCGGGTCCGCAGGGCCGGAACCGCGGCGACGGCGCTGACGTGCGCGGTCACCTCGGGGCCCCGGATCGGACCGGCGACGTCCTGACCGTCGACGGTGATGGTCGGGCCGTGCGCGTCCGTGCCGGACACGATCACCGGCTTGCCGCAGGCGACGGCCACTGCCTCGGGGTCGTCGACGTCGACGTCGTTGGCCAGCATCCACCAGGTCATCGCCCGGTACATCGCACCGGTGTCCAGGAAGCTCAGCCCCAGCCGGGCGGCGACCGCCCGGGAGACGGTCGACTTGCCGGAGCCGGAGGGTCCGTCGATGGCGACGACGACCGGGGCGTGCGCTCGGTCGGCAGTATCCACGGCACGAACCTCTCTCTGAATCTCTGCGCATGGCGACCCGAACCAGGGGGAAGCCGGGGGAGTGTCTCCCCCAAGGTTAATGGACCGCCGCCCGACCCCGGCCCAGTCGGTGCCCGGGCCGGTCCACGGGCAGGCCAGAGCCGCCCCAGCACCGCCGCCCGACGCTCCCGGTCGGCGGGCGGCCCGCTCCGAACCGTCCCCGAACCCGACACCGACCGCCCACCCGCAGCCCCCCACCCCCCTCAGCTCGCGCTCAGTCGCCCCGGATCGCCGCCAACGCCTCGCCTGCCGCCGCCGTCAGCCGCTCGTCACGCAGGGGCGTCAGTACCGCCCCGCCCAGCATCCGCTCGTGACCCTCCACGTACGCCTCCAGCACCGGCACCGCAGCGTCGGCCGGCCGGCCGATCGCGGTGAGGTGGCGCAGCACCGCCGACAGCTCGTCGTCGTACTCGCCCGCGGCCCGTGCGGGCCCCATCGGGCCCGCTGTCGCCCTGGCGCCCCTCAGCCGCCGCGCCGCCGCCCGCTCGCCGGTCAGTTCGCCGACCAGTACGTCGACCGCCGGCCCGGGCTCACCGGTCAGCCGCCACCAGGCGTGCGCGGCCTCGACCCGGGTCCGCTCCCCCGGCGAGGTCAGGAGCGCGCGGACGGCACCGGCGTGCCGGACCGCCCGCGGGCCGAGGTCGGCCAGGTAGGGCAGGTGCGGCCGGCCGGGACCGGCCTCGGCGGCGGCGCCCAGCACCTCCAGCGCCGTGAGGTGGTCGCCGGTGACCCGCCAGAGTGCCCAGACGGCCGTCTGCGTACCGTGCCAGGGCAGTGCGCGCGGGTCGCGCGGCCGCTGCGCCCCGACGGCGGGCACCCCGACACCGTCCGCCAGCTCACGCAGGCGCGGTGCGGCCCGCTCCGCCGCCGGGCCGATCGCACCGAGCGCTGCGGCGGTCCGGCGGGCCTCCCCGGTCTCCAGCAGCGTGACCAGTCGCGGCACGACCGGGGCCGCGACCGGTCCCCACGCGGCCAGCGCCTCCAGCGCGCCCGCCCGCGCGCCTCCGCCCTCCTCCTGGAGCGCGACTTCGACCGCGGGCAGCAGGGTGTCGGCCTCGCCGGGGTGGGAGCCGACCAGCCGGCCGATCGCGAGGTCGTAGCCGGAGCCGCAGAGCCGGTGCCGCAGGTAGGTCAGCACCCGCGGGTCCCCGAGGTGGGCCAGCGCGAACGCCTCCGGCCTCCCGTGGTGGGTGGGGAGGCGGGCGAAGAGCCTCTGCGCGAGCAGGTCCGCGTACGGGGCCGCCGCCGAGCCGGCTTCGGTGAGCAGCCGCGCGGCGCTCTCGCGGGCCTGCCAGCCTGGATGGTCTAGGTGCCGTGCGGCCAGGGCGTACAGATCGGCGGTGTCGGCCCGACGGTCGGTGACCGTCCGGGCGGCGCGGTCCAGGGCCCAGCCGGCCCGCTGTCCCGCCGACTGCCGGCCGCTCGGCTCCGTTCGCAACAGTGCGTCGGCCAGGGCCCGGCTCTCGTTCGGGCGGTCGGCCAGTGCCTCGGCGGTCATGGTGTGGAGGAGGCCGACCGCCGGCCGTCCGGGGTCCTCCGTGTCGGTCAGCGCCGCTGCCGCGAGGGCGCCCAGCCCCGTGTCGTCCGTTCCGGGCCTCAGCCGGAGCCTGCCCGCCAGCGCCGCCAGCCGCACCGTGGGGCTCGGATGCCCGAGCCACCGAGCGAACCACTGGTACCGGTCCGGATCATCGGATTCCTCGCCGGTCCCGGCTCCGTCCTCCGTCCCGCCCGACCCAGCCCCACCCGACCCAGCCCCGGACGTTACCGTCCCGGTCGCCTCCGGCAGCAGCGCCACCAGCACTGCCAGCTGGCCCGCCAGCACGCCCGCGTGCGTCTCCCGCCCGGCCTGGGCCCGCAGGGCCGCGGGCGCCGCCGGTTCGTCGGCACCGAGCCACTTCAGCACCGGCGGGGCCGCCGCCCGGACGTCAGGGTCCGTATCCGCGACCGACCGGACGACCTCGGGCACCACCGGAGCCAGGACCGCCGTCCCGCCCAGGTCCGCGATCGGCCACCAGTACGCCGCCGGTTGCTCCGCGAGCTCCGTCAGCAGCCTCAGCGCCTCCGCGCGGGTCCGCCCGCGCGCCGACCGCAGCATGCGGACCAGCAGCGGTACGGCGCCCGGCACGGCCTCCCCGCCCCGTCCGGGTGCGCGCAGGTCGGTGCGGAGCCGGGCAACCGCCCGCCGCAGCGCCCAGGCGGACATCCGCTCCTCCGCTTCGACCGCCGCAGTCGTCGTACCCACCCGCCGCCCTCCCTCCTTCCCCAGCCCGTCGACCCTCACCGCGGCCCACCGCGGCCCACTGCGGCCGCCGACGCCTGTTCGGGCGGCGCCCCCGGCGCGGCCTGCCGAACGATCGGGCCGCCGTCGGCGCCCTGCCCCGGAGGAGGGGCCGCTCCGGGCCCGGCTCAGTCCCGCACGCTCCACCCGCTGGCCCGCAGCGCCGCCGTCAACGGCCGCACCGCACCCGGCGCCACCGACAGCTGGACGAATCCCACCTGCTGGCCGGTCGAGTGCTCGATGTCCACGTCCTCGATGTTGACGCCTGCCGCACCGACCTCGCCGAAGAGCCGGCCCAGCTCGCCCGGCTGGTCGCCGAGGACGACGGCGACCGTCTCGTACCGGGTGGGCGGCGCACCGTGCTTGCCGGGGATGCGGGCCTGGCCGGTGTTGCCGCGCCGCATGACGGCCTCGATCCCGGCCGCACCGCCCCGCCGCTCGCGCTCCTCGGCGGCCTGCAGCGCGCGCAGCGCGCCGACGGTCTCGCCGAGGTCGTTGGCCACCTCGTCCAGCACGTCGGCGACGGCGCCGGCGTTGGCGGACAGGATGTCCACCCACATCCCGGGGTTGGAGGCCGCGATCCGGGTGACGTCCCGGACACCCTGGCCGGAGAGCCTTATGGCGGTCTCGTCGGCGTTCTCCAGCCGCGCGGCGACCAGCGAGGAGAGCAGTTGCGGGGCGTGCGAGACCAGGGCGACCGCACGGTCGTGCGCCGAGGCGTCCATGACGATCGGCATGGCCCCGCAGAGCGCGACCAGTTCGAGGACGGCGTTCAGCGTCTCGGTGTCGGTGTCCGCGGTGGGAGTGAGCACCCACGGGCGACCCTCGAACAGGTCGGCGCGGGCGGCCAGCGGGCCGGACCGTTCGCGCCCTGCCATCGGGTGGCTGCCGATGTAGTGGACGGTGTCGCAGCCGAGCGCGGTGACGTCGGCACGCGGGCCGGCCTTGACGCTGGCGACGTCGGTGTAGAAGCGGGCCAGTTCGCGGCGCTGGCAGTCGGCGAGCACCTTGCCGACCAGCGCGGGCGGGACGGCGATGATCGCCAGGTCGACCGGACCGTCGGCCGGTTCGGTGATGCCGGCGCCCAGCGATTCGGCGGTGCGGGCGGCGTCCGGATCCGCGTCCTCCAGATGGACGGTCAGACCTCTTCCGGTGAGGGCGAGCGCGGCGGAGGTGCCGATGAGTCCGGTACCGACGACGACGGCTGTGCGCATGGCGGGTTGGCTCTCCTCACAGAACGAACGGGCAAGCGGGACAACGGAACCGGGCGGAGCGGTACGGGCCCGGGACGGCCCGGACGGACCGCACCGGACGAAACGGCTCCGGACGGCGCCGGATCGGTCGGACACGTCCGCCCCATCCTCTCGTATCCCCGTCGTCCGCACGGACACCGCGACCGCGACCGCGCCCCCGAGGGCAACCGCGAGGGCAACCGCGACCGCAACCGGACGGCCCTCCCACCCGTCCCCACACACGACCCGCGCGAAAGCGCCCGGCTCCCCGGCACTCGGGCCACGGAACGCACGCCACGGAGCGCACGCCACGGCGCCCGTACGCCGCGCACGGCGAAATCCGGGGACGGGAGCGCCGACGCACGGCAGGATGGGCCGCCCAAGGGGAGGCCCTGGCGCGATCGGCGCCGACGGTACGAGACGAAGGGGTTGGCCGGGTGAACGATCAGCACAGCAGCGACCAGCATCGACCGCAGGACGGGGACCACGGCGAACGGCCGGAATCCTCCACTCCCACCAGCCCCCCGTCCTACCCGGCCGACTCCGGTCCGGTCGACCCCACCGCGCCCACCGCGCCGCCCGCACCCCCCGCACCGCCCGTCCGCACCGCCCCCGCAGTGCCGTCCGTGCCGTCCGTGCTGGACTCGGTCGTCGTCCACGCCGTCGGCGCGGTCTGCCGCCGCCGGGCCCGGGTGGCCGTACCGCCGGGCGGACGGCTCCGGCTGACGGGGCTGCCCACGGCCCTGGAAGGGCACTCGCTGCGCGCCCGGGTGCTCTCCGGCCCGGCCGGCACCGCCGTCACGGAAGCCCGCCTCGAACCGGTCGCCGAACTTCGCGAACCCACCGAACTCCCCGATCTCCGAGCGAAGTTGAACGAGGCCCGAGAGCGCGAGCACGCCGTCCGGGAGCGCCAGCGGCTGATCCTCGCCGCCGTCGCCGAGACCGCCGCGCTGCGCGCCGTCCCACCGCAGCGCCGCCGCGACGAACCGCTCCGCCGGACGCCCGCCGATGCCTGGCTGGAGCTGGCCGAGTTCGTCGACGAACGCCTCACCGGGCTCCAGCAGCGCGCGGAGGAGCTGACGCGCGAGATCGAACTCGCCCATCACGAGACCGAGTTGCTCACCGATCAACTGAACCGCTCGTCCACGGCCGGCCCGGCCCGGCCGGTGGAGGTCTCGGCGACCGTTCTGCTCACCCTCACGGCGACGCCCCCGGGCAGCGACCACGACACCCCCGGCACCGCCACCCCCACCAGCACCGCCGACCTGGACATCGAACTGGAGTACACCGTCCGGACCGCCCGCTGGGTGCCCTCCTACCGGCTGTCGTACGCGCAGGGGGCCGACACCGGCCGACTGGTCCTGCGGGCCTCCGTCGCCCAGCTGACCGGCGAGGACTGGAGCGGCGTCCGGCTCGCCCTCTCCACCGCCGACCTGGACCGCCGCACCGACCTGCCCAAGCTGCGTTCGCTGCGGATCGGCCGCAGCCAGCCCGCCCCGCCGCCCTCCGGCTGGCGCGAGCCCCCGGGCGGCCTGGCCGACCTGTTCACCGGCTACGACGCGGTCGGCCCGCGCCCCGGGCTGCCGCGCCCACTGATCGCCGGAGCCGCCCCGCGGCCCCGCCTCGCCGGTCCGGTCGCCCCGGCCGTCGCGCTGCCTCCGCCGGCGCCCGCCGCCCCGGGAGCCGCCCCGGCCGGCGGCCTCCTCTCCGCCTACGACGAACCGCACGCCGCCCCGCCGGCTCTCGGCTTCGCCGGGTACGGCGCGCCCCCGCCCCCGCCGGCTCCGGTCGCCTCCCGTGCCCGTGGGGCGCGGAGCGGGAGCGCGAGCCGCAGACGGGCCGCCGCACCGGAGGGCCTCGGCGTCGGCGACGACGTCCTGTCGCGGTTCGACTCGGCCGCCGCCGGCGGGTACGAGGAGGGCGGCCCGGGGGCGCCCGCCGGTCCGCCGGTCCCCGACGCCCTGCTGCTGGACTACCCGGCGCTCGTCCTGCTCGGTCCGGACTCCGCTTCCGGGGTCCGGGGCACCCTGCAGCGGTCCGCGCCGCGGCCCTCCGCCCGGCCGGGCGTCGGCCACCTCGTCGCGGGCATCGACCATCTGGCGCTGCCCCGGCACGCCGTGCCCCCGCGGGTGTCGGCCGGCTCCTTCGACCACCGCTTCGACGCCGCCGCGCCCGCCGACATCCCCTCGGACGCCACCTGGCACACCGTCACGATCGACGAGATCCCGGTGTCCGTCCGTCCCGAGTACGTGACCGTCCCCGCCGTCGAGGAGAAGGTCTACGCCACCCTGCTGGTCTCCAACCCGACCGACCGGGCGGTGCTCGCCGGCCCGGTCGAGGTGACCGTCGACGACGAGTTCCTGCTCACCGCGGCCCTGCCCACCCTCGCCCCCGGCGGGGTGAGCCGACTCGGCATCGGCGTCGCGGAGTCCGTCGAGGTGACGCGCCGCACCGAGCTTCGCGAGTCCACCGCAGGCATGCTGAACAACAGCACCGTGCTCGACCACCGGGTGCACGTCGAACTGGCCAACCGGCTCGGTCGCCCGGTCACGGTCGAGGTCCGCGAACGGGTGCCGGTCAGCTCCGACTCCGAGATCCGGATCGAGGAGCGGGCCGACTGGCGCGCCCCGACCGAGCCCTCGCCGGAGTGCCCGCCCAGCAGCCGGCTGTGGCGGGTCGAGCTGCCGCCGGGCGGCCGGGCCGAGCTCGACGGCGGCTACCAGATCAGAATCCCGGCCGGAAAGGCCATCGTCGGCGGAAACCGGAGGAACTGAACGAGATGACCGACACCCCCCTCCCGAGG
The DNA here is from genome assembly GCF_036290945.1 of Streptomyces sp. BE303. Classification (NCBI taxonomy): domain Bacteria; kingdom Bacillati; phylum Actinomycetota; class Actinomycetes; order Kitasatosporales; family Streptomycetaceae; genus Streptomyces; species Streptomyces sp. BE303. The sequence continues at coordinate 22,372 of NZ_JAQYWZ010000348.1, forward strand.
ACACCCGCCCCCGATCGCACGGCCCTCGATCCCGCCGCGGCCGACGCCACCGCCGTCAACGCCCCTGCCGAAACCGTCCCCGGGGGCACCGTCCCCGCCGTCACCGCCCCCGGGGGCACCGGAGCCGTCACCGTCCACCCTCTCCCCGTCACCGCCGTCACCTGCCTGGAGGACCGCAGCCAGGTCGAGCGCACCGTCACCCTGGAGCTGGCCCCCGGCATCCAGCGGCTGCGCCTCGGCCCGCTCACCGCCCTGGCCGTCGACCGCACCCTGCGCGCCGAGGCCGACACCCCGGGCGTCCGTGTCCTGGACGCCCGCATCGTGCGCGCCTGGACCCCGCGCGCACCGCTGCCGCCCGGCCCGGACGACTCCGAACTGCGCCACCGCCTGCACCGGCTGGACGAGCACACCCGCGCGGAGGGCAGGCTGCTCGAACGGCTGGAGGCCCGGTTGGGCCTGCTGGCTCAGCTCTCCGCCGACCTGCTGCGCGAGGTCGGCGAGGGCGCGGGCGCCGGCGAGGTCGAGCGCACCCGCTGGGCGCGCGAACTGGCCCGGGTGGACGCCGAACGGGAGCGGTACGGCGAGGAGCTGCGGGCCACCCGCTCGCGGCTGCGCGAACTGGAGGAGCAGCGGTCCCAGGCGCTCACCGCCCTCGACCAGGCCGAGGAGCAGCCGGCCGAGCTGGTCGCGCACCTCGACCTCACCGTCGAGGCCGCGGCGGCCGGGCCCGCCCGGCTGACCGTGAGCCACCTGGTGCCGTGCGCGCTCTGGCGGCCCTCCTACCGGGCGACCCTGACCGACGGCGAGCTGCGGTTGGAGTCGGAGGCGGTGGTCTGGCAGCGCACCGGGGAGGACTGGACCGGCGCCCGGCTGACCTTCTCCACCGCACGCTCGGCGCTGGCGGCCGAACCGCCCGCGCTCGTCGAGGACCTGCTGATGCTGCGCGAGCGCACCACCGAGGAGCGGCGCACCGTCGACGTCGAACTGCGTGAGGAGGAGGTCTCCACGCTCGGCCCGTCCGGGGCGGTGCCGGGCGTGGACGACGGGGGGGAGGTGCGGGTGCTGCCCGCCCCGGCACCCGCCACCGTGCCGTCCGACGGGCGGGCGCACCGGGTGCCGCTGGGCACCTTCACGGGCCCGGCGCGCAGCGAGTACGCGTGCGCGCCGGAGCTGTCGCCGCTGGTCACCCAGGTGGTCAGGTTCCGCAACGCGGCCGGGCACGCACTGCTCGCGGGGCCGGTCGAGCTGGTCCGGGGCAGCGGCTTCACCGGGCGCGGTGAGCTGCCGTTCACGGCCACGGGGGCCGACACCGAGCTGTCGTTCGGCAGCTCCGACGGCTACCGGGTGGTCCGGGAGACGGAGGAGCGGCAGTCCACCGCCGGCCTCGGCCAGCGCTCGGTCACCACCCGCACGGTCCGGCTCTACCTCTCCCGGTTCTCCGGGCCGGAGGAGCGGGACGAGCAGCTGGTCGCGGTGCGCGAACGGGTGCCGGTCTCCGAGGTGTCGGCGGTGGAGGTGCGGCTGCGCAAGGAGGAGTGCTCGCCGGCCCCGGACGCCTTCGACTCCGAGGGCATCGTCCGCTGGGACGTCCCGCTCGGCCCGGGCGCCCGCCGGGCCGTCACACTGGTGTACGAGATCTCGGCCTCCGCCAAGGTGGCCGGTCTGTGAGCCCCGCGTCCCCGGCCCCGCCGTCGACCCGCCCCCCGTGGCTCGACCGCCTGTGGCCCGACCGCCCGTGGCTTGGCCTCCTTCGGCCCGACCGCCCGCGACCCGGCCGACCCGCGCGAACCGTCGCCATGACGTCCGCTCAGGTACAACAGGAACATGATCCTGCACCTCGCTCCCCTGGACGACTGGCTGGCCGACCCGGGCCGGCCGTACGCCACGGCCTCGCTGCTCACCGACGGGTTCATCCACTGCTCGGCGGACGAGGAGACCGTGCTGGCCGTGGCCAACGCCTTCTACGCCGACGCCCCCGAACCGCTGATGGCGCTGCTGATCGAGGAGTCGCTGGTGGAACCGATGGTCAAGTGGGAGGCCCCGCACGGCGCACCGCCGCCCGGGGCCTCCCCCGGCGTGCTGTTCCCGCACATCTACGGCCGGTTGAACCGGACGGCGGTGGTCGGTCTGGCGAAGGTCGAACGCGGGCCGGACGGCCGCTGGGCGGGCCTCACCCCTTGGAGCTGACGCCCCGGCCGGGGGCTCACCGGCCTGCGGCTCACCGGCCGGGGACGCCCCGGCCGGCGGTTCCCTGACCGGCCCCCGGCCTCGGCCCGGCCACCCGCCGCGCAGCCGACCGCGCCCCACCCGGCCGCGTCACAACCACCCCCGCTCCCGGGCCGCCATGCCGGCCTGGAAGCGGGTGGTGGCGCCCAGCTCGCGCATCAGGCTCTGGAGGCGCCGCTGGGTGGTCCGGGCGCTCCAGCCGAGCGACCGGGCGATCGACTCGTCGGTGAGGCCGGCCGCCAGCAGCCCGAGCAGCTTGCGGTGGTCGGCCTCCGGCTCCGGCGTCTCCTCCGTGGCGCCGATCGCCGCCTGCAACTGGACGGCCCGCTCCCATTCCGCCTCGAACAGGGTGTCCAGCGCCTGGAGCAGCGCCGAGGGGTGGATCACGTAGGCGGCGTCGAGGACGCTGTCACCCACACTGATCGGGATGATCGCCATCCGGTCGTCCGACATGATCATCTTCATCGGGAGCACCGGCCGGACCCGCGCCTCCTCGCCGTCCGCGACCCCGGCCAGGATGTTCTTCTCCAGCCGCCCGGGCCAGGCCACCGCCTCCCGGTCGTAGACGGTCCGGAACCGCAGCCCCTCCTTCATCCGCTGCCGCTGGAGGGGGATGTTGGCCACCGGGTCCTGGATGTACGGCGGGCAGTCGAAGCCCCGCACCTGGTACTGGCTGGTCTCGGTGATGTGCTCCAGCCGCTGCGCGATGGCCTCGCCACCGGTCAGCACCTCGACCGAGTGGGCCGGGTCGGTGTACCGCGAGGCCTCCCGGAAGGCGTCCATCAGCCGGTGCATCTCGGCCCTGGCGTGGCGCAGTTCGGATTCGCGGTGGCCTATCAGGGTGCCGATCGCGACGTCGGGCGCGACCGGCAGGAAGCGGTGGCGGTCCACCGGGGCCCGGGTGGCCATGCCCTGCTGTGCCAGCCGGTCCAGCGCGCGGACGCTCTGCTGGAGGCTCAGGTCACAGAGGGCGGCCAGGTCCTCGGCCGTCGACTGTGGATTGGCCACCAACGCCGCGTAGACCCGTCCGTCCGGCGTGGCCAGCCCCAGAGCGCTGAGTGGTGCATCGGACACGGCGTCGCTCCCCGTTCGCCTCTCGCCCCTGCGCCGGTGGCGCAGTCCCGCCACTCGGCGGATCGCGGACAGGTGGCAATCTTCGGCCACGGATCATGACGCTGACAAGACGATCACCGGACGATGCGGCCCGCTTCACAGCAGGACCCGCCGAACGGCGTGAGGGCCTCCCCGCCGAACGGCGGGGAGGCCCTCACGGAAACACGTCACGAGGGGGACCCGTCCACAGGTCCACCGTCTCCGGTGCGGACCCTGCGGACCGGCTCGGCGAGGGGCGCCCGCGGGAGCGGCACGCACCTCACCGAAATCGACCGGTCTACAGACCGACCTCGTGCATCAGCTGACCGACCTCGGGGTTGGTGAGGCGGCGCAGCCAGCCGGACTTCTGGTCGCCCAGCGCGATCGGACCGAAGTGGGTGCGCACCAGCTTCTCGACCGGGAAGCCGGCCTCCGACAGCATCCGCCGGACGATGTGCTTGCGACCCTCGTGCAGGGTCACCTCGACCAGGTAGTTCTTGCCGACGTTCGAGATCACCTTGAAGCTGTCCGCACGGGCGAACCCGTCCTCCAGCTCGATGCCCTGCGCCAGCTTCTTGCCGAGGTCGCGCGGGATCGGCCCCTGGATCGCGGCCAGGTAGGTCTTGGTCACGCCGTACCGGGGGTGGGTGAGGCGGTGGGCGAGCTCACCGTGGTTGGTGAGCAGGATGATGCCCTCGGTCTCGGTGTCCAGGCGGCCGACGTGGAACAGCCGGGTCTCCCGGTTGGTCACGTAGTCGCCGAGGCACTGCCGCCCGTCCGGGTCCTCCATCGTGGAGACCACGCCGGCCGGCTTGTTCAGCGCGAAGAACAGGTACGACTGGGTGGCGACGGTCAGGCCGTCCACCTTGATCTCGTCCTTCTCCGGGTCGACCCGCTTGCCCTGCTCGGTGACCCGCTTGCCGTTGACATCGACCCGGCCCTGGTCGATCAGCTCCTCGCAGGCGCGCCGGCTGCCGATGCCGGCACGCGCCAGCACCTTCTGCAGTCGCTCGCCCTCGGGCTCGCCGAAGGTCTTGGGCAGCTTCACGGCCGGCTTGTCGTGCCGGGCGAGCACCGCGTCCTCGATCCGGGCCTGCAGCTCACGCGAGCGCTGCGGCTGGCGGCGCGGGTCGCCCGGGGCGCCCTGCCCCTCGCGGCGCGGGCGCGGGGCCGGGTTGGGCCGACGGCCGGAGAAGCCGCCGCGGGCCGGGGTGGCGTTGGGGCCGCCGCCGAACTCGGGGCGGTCGTACTTCCGCTCCTCCGGCCGCAGCGGCCGGTCGGGGAAGCGACCGTCGTCACGACGGTCGTCCCGACGGTCATCACGCCCGGACCCGCCGCCGTACGAACCACCGCGCGAGGCCGAACCGCCGCGCGAGGGGCCGGAGCCGCGCGAGGGGCCGCCACCGCGCGAGGAGCCGGAGCCCCCGCCGTACGAACCGCCGCCACGCGACGAACCCGCACCGGACCCGCCGCCGTACGAACCGCCGCCGCGCGAGGAGCCGGAGCCCCCGCCGTACGAACCGCCACCGCGCGACGAACCCGCACCGGACCCGCCGCCGTACGAACCGCCGCCGCGCGAGGAGCCGGAGCCCCCGCCGTACGAACCGCCGCCACGCGACGAACCCGCACCGGACCCGCCGCCGGAGCCGCCGTACGAACCGGACCCGCCACCGGACCCACCGCCGTACGAACCGCCGCGCGAGCCCGACCCGCTACGACCGGCGCTGCCCCCGTAGGAGCCGCCCCGGCCCCCGCCCTGTCCGCCGCGACCGCTGCCGCCGCCGCTGCTGTTCCTGCCGTTGCCACTGCTACGCATCAAAGTGTCCGTACGTCGTTTACCGTCTGGGATGTGCGGTCGTTTCGGCCGACCTCACCGCCCCCTACCGATCAGGCGCAGCCCGACCGGCCTCGCCACTGCCGTCCACGGCCTGCACGGCAGCGGCGGCGACCGCCTCCGCGATCATCGTGCCCTCCAGGGACTCCGCTTCCACGTCGTCGACCTCGGGCAGGAAGGGAGCAAGCTCCGGCAGCTCGTCCAGGCCGCGGAGCCCCATCCGTTCCAGGAAGTAGTTCGTCGTCCGATACAGGATCGCACCTGTTTCGGGCTCGGATCCGGCCTCTTCCACCAGTCCTCGCTGTACCAGGGTACGCATCACGCCGTCACAGTTCACACCGCGGACGGCTGAGACCCGCGATCTGGACACCGGCTGCCGGTAGGCGACCACCGCCAACGTCTCCAGCGCGGCCTGTGTCAGACGGGCCTGCCGGCCGTCCAGGACGAAGCGGTCGACGGCCGGTGCGCACACGGCCCGGCTGTAGAACCGCCAGCCACCGGCCACCAGTCGAAGGTCGAAGCCCCGGCCCTGTGCGGTGTACTCGGCGGACAACCCGGACAGCGCCGCCGCCACCTCCGCCCGCGACCGCTCCAGCACGGACGCCAGGTGCACCTCTCCGACGGGCTCGTCGACGATCATCAGGATCGCTTCCAGCTCCGCCCGCAGTCCGGGCCCGTCCGCCGACGGAACCGTCGGCACGGACCGCCACGGTTCAGCGCCGACGACCCCGTCCCGCCCGTCCGGGCTCCCCGGCATCTCCGGGCCGGGCCGCTCCGCCGCACCGGAAGTCGACGGAGCCGACTTCTGGTGCACGACGACCGGCTCGACAGCTGCACCGCCGACGCAGCCGGTACCCGCCGCCACACCCGCACCAGCACCAGCACCCGCCAGGCCGCCGACGGTCACCGGGCCGGCACCCGCCGGGGCTCCGTCCACCGTCCGCCCCTCCGTCCCGGCAGCGGGCTCCACCGGGACGGTGGGCGCAGGCTCCAACCACTCCTCGGCCCGCGGCTGCCCCGGCACCCCGAGCGGCCGCCGAGGCACCCGCCGTCCGTCATCGGCCCCGACCGTCATCGCGGGCCCTCCTCTCTCCGCACGTCCGCGGCCCGCACGTCCGCAGCCCGGACATCGGCGGCCCGGCCGTCCGCGGCCCGCCCTTCACCGGCAGGCCGGTCGAACTCGTCCGTCACGTCGACCGCCCCGCGGTCCGCCTCGGCCACCCAGCGCACGACCAGCTCCCCGAGCGCCTCCGGCTGCTCGAAGGCCAGCACCCGCTCCCGGTAGAGCTCCAGCAGCGCCAGGAACCGGGCGACGACGACCAGGTCGTCCGGCGCGTCCGCGACCAGTTGCCGGAACGTCGCCTCCCCCAGCACGGTCAGCAGCCCGACGACCAGGCCCGCCTGCTCGCGCACGCTCACCGGCGGTGTGTGGATGTGGTCGACGTAGACCACCGGTTTCGGCTTGGGGACCATCGCCCGGGCCGCCAGCTGTGCGAACCGCTCGGCGCCGATGCCGATCACGACCTCGGGCAGCAGCCGGACGTGCCGCGGTTCCAGGCCGACGGACCGGGGCCGGCGGAACAGCTCGGCGGCCCAGCGGTCGCCGAACAGCGCAGCCGCCCGCTTGTAGGCCCGGTACTGGAGCAGCCGGGCGAAGAGCAGGTCCCGGGCCTCCAGCAGGGCGAGGTCCTCCTCGTCCTCGACCTCGGCCGCCGGGAGCAGCCGGGCCGCCTTGAGGTCGAGCAGCGTGGCGGCGACCACCAGGAACTCCGTCGTGACGTCCAGGTCCCAGTCCGGGCCCATGGCCCTGATGTGGGCCATGAAGTCGTCGGTGACGGTCGCCAGCGCCACTTCGGTGACGTCCATCTTGTGCTTGGCGATCAGGCTCAACAGCAGGTCGAACGGGCCTTCGAAGTTGCTCAGCCGTACCCGGAAGCCACCCTGCGGCTCACCGCCGCCCGCCCCGGCACCTGCCCCGGTGGCCATCGCGGCGGGCGCGGCAGGCGCGGCGACAGCCTCGACCGACCGGGCGGTCCCGGCGACAGCGGAGGGTTCGGGCGTACTCGACATGGCGGTCCATCTTCACCCGGTGCCGCCGCCCGCTCCGTGCGGGGGCTCACCGACACGCCGCACCCGCCGCGCACGCCGCCGGGAGTACTTCACCGGCCGCCGGACCCCTCGCAAGCCCACCCCGGACCCGCCGGGGACCCACCCCGGGCCCACCCCGGGCCCCGGAACGCTCGACGGGGGCTCCACGCCCCTACCGGCCTACCGGCGGCCGACGAGGTCGGCGCGCGCCGTCCCCCGGGCCCTCGGCCGCCCTCAGGCGCCCTCCGCGCGCCGGGGCGCCCCCAGGGGCCCGGGAGCCGCTCAGCGCCGCTCAGGGGTGGCTCAGGGGCCGCCAGGACGCGGTCCAGGGTCGGCCCGGCCGCGACCGGGGCACCGTCCGGAGGCCCGGACCACCCACGGGACATCGGTGAGCGCCGACGACGGCGGCCCCGAAGGCGGAGCTCGACGACCCCGGCAGGCCCCACCGGGCCGGCGGAGTGCCGCTGGGCCCGATGCGCCGGAGTTCCGCTGCGCCGGAGCGCCGGAGCGGCTTCCGACGGGCCGACGGGCGGCCCCGGGCGTCAGCGCCCGCGCAACCGCCGCACCAGGATGCTGGCCTCGCCCCGCTGCTCCAGATCCGCCAGCACGACCGCGATGGCCTCCCGGACGATCCGGCCGCGGTCCACCGCCAGGCCGTGCTCGCCCCGGAGGACGAGACGGGTGTGCTCCAGGTCCATCAGCTCTTCGGCGGACACGTACACGGTGATCTTCTCGTCGTGCCGCTCGCGCCCGGTGGGACGGCGCGGGGCCCGGCCCCGCGGCCTCGGCCGTCCGCCGGCAGCCGCCGGCTCCTCGACCGCGCCTGCGTGCTGGCGCGGCCCCGGTGCGGCGGCCCGGCCGCCCTGCCCGCCGACGCCCTGCGTACCGCCGGCACCGGCACCCGGCCCGCCGACGCCCTGTCCTACGCCGCCCTGGCCGCCCGGCTGCGCGGGCGCGGGCACCGTGCCCGCCGCACCGGCCGGCCGGCGCACGGCCCGCCGGTGCTCGCCCGGTTCCCCGGCCGCGCCGCCGTCACCGCCGGCGCCACCGCCCGCGGCCTCGCCACCGCCCTCCGCGTACTCCGCACCGCCCACGCCCTCGGCGCCCTCGGCACCGTCCGCGTCGACGGTGCCGTTGACCGCCCTGGCGGTCTCCGGTCGGGGCGCCTCGGCGGCCGAACGCGACGCGAGGGACGGCGACAGCGCCATCCCGCCCGTGGTCCGGAACAGCTCGTCGGCACCCGGGAGACTCACTCGGCGGGGCGGCACCGGTCGAGCACCTCCCTGGCGAGCTGGCGGTAGGCGGCGGCACCGACCGAGTTGGTCGCGTACGTCGTGATCGGCTCGCCGGCGACGGTGGTCTCCGGAAAACGGACGGTCCGCCCGATGACGGTGTGGAAGACGTGCTCGCCGAACGCCTCGACGACGCGCGCCAGCACCTCACGGCTGTGCACGGTGCGCGAGTCGTACATGGTGGCGAGGATGCCGTCCAGGCGGAGCTCGGGGTTGAGCCGCTCGCAGACCTTCTCGATGGTCTCGGTGAGCAGCGCGACGCCGCGCAGCGCGAAGAACTCGCACTCCAGCGGGACGATCACGCTGTGAGCGGCCGTCAGCGCATTGACCGTCAGCAGACCCAGCGAGGGCTGGCAGTCGATGATGACGAAGTCGTAGTCGGGCAGCAGCGGCTTCAGGGCGCGCGCCAGCGCGGACTCCCGGGCCACCTCGCTGACCAGCTGCACCTCGGCGGCGGAGAGGTCGATGTTCGACGGCAGCAGGTCCATGCCGGGCACCGCGGTCTTCAGCAGCACGTCATCGGCCGTCAGGCCCCGCTCCATGAGCAGGTTGTAGACGGTGACGTCGAGCTCCATCGGGTTGACGCCGAGGCCGACCGAGAGGGCGCCCTGCGGGTCGAAGTCGACGAGCAGCACACGGCGGCCGTACTCGGCGAGCGCCGCGCCCAGGTTGATGGTCGACGTGGTCTTGCCGACGCCGCCCTTCTGGTTGCACATCGCGATGATCTGCGCGGGACCGTGCTCGGCCACCGGCGCGGGGATCGGGAAGTACGGCAGCGGGCGCCCGGTCGGGCCGACCCGCTCACGGCGCTGACGCGCGGCGTCGGGGGCGAGCGTGGCGGCGTACTCCGGATCCGGTTCGTACTCGGCGTCGGGGTCGTCGTAGGCGCCGTAGGCGAACTCTCCGTAGGCCAGGCCGTGGGCCGGCAGGTCGACGTCGTAGTCGGTCACCGTGGTCACCTGTGCTGTGTTCTGGCGTGCTTCGAAGGTACGGAGTGCGACCGAGCCGACCTCGGCCGAGCCCACGGTGGCCTGCCGGGCCCCGGACTCCTCACGCGGCTGGCCGGCGATGTGCTCCGCCAGTCCTGGCTGACCACCCCCGGGAGCAAATGTCGACTCATTCACAAGTCGTCTTACCTCCTTGGGTATCCAGGACTCTATGTCGATTCGTCAGCGTGGCAGCATGCCGACGGTTTGCGACTCTAGGCCGTTCAAGGCGTTCGCAGCAACACAATCCACGGTAGTGGGCAGGATGTGTCGACTATCAGGCGACCCTCTGTCAAGGGATGCGCGAGCCCTTGACCCTAACGTTTCTGCGGTCGGGTGACGCGACCGACGGAAATTGACGACAGAGCGACCCGCCCGCGCCGCGCCCGCCGTCACCACCGGGTTCACCCCTCGTTCACGGGCCGGCCGGGGCCCCGTCGGCACGCCTGTTCGCAGGCATGGCGAAGCCCCCGGCCCGAGGGGAGCGGGTCGGGGGCCGACGGGCCGCCGTGCGGGCGGCTGCCCGTTCAGGGAGGCCGGGTGTTCAGCCTCAGGCGAGCACGCTCTCCAGGGAGACGGACTCCAGGCCGAAGGCCTCGGCGACGGCGCCGAAGGTGATCTGGCCCTCGTGCACGTTCAGGCCCTTGGCCAGCGCGGCGTCGCGGCGCAGCGCGTCCTTCCAGCCACGGTTGGCCAGCTCGACGACGTACGGCAGCGTCGCGTTGGTCAGCGCGTAGGTGGAGGTGTTCGGGACGGCGCCCGGCATGTTGGCCACGCAGTAGAAGACCGAGTTGTGGACCGGGAAGGTCGGCTCGGCGTGGGTGGTCGCGTGCGAGTCCTCGAAGCAGCCGCCCTGGTCGATGGCGATGTCGACGAGCACGGAGCCCGGCTTCATGCGGGAGACCAGCTCGTTGGTGACGAGCTTCGGGGCCTTGGCACCCGGGATCAGCACGGCGCCGATGACCAGGTCGGCGTCGAGCACCGCCTTCTCCAGCTCGAAGGAGTTGGACATGATGGCCTTGATCTTCGTGCCGAAGACCTTGTCCGCCTCGCGCAGCTTGTTGATGTCGCGGTCGAGCAGGGTCACGTCGTAGCCCATGCCGATGGCGATGGTGGCCGCGTGCCAGCCGGAGACGCCACCGCCGATGACGACGGCCTTGGCCGGGTGGGTGCCGGGCACGCCGCCGGGGAGGGTGCCACGGCCGCCGGCCGGGCGCATCAGGTGGTACGAACCGACCTGCGGGGCCAGGCGGCCCGCGACCTCGGACATCGGGGCGAGCAGCGGGAGGGCGCCGTTGGCGAGCTGCACGGTCTCGTACGCGATGGCGGTGGTGCCGGAGGCGATCAGCGCGTCGGTACCGGCGCGGTCGGCAGCCAGGTGGAGGTACGTGAAGACCGTCTGGCCCTTGCGCAGGCGGTGGTACTCCTGCGCGATGGGCTCCTTGACCTTCAGCAGCAGGTCGGCGGTGGCCCACACCTCGTCGGCGGTGGGGAGGATGGTGGCGCCGGCGGCCACGTACTCCTCGTTCGGGATCGAGGAGCCGAGACCGGCGTTGTCCTCGATGTAGACCTCGTGTCCGTTGCGGACCAGCTCATGCACGCCGGCGGGCGTGATGGCCACGCGGTACTCGTGGTTCTTGACCTCGCGGGGGATGCCGACCTTCACGGCTAAACACGTCCTCTTGCCCTGGGGGTCCCTACCGGAGAAGACCGGCGGGCGACGCGCACGTGGGGAAGCCTCCGGAAGACACCGGGGCACAGCTGTCTGCGCGACTAGGTCCGAGTGTAATGAAGCCCAGGCGACGTGTCAGCCTTCCAAAGTGAATAAATTTGCCGGACACATTGGCAGGTTCGTAGGCTTCCATGACGATCTTCCTGCCGAATCAACGCCAACCGGGCATGTTCGACAATACTCCGAAAGCGCCCTTCACCACCCGGCGACGAGTCGTTCCCGCAGCTCCGCGAGGGCGGCTCCGACGGCCTCGCGGCCCTGCTCGTCGCCCAGCCTCCGCAGCACCGAGAGCGACGCCCGGTACTCCCGCTCGGCCTCCTCGAAACGGCGCTGGGCGGTGTGCGCCTCGGCCACCCGGGCCAGCAACCGGGCCTCGGCGGCCTGATCGCCCATGGACTGCCGGACGCCCAGCGCCCGGCCGTACCAGTCGGCGGCGCGCACCGCGTCCCCGAGCGCCCGGTGGCAGCCGGCCGCGCCCTCCAGGGCCCTGGCGCAGAGCGCCTCGTCGTCGGCGGCGCGGGCGTGCTCCAGAGCGGCCCGGTAGTGCCCGGCGGCCTGCTCCCAGCCACCGGCGGCGGCCTGCAGGTCGCCCAGGTTGAGCAGCGCGGCGGAGGCCCGGCGGGGTCGGCCGTGCCGCTCGGCCACGGTCAGGACCAGCTCGTGCAGTTGGTGGAGATCGGCGGGCGCGGCCGCGCCGGTCAGCGGGAGCGCCCGCAACAGGGCGGTGACCAGCCGACCGGCCGAGCCGTCCAGGTCGCCCTGGCCGATCGCGTCGGCGACGGCGCCGAGCAGCAGGTCCCGCTCGCCGAGCAGCCACTGCCGGGCGTGGGCGGCGGACGTCAGCCGCAGCGGACCGGGCAGCGGGTCGGGTCCGCTGCCGCCGGCCGGGTCGAGGAGCGCCCGGGCCGACTCGGTGAGGCGGACCAGCCGCTCCAGCAGCCGGGCACGGGCCAGCTCGGTCTCGGCCGGGCGGTCCTCCTGCTCCCGCAGCCGGACCAGCCGCGGGTAGAGCCGGCCGGGCACCTGGTAGCGGGCGGTGCCGTCGGCGGCCGGGGGCTCCTCGGTCAGCAGCTCCCGTTCGGCGAGCGCGGCCAGCGTCACGGCGGCCTCCGGCGCCGGGCAGCCGACCAGGGCGGAGGCCGTACGCGGGTCCGCGCACTGGGCGGGCGCCAGGGTGAGCGCGCGCAGCATCCGGGCCTGGGCGGCGGGCAGGGTGGCGTAGGTCAGGGTGAACGCGCCGATCAGCGGGTCGTTGTCCGGGACCGGGACGGGTTCGGCGGGCTCGGGACCGGGCTTCACCCAGGCCGCCGGATCACGCGCCGGATCCGGTACCGGATCCGCCGGGGCCGCAGGTCCGGCGACCGGCCCCGAGGCAGCGGGCCCGGCAGCAGGCCCGGCAGTGGGCCCGGCGGCAGGCCCTGCGGCAGGGCCGGACCGGCCCTCACCGCGCTTCCGTTCGGCCCGGCGCCCCCGGTCCGCACCCTCCGCCTCTCCGGGCCCTCCCGCCCCTCCCGCCCCTCCCGCTCTCCCCTGCCTCTCCACTCCGTCCGGCCCCGGCTGCGACGACTGCGCCGCCTGCGCCGACTGCCCGGGCTGTCCCGGCTTCGCGCCCTTCGGCTGCTTCTGCGGCTTCGTCCCGCCGCCCTTCTCCGGCCCGCCGGCCGCCCCCGTCGGCCCCGCCACGCCCGCCGTCCCGGCCGCACCGTGGCTCCCCCGCTGCCCGTCGCCCCCGCCCGGACCCGCGTTCGTCCCCGCCGGCGCCCCGCCCCGCACGTCCCCGCGCGCCCCGCCCCGCGCCGTCTCCCGCGCCGTCTCCCGCGCGTCCGCCTCCGCGACCGCCCGCACCAGCTCCTGCGCCGCGTCCGTCACCGCCAGCTCGGGACTGCCGCGCAGCCATCCCGCCATCAGCCGCAGCGCCGCCGGCCGGGAGGCGCAGGCCTCCGCCAGATCGGCCCCGCCGACCGGGTCGCAGCCGATCCTGGTCCCGCCCACCAGGTCACCCAGCAGCTCGCCCGCCGCCGACCGGTCGAGTCCGCCGAGAATGACCGGGTCGATGTCCTCGATGCCGGTGAGCGGCCCGGCGGTGGTGGCCAGGACGAGGCAGCCGGGCTCGTCGGCGAGCAGCGGCCAGAGCTGCCCGGCGTCCCGGACGTCGTCGAGCAGCAGCAGGACGCGCCGACCGGCCAGCGCCTCGCGCAGCGCGACGCAGGCGGGCTCGTCGCGGCCGTCCTCGACGGCACCGGGCAGCGGGACGCCGGCGGTGTCCGCGCCGAGCTGCTCCAGCAGCCGGCGTGCGGCACGGGCGGGCGGCACCCGGCCGCCGTCGGGTGCGGAGAGGCGGGCGAACAGCACCCCGTCGGGGTATCCGGGGGCGACGGTGACGGCGAACCGGACGGCCAGCGCGGTCCGCCCGGAGCCGGGGCGGCCGGCCACGACCAGGACGGGGCTGCGGCCCTCGGCCGGTCGGCCGGCGGCGGCCCGGAGCGCGGCCAGCTCGGCGCGCCGGCCGACGAACAGGGCGGGGCCGGCGGGCAGCCGGTCCAGCCCGGGAACGCGTTCGGCGGGCGCGCCGGGCCCGGCCTCCATCGTCGCCGTCTTCCTCGCCACCCGTGCCACTCCCGACGTCACCCAGCGCTCAGCGGAGGCGGCCCGGGACGGGCGCCCTGTCTGCGAAGCGTAGTTCGACCGCCCGGCCCGACCGGGGTGACATCCGGTCGTACGAACCGGTAAATCACCCCTGCGGATCAACCCGCGGTGCCGGGCCGGCCCCGGAGCACCCGCCGGTCCCGGAAAAGGGCGCTCACCGGTCCGGGGAAAGGACACCCGTACCGGGGAGCCGGCCACTCCGGGACCGGCCCCGGAACGGCGCCGGTCCCGGAGTGGCGTCACGCCTTCCCGGGGTTCAGTCCCGGAACGGCCTGGCCGGCCAGGGCGAGTCGGCCGGGCGCAGCGCGTCCAGGCCGCCCGGGGCGTGCAGCGCCGCGGACAGCGCCAGGGTGCCGGTGATCAGGGTGGGGTTGTGCAGTTCGCCCGCGTGGATCAGCCGGACCAGTTCGGCGACCGGCACCCGGGCGGACTCCAGCTCCAGTTCCTCCCCGTGCGCCTGGTAGCGCTCGCCGTCGGCCTCGGAGAGGTCCGTGGCGAGGAAGAGGCGCAGTGCCTCGTCCGTTCCGCCGGGCGAGGTGTAGAAGTCGACCAGCACCCGCCAGGTGTCGGCCTTGCAGTGCGCCTCCTCGTAGAGCTCGCGCTGGGCGGCGTGCAGCGGGTTCTCGCCGGGGACGTCCAGCAGGCCGGCCGGGAGCTCCCAGAGCCGCTGGCGGACGGGGTGGCGGTACTGGCGCAGGACGAGGACCCGCTGCCGGTCGTCCAGGGCGAGGACGGAGACCGAGCCGGGGTGGGTCTGGTAGTCACGGCGGGCCCAGCTGCCGTCGGGCATCCGGACCTCCTCGGTGCGCACGCCGGTGACCCGGCCCTGGAACGGGGTGGTGCTCCCCCGGACCTCCCACTCCTCGGCCACGTCGGCGATGCTGCGGTCGTCCATCACGGTCTCCCCTTTTCGTCAGTACGACACAATCTAACGCCGGACGGCGGCCCCGCGGGAATGCGGGGCCGCCGTCCGGTGAACAGCCGGATGCCGGGCTGGCGCGTGCCTGCCGTCCGAGTGGCTACTCGGCGGCGGGGGCCGTCTTGATCTCGATCGCGGCCTTCACCAGACCCGCGAAGAGCGGGTGCGGGCGGGTCGGGCGGGACTTGAGCTCCGGGTGGGCCTGGGTGGCCACCAGGTAGGGGTGCACCTCGCGCGGGTACTCGACGTACTCGACCAGGTCGCCCTTCGGGGAGAGGCCGGAGAACTGCAGGCCGGTCTTCTCCAGGTCCGCCCGGTAGGCGTTGTTGACCTCGTAGCGGTGGCGGTGGCGCTCCTCGACGTACTGCTCGCCGCCGTAGACCTCACGGACGATGGAGCCCTCGGCGAGCTTGGCCGGGTAGAGGCCCAGGCGCATGGTGCCGCCCAGGTCGCCCTTGCCGTCGACGATGGCCAGCTGCTCGGCCATGGTGGAGACGACCGGGTACTTGGCGGCGGAGTCGAACTCGGTGGAGTTGGCGTCGGGCAGGCCGGCCAGGTTGCGGGCGGCCTCGATGACCACGCACTGCAGGCCCAGGCAGAGGCCGAGCAGCGGGATCCGGTTCTCGCGGGCGTAGGTGATCGCGGCGACCTTGCCGTCCACCCCGCGGTCGCCGAAGCCACCGGGGATGCAGATCGCGTCCACGTCGCCGAGCTGCTCCTGGGCGCCCTCCGGCGTGGTGCAGTCGTCGGAGGTGACCCACTTGATCTCGACGCGGGCGTTGTTGGCGAAGCCGCCGGCGCGCAGCGCCTCGGTCACCGACAGGTAGGCGTCCGGCAGGTCGATGTACTTGCCGACCAGGGCGACCCTGACGATGTGCTGCGGCTCGTGGACGCGGCGCAGCAGGTCGTCCCAGGTGGTCCAGTCCACGTCGCGGAACGCCAGGTCGAGGCGGCGCACCACGTACGCGTCCAGGCCCTCGCCGTGCAGGACCTTGGGGATGTCGTAGATCGACTTGGCGTCGATCGCGGCGACCACGGCCTCCTCGTCGACGTCGCACATCAGCGAGATCTTGCGCTTGATCGCCTGCGGGACCTCGCGGTCGGCCCGGAGCACGATGGCGTCCGGCTGGATGCCGATGTTGCGCAGGGCCGCGACCGAGTGCTGGGTCGGCTTGGTCTTCAGCTCGCCCGAGGGGCCGATGTAGGGGAGCAGGGAGACGTGGACGAAGAAGACGTTGTCCCGGCCGACCTCGTGGCGGACCTGGCGGACGGCCTCCAGGAACGGCAGCGACTCGATGTCGCCGACGGTGCCGCCGACCTCGGTGATCACCACGTCGACGTCCTCGGTCGCCATGCGGCGGATCCGGGACTTGATCTCGTTGGTGATGTGCGGGATCACCTGGACGGTGTCGCCCAGGTACTCGCCGCGGCGCTCCTTGGCGATGACCGTGGAGTAGACCTGGCCGGTGGTGACGTTGGCCGAGCCGTGCAGGTTCGTGTCGAGGAACCGCTCGTAGTGGCCGATGTCGAGGTCGGTCTCGGCGCCGTCGTCGGTGACGAAGACCTCACCGTGCTGGAACGGGTTCATGGTGCCCGGGTCCACGTTGAGGTACGGGTCGAGCTTCTGCATCGTGACACGCAGGCCACGGGCCTTGAGCAGGGCACCGAGGCTGGAGGCGGTGAGGCCCTTGCCGAGTGACGAGGCGACACCCCCGGTGACGAAGAGGTGCTTGGTCGTCACGGCGCGGCTGTTCGATGCCTTGCCGGAATGGGGCTGTGCCAAGAGGGGGCTCCCGTGGGTCGCGAGTCGGACGTGACGTGGTGGGAGGCTCGCGGGTCGCCTGGCGACGACGAGGGCGGTGCGGTGCACGGCGCCCGGGGGGTCGTCGGTTCGGCTGGTCCGGGGCGTTTGATCCCACCGGTCCACGGGATACCAGGGTAACAGTGACCCGGGCCGAGTGCTTTCCGGCCCGCCGGAGGTGCCCCCACGGCGCTCCGGGGGCGCACGCCTGGCGCACCACCGGCGCACCACCCGGCGCAGCCGTCACACCCGTCGCACCACCGGCCCGGGCGGGTCACTCGGGACCGCTCGGCCAGGCCATCGGCGGCCCCCTGTTCGAACCATCCGGAGCTGATCCTTCCGGGCCATCCTGGCGGGCGCACCCACGATGCGCGGTATTTCCGCCGAATTGCGGCGCCACACCGGGCGGCGCCCGCGTGCTTCGCCCCTTTCGTCCGTCGTAAGCTGCTCGGACGCATCGCCGACAACACGAGCACGCGGAGGGCGTGGGAGGGTCAGGACGCCTCTCGGTCCCCGATGCGCGACCGGACCTCCCCGTATTCTGCTCCCACCCACCCACCCAGAGGCTCGACCGAGTCTTCGCGGACACTCCAGCAAGGCCCCCCACCACCCCACGGAGGGCCGGACGTCCCGGGGTGGCCTCCGGCCCCGCAGAACCGCTGGCTCCCCCTCGGATCGCCGATGCGTCGTGACCACATTGCGAACTGGAGATCCACGTGGCCGGCCGTATCGAGGACTACGCACTCATCGGGGACATGCAGACCGCCGCCCTGGTCAGCAGGGACGGAGCGGTGGACTGGCTCTGCCTCCCCCGGTTCGACTCGCCGGCGGTCTTCGCCGGCCTGCTCGGCACCGACGAACACGGCTTCTGGCGAATCGGCCCCGCGGAGGCGGTGGCCACCGGGCTGCCCTCCCCGGCCGCCGATCCGGCCCCGGCCGCCGCCGCACGACTCAAGCTCACCGACACCAGTGACCTGCGCGTGCCGCCGCCGACCGCCGCCGCCCCGGCGGTGCCCGCCGACCGCCGCCGCTACCGGGGCGACTCGCTGATCCTGGAACAGGAGTGGGACTCCCAGGGCGGCACCGTCCGGGTGATCGACTTCATGCCCCCGCGCCCGCTGGCCGGCAAGGACGCCGTCCCCCAGGTGATCCGGATCGTCGAGGGCGTGACCGGCACCGTCCGGATGCGCTCGGCGGTCCGGATGCGGTTCAGCTACGGCCGGGTCGTCCCCTGGGTGCACCGGGTGGAGCAGCCCGACGGCAACCACCGCACGGTCGCCGTGGCCGGCCCCGACTCGGTCTGGCTGGACGGCGCGGCCGACACCTACGGCCGCAACCTCACCACCTACGCCGACTTCACCGTCTCGGCCGGCGAGCGGATCGCCTTCGCCCTCACCTGGCAGGCCTCCCACCTGGAGCCCCCGACCGCGCCCGCCGCCGAGGAGCTGCTCGACGCGACCGCCGACTTCTGGCACGACTGGGCCGGCCAGTGCACCTACCAGGGCCCCTACCGGGAGGCCGTGGTCCGCTCGCTGATCACCCTCAAGGGCCTCACCTACGCCCCGACCGGCGGCATCGTCGCGGCCCCCACCACCTCACTGCCCGAGGACATCGGCGGCGAGCGGAACTGGGACTACCGCTACACCTGGCTGCGGGACGCCGCGATCACCCTCTCCTCCCTGCTGCGCACCGGCTACCGGGACGAGGCGAAGGCCTGGCGCGAGTGGCTGCTGCGCGCGGTCGCCGGGGACCCGGAGAACCTGCAGATCATGTACGGCATCGCCGGCGAGCGCGAGCTCACCGAGTCCTCCCTCGACTGGCTGCCCGGCTACGAGGGGTCCCAGCCGGTCCGGGTCGGCAACGGCGCGGCCGGTCAGCTCCAGCTGGACGTCTACGGCGAGGTCGTCGAGGCGCTGCACCTGGCCCACATGACCGGACTGGTCCGCAACGACCACGCCCACCACCTCCAGCTGCGCCTGATCGAGTACCTGGAGGACCACTGGACCGAGCCCGACGAGGGCATCTGGGAGGTCCGCGGCCCGCGCCGGCACTTCGTCCACTCCAAGGTGATGGCCTGGGTGGCGGTGGACCGCACCATCAAGCTGCTGGAGCAGAACCCCGAGGACGCGCCCGCCGACGGCCACCTGGAGCGCTGGCGGGAGCTGCGCGACACCATCCACCGGGACGTCTGCGACAGGGGCTACGACCCGGGCCGCAACACCTTCACCCAGTACTACGGCGGCAAGGAGCTGGACGCCTCGCTGCTGCTGATCCCGCAGGTCGGGTTCCTGCCGCCGGACGACAAGCGGGTGATCGGGACGATCGAGGCGATCCAGCGCGAACTGTCCACCGAGGACGGCTTCGTCCTGCGCTACCCGACCCACGACGAGAGCGGCAACAACGTCGACGGCCTCTCCGGGCACGAGGGCGCCTTCCTGGCCTGCTCGTTCTGGCTGGCCGACGACCTGGCGATGATCGGCCGGGTGCAGGAGGCCCGCGAGCTGTTCGACAAGCTGCTCTCGCTGCGCAACGACCTCGGGCTGCTCGCCGAGGAGTGGGACCCGCGGCTCAAGCGCCAGGTCGGCAACTTCCCGCAGGCGTTCAGCCACGTCCCGCTGATCGACACCGCACTACGGCTGACCGCCTGCGGCGGCGCCTACCTCTCCGCCCAGCCGGACGGCTCCGCCGCCGACCGGGCGGCCGAGCAGGCCACCGTCTGAGCCGGCGTGCCCGGGGGGCCGCGGGCCGTCCCCCGGGCGGGCGGCACCGGTGCGCGGTGGCGCCCGGTGGCGCCCGGCAGCCCGGTGGTGCCCGGCAGGGCTCAGTGGTGGCCCTGGACCAGTTCGTCGTAGGTGCTGAGGACCTGCGCCACGGTGGCGGCCTCGTCCGGCCAGGTCTCCGCCTGCTGCCGGCCGGCCGCCGCCAGCCGCGCGCGGCGCGCCGGGTCGGCCAGTAGCTCGCGCACGGCCCGGCCGAGCGCGACCGGATCGCCGGGCGGGACCAGCACCGCGGCGTCGCCGACCAGCTCGGGGATGCCGCCGACGGCGGTGGCGACCACCGGCACACCGGCCCGCATCGCCTCCTGCACCACCAGCGAGCGGGCCTCCCAGCGGCTGGAGACCACCAGCGCGTCGGCGGCGGCCAGCAGGTCGGGGACGTCGGTGCGGTGTCCGAGCAGGCGGACCGGCAGCTTCTCGGCGGCCGTCCGCTCCCGCAGCCCGGCCGCCTCCGGGCCGTCACCGGCGAGCAGGACCAGCGGCTCGGGGTCCAGCGCGGCGAACTCGCGGGTGGCGTCCAGCAGCAGCCCGAAGGCCTTCTGCGGGGCGAGCCGGCCGACCGCGAGGACCAGCGGACGGTTCGGACCGCCGCCGAGCAGCTCCGTCCGGACGGCGGCCCTCTCCAGCCGGACGTCGGGGGCCGGCGGGGCGGCGACCGGGCCGAGCCGGGCGTCGGTGGCGCCCAGCTCGCGGGCCCGGGCCACCAGGTCGGAGGAGGCACCGAGGACGAGGTCGGCGGCGCGCGCCACCCGGCGTTCCATCAGCCGCTGGAGCCGCCGCTCCATGCCGGTGGCCAGCAGCGCGTGGTGCGAGGTGACCACCAGCGGCGTCTCCGGGCGCAGGCCCGGGAAGCGGCCGGCGGTGCGCAGCGCGAGGTCGGAGAGGAGCGCGGCCCGCAGGCCGTGGGCGTGCACCACGTCGGCGCCGGTGAAGGCACGGCGCAGTTCGCCGATCGCGTTGGCGTCGCTGCGGGCACCCGCGGTGGGGGTGATGTCGACCAGGTGGAACCTGGCGCCGGTTCGGGAGAAGCCGAACAGCGCGTCCGTGCCGGCGGGGGCGCACACCGTGACGGTCACTCCGTGCGCGACCAGGCCCTGTGCCAGGGAGCGCACGTGCGCACCGATGCCGCCGGTACTGGCGGCCAGGACGAGCACCACCTGCAGCTGCCCCCGTTCGGGGCTGGCCGCGGTGGCCCGGGCGGCGGAATGGTCCACGTCGTCTCGCATCCGACTACTCGATCAGGTACGGGCGCCTGCGGCGAGGGTTTCCCGCCTGCGGCGCTCGGGACTGGAAGGCCAGTGTCCAGCCGCCACCATGCCAGGTCGGCGGCCCTCTTGGACAGTCGGCGCCCCCGGTGGGGCGCGTCGTGGCGGGCCCGCGCGGGCCCGCCGTCGGACCGGCCCGTCCGGAGAGCCCCGCCGCCCCGCCGGACCGTCTCCCGGGGGTGGCGGGGCACGGGAACGGCGGGGCGGCGGGGGCCGTCCGGCGGGTCGGTCTAGCGGGGGCGGGGAGCCCGGGCGGCGGCCAGCAGTTCCTCGGCGTGCGCCCGGCCGAGCTCGGAGTCCTCCAGGCCGGCCAGCATCCGGGAGAGCTCGCGCACCCGTTCCTCGTCGCTCAGCACCTTGACGCCGCTGCGGGTCACCGTGCCGTCGTTGGTCTTCTCGACCACCAGGTGGCGATCGGCGAAGGCCGCCACCTGCGGCAGGTGGGTGACCACGACGACCTGCGCGCTCTCGGCCAGCTTGGCGAGCCGGCGGCCGATCTCGACCGCCGCCTTGCCGCCGACGCCCGCGTCCACCTCGTCGAAGAGGTAGGTGGGGACGGGGTCGGCCCCGGCGAAGACCACCTCGACGGCGAGCATCACCCGGGAGAGCTCACCGCCGGAGGCGCCCTTGGCGATCGGACGCGCCTGGGCGCCCGGGTGCGGGGCCAGCAGCACCTCGACCTCGTCCACGCCGTGCGGGCCGTAGGCGACCGTCCGGCCCTCGACCTCGATCCCGGACAGGTCGTCGACCTGGCTGATCGCGAAGGTCACCCGGGCGTGCGGCATGGCGAGTTCGGCGAGTTCCGCGGAGACGGCCCCGGCGAAGCGGCCGGCGGCGGCCTGGCGGGCGGCCGAGACCTCGGTCGCGAGGTCGGCGAGCTCGGCGCGCAGCGCGGTCTCCTGGGCGCCGAGCTCGTCGATGCGGTCGTCGTCGCCGTCGAGCTCGGCGAGCCGGCCGGCGCCGGCCTCGGCCCAGACGAGTACCTCGGCCAGGGAGTTCTCCGGGCCGCCGTACTTGCGCAGCAGCTGGGCCAGGACGGCCCGGCGGTCCTCGACACCCGCCAACCGGACGGGGTCGGCGTCCAGGTCGTCGGCGTAGCCGGCCAGGTCGCCGGCCACGTCGGCGAGCAGGTAGCCGACCTCGTCGAGCCGGTCGGCGAGGGCGGCGAGCCGCTCGTCGTGGTGGCGGACGGCGTCCAGGGCGCGGCGGGCCTGGGCGACCAGCGTGCCGGCGTCCAGCGCCTCCGGGTCGGCCGGGTCGCCGGCCAGCGAGGCGTGCGCGAGGGTGGCGGCGGAGGAGAGCGCATCGGCGTGGCCGAGCCGCTCGGCCTCGGCGGACAGCTCCGCGTCCTCCCCGGCGACCGGTTCGGCGGCAGCGACCTCGTCCAGCCCGAAGCGGAGCAGATCGGCCTCCTGGGCGCGCTCGCGGGCCCGGGTGGTCAGCTCCTCCAGGGTCGCGGAGACCTCGCGCAGCCGCCGGTAGACCTCGCGGTAGCGGGCCAGCGGCTCGGCGACGGTCCCGCCGGCGTACCGGTCCAGGGCGCCGCGCTGGCGGGCCGGGCGGAGCAGCCGCTGCTGGTCGGTCTGGCCGTGCACCGCGATCAGGTCCTCGCCGATCTCGGCGAGCAGGCCGACCGGGACGGCCCGGCCCCCGACGAAGGCGCGGGAGCGGCCCTCGGCGGAGACGGTCCGGCTGATCAGCAGCGCGCCGTCGTCGAGTTCCGCGCCGGCCTCCAGGGCCCGGGCCGCCGCCGGGGAGCCCTCGGGCAGTTCGAGGCGGCCCTCGACGACCGCGCGCCCGGCGCCGTTGCGCACCAGGCCCGGGTCGGCGCGACCGCCGAGCAGCAGGCCGAGGCTGGTCACCACCATGGTCTTTCCGGCGCCGGTCTCGCCGGTCACGGCGGTGAAGCCGGGGGCGAGTTCGACCACCGCGTCGTCGATGACCCCAAGATCCCGTATCCGCATCTCGTCCAACACGGAGACGACCTTACGAGGTTCCGCACCCGGTGCGCGACGAGCGACAACGACGCGCGGCAACTCGATGCCCGGAAGTTCATCCGTTCCAGGGCGTTTACGTGGGGGTTTGGGTGGCGTTTCCCGGCGCGACACGCGCGGCGGACCCGGCGGCGGTCGGCACGGTGCACCAGGGCAGGAAGAACTGCGCGAGTGGGCCGATGGCCAGCGCGTACGCGACGGTGCCGACGCCGGCGGTGCCGCCCAGCAGGAGTCCTGCGGCCAGCACGGTCAGTTCGATCCCGGTGCGGAGCAGCCGCAGCGAGCGGCCGGTACGCCGGTGCAGGCCGGTCATCAGACCGTCGCGCGGGCCCGGGCCGAGCCGGGCACCGATGTAGAGGCCGGTGGCGAGGCCGTTGAGGACGATCGCACCGACCATCAGTGCGATCCGGGCCGCGAGCGGGCCGGGGCTGCCGGCGACGCGCAGGGTGAGGTCCATGGCGGCGCCGATGACCAGCACGTTGGCGACCGTGCCGACGCCGGGGAGCTGGCGCAGCGGGATCCAGAGCAGCAGCACCAGCGCGCCGCAGATGGTGACCCAGGCGCCGACGGAGAGGCCGACGGTGCGTTGCAGGCCCTGGTGGAAGACGTCCCAGGGGTCGAGGCCGAGCCCGGAGCGGAGCATCAGGCCCATGCTGGCGCCGTAGAGCACCAGGCCGACGAGGAGCTGTGGGAGGCGCCGGCCGAGCGCGTGGGTGTCGCCGAGCACCCGGACGGCGAGCCCGGGCCGTTCCGGGGCGGCCGTCGCGGTCGGCGACGTGGTGGTCGGGGGCGTGGTGGTCGGGGGCGTGGTCGTGGTGGCCATGGAATCTCCGGCGGGTGGTGCTGCACGTCCGGGGGTGCCGCCCCGGCGGTGGCGGACTCGATGGCCGCCCTGTCATGATGGCCAGGCCAATAGCGCCCGCTCCAGGGCCAATCACGAGCAAGTGGACTGATGAGCCATGGCCGACTGGCAGACCACCGTCACTCCCCCGGCACTCGCCCGGCTGCTGGCCACCGCCCGGCTGCCCGAACCGGCCGGCGCCCGCCGGCCCGCGTACCGGACGCTCGCCGGCCAGGTCCGGCTCCTGGTCTCCGAGGGCCGCCTCCCGGTCGGCGCCCGGCTGCCGGCCGAGCGCGAGCTGGCCCTCGCCCTGCAGCTCAGCCGCACCACCGTCGCCACCGCGTACGAGGCCCTGCGGTCCGAGGGCTACCTGCACAGCCGGCGCGGCTCCGGCAGCTGGACCGCCCTGCCCGAAGGCGCGGCACCGCCCAGCGACGCCCTGCACCCGGTGCCGCCGGACGAGCAGGGCCGCACCCTGGACCTCGGGGTGGCCGCCCTGCCCGCCCCGCAGCCCTTCCTCTCCGAGGCCGCCGCGCGGGCCGTCGAGCAGCTGCCCGCGTACGCCGCCGGGCACGGCCACTACCCCACCGGCGTCCCGGTCCTGCGCGAGGCGGTGGCCCGCCGCTACACCGAGCGCGGACTGCCGACCACCCCCGACCAGATCCTGATCACCATCGGCGCGATGGGCGCCCTGCACCTGGTGCAGCGGGTGCTGATCGGCCGCGGCGACCGGGTCGCCGTGGAGGCGCCCAGCTACGCGCACACCCTCCAGGCGCTGCGGATCAACGAGGCCCGCCTGGTCCCCGTGCCCTACGCCTGGTCGGGCGCACCCCGCCGCGGAGCCTCGCGGACACCGGACCGGGCCGCGCCGGGCGGGATCCTCCGGGGCCGACCGGGCGGGTCACCACGGCCGGAGTGGGACCTCGCCGAGTGGCGCCGGGTGCTGAGCGGCGCCGCGCCCCGGGTCGCGTACGTGATCCCGGACTTCCACAACCCGACCGGCGCCCTGGTCGGCGAGGAGCAGCGGCGCGCACTGCTGGCCGCCGCCAGGACCGCCGGCACGGTGGTCCTGGTCGACGAGACCACCGCCGAACTCGGCTGGGGCGTCCCCGAGGGAACCGGGGTGCCCCGCCCGACCGCCGCACTGGACCGCTCCGCCCAGGTGGTCACGGTCGGCTCGGCCGGCAAGCTGCTCTGGGGCGGCCTGCGGATCGGCTGGGTGCGGGCCGCGCCCGCGATGATCCGCCGGCTGGCCACCGAGCGCGTCTACAGCGACGTCGGCGCCCCCGTGCTGGAGCAGCTGATCGCCGCCGAACTTCTCGGCGAGCAGCAGCTGCCGGCCGTCCGCGCCCACCAGCTGACCCGGCTGCGGGACACCGCCGAGGCACTCACCACCGCGCTGGGCGAGCACCTGCCGCAGTGGCGGTTCGCCGTCCCGCCCGGCGGCCTGGCGTTCTGGGTCTCCACCGGCACGCTCTCCGGCGCGGCCCTGGCCCGGGCCGGCGAGCACGGCGGCGTCCGGATCGCGGCCGGCAACCGGTTCGGCTCCGACGGGGCCTTCG
Organism: Streptomyces sp. BE303; assembly: GCF_036290945.1. Taxonomy (NCBI): domain Bacteria; kingdom Bacillati; phylum Actinomycetota; class Actinomycetes; order Kitasatosporales; family Streptomycetaceae; genus Streptomyces; species Streptomyces sp. BE303. The sequence continues at coordinate 47,427 of NZ_JAQYWZ010000348.1, forward strand.
AGCACCACATCCGGATCCCGCTCACCGTGCCGGCCGCCGCCGTGCCCGACGCCGTACGACGGCTCGCCGCCGTCGCCGCCCGGGCCGCCGACGGCGGTCGCTGGCACGGCGCCGACGAGAGCCACCCCCTGGCGGTCTGACGCCTCCTCGGACCCGCCGGACCGTCAGCCGGTGTCGGCCCGGCCGCGCCAACCCGTCACCGGGAGGGCGAACTTGGCCACCAGCCGATCGGTGAACGGCGCCCGGTGCAGCCTGGCCAGCCGCACCGGCGTCTGCCCGCGACGGACCTCCACCCGGGCGCCGGCCGGCAGTTCCACGGAACGCCGGCCGTCGCACCAGAGCACCCCGTGCGGCGTCTTGGGCTGCACCTCCACCGCCAGCACCGAGTCCGGCGAGGTCACCAGCGGACGGGCGAACAGCGCGTGCGCACTGATCGGCACCATCAGCAGCGCCTCCACCTCCGGCCAGACCACCGGCCCGCCACCGGAGAACGCGTACGCGGTCGAACCGGTCGGGGTCGCGCAGACCACCCCGTCGCAACCGAAGTTGGAGACCGGGCGGCCGTCCACCTCGGTCACCACCTCCAGCATCCGCTCCCGGGCCGCCTTCTCGATCGACGCCTCGTTCAACGCCCAGTCGTGGTGCACCACATCGCCGTTGGTCCGGACGATCACGTCGAGCGTCATCCGCTCCTCGACCTCGTAGTCGGCGTCCACCACCCGCTCGACCACCACCGCCAGGTCGTCCCGCTCCGCCTCCGCGAGGAAGCCCACCCGGCCCAGGTTGATGCCGAGCATCGGCAACCCGTGCTCGCGCGCCAGCTCCGCGCCGCGCAGCAGCGTGCCGTCCCCGCCCGCGACCAGGATCAGCTCGCAGCCGTCCGCCGCGCCGGGCCCCCCGGCCACCCGCTCCACGCCGTCCGGAAGGTCCAGGTCGACCGCCTCGGCGGCCAGCAGCCTGATCCGGATCCCCGCCTTCAGCAGGCCGTGCACCAGGCCCTCGACACTGCGCAACGCCGTCTCGCGGCCGGTGTGCGCGATCAAGAACACCGTACGTTCGTCACTCATGCCCGCTGCCCTCTCCCTACGCCGCCGGGCCGCCCTCGGCCCGGTACGGCCGCGCCACCCAGCATGACGGACCGGACGTCCGCAGAGCAGCCTATCGGGGGCCTTCGGCGACGGCCCGGTCCGCCTCCGCCGGGTCCAGCTGCGGCGCGTCCCGGCGCAGCCAGAGGAAGTACTCGACATTTCCGGACGGGCCGGGCAGCGGACTCGCGGTGACCGCCCGCACGCCCAGCCCCTGGGCCCACGCCTGCCCGGCGACCTGGCGCACCATCTCGGCGCGCAGCTGCGGGCTGCGCACCACCCCGCCGCTGCCGAGGCGCTCCTTGCCGATCTCGAACTGCGGCTTGACCATCAGCACCAGGTCCGCGTCCGCGGCGGCGCAGCCCGCCAGGGCCGGCAGCACCAGGCCCAGCGAGATGAAGGAGAGGTCGCCGACCACCAGGTCGACCGGGGTGCCGCCGATCAGCTCCGGGGTCAGCTCGCGCACGTTGGTGCGGTCCATCACGGTGACCCGCTCGTCGCTCTGCAGCGACCAGGCCAGCTGTCCGTAGCCGACGTCCACCGCCAGCACGTGGGCGGCCCCGGCCCGCAGCAGCACGTCGGTGAAGCCGCCGGTGGACGCGCCCGCGTCCAGCGCGCGCCGGCCCTCGACGACCAGGCCCTGCGGCACGAACGCCGCGAACGCCCCGGCGAGCTTGTGGCCGCCGCGCGAGACGTAGTCGGGATCGTTCTCGTCCTCGGCCACCACGACCGCCGCCGAGGTCTCCACCTGCGTGGCCGGCTTGGTCGCGGTGCTGCCGCCGATGGTCACCCGGCCGGCCGCGATCAGCTCGGAGGCGTGCTCCCGCGACCGGGCCAGCTTGCGGCGGACCAGCTCCGCGTCGAGTCGGCGTCGTGCCACTGCCACTGGTGTTTCAGCTCCTACAGGTGGTTCGTTGCCCGGTCAGTCCCGGTCGAGGGCGGCCAGCGTGTCGGCGAGCCGCTGGTGAACATCTTCGTACACCGGGACGTGCCCGTCGGTCGGCACCCCGTCCAACGCCTCCAGCCGGGCCGTGCCGGCGTCCACCGCCGGATGGCCGGTGGGGGTCAGCTCGACGCCGAGCGGCAGCGGCTCCTCGGCGAGCAGCGCAGGGGAGGGCCCGGACGCGGGCACCGAGCCGTGGACGGGGTCGGGGCCGGGCTCAGGCATCGGGCTTCTTCGTGGTGGTGGTCCGGCGGACGGTGGTCTTCCTCGTCGCGGTCCGCTTGACGGGCGGCTCCTGCCCGGTGGGCTGCTTCGCCTCCCGTGGCGGCGCCTTCCTCGCGGTCGCGGTCTTCTTGACCGCCGTCTTCTTCACCGGGGTCTTCTTGGCGGCGGCCTTCTTCGCAGCAGGCTTCCCGTCCGCGTCCCCATTACCGGCACCGGCACCGGCCGCCGTGACCGGCCCGGCCGCCGTCTTCTTCGCCGCCGCCTTCTTGCCGGCGGCCTTCTTGGCGGTCGCCCTCGTCACGGCGGGCTTCTCCACCGTGCTCCGGTCGGCCGCGGACGCTCCGGCCGCGGTCTTCCCCGCCGCACCCTGAGCCGGCTTCTCCGCCGCGCCCCCGGCCGACGGCCCCGCAACGGCCGTCCCGTTCGGCGGCACCGGCGGGTCGACCTCCACCGGCTCGTCGACCTCTATCCGCTCGGACGTCGCCGACCCGTCCGCCGCAGCCGCGACACCCGCGCCCGGAGGCTCCTCCTCCCAACCGTTCTCGAACAGCCCGCCGGCCCGGGGCGCTGGCGCCGGTCCGGGCTCGGCCGGCCGGGGCCCGCCGTCCTCCTCGACCTCGCGCAGCTTGCTCTCCAGGTAGGCCAGCACGACACCGACCTTGGTCACCTGGTCACCGACCCTCTCGAAGACCTTCTCCACCTCGCCGCGCGCCACGCCGACCGCCAGGTCCACCCCGGCCCGCCCGGCGGTCACCGCCTCGCCCGCCAGCGTCTGCAGGGACCGCGCCGACGGCGGGAACTGCTCGTTCAGCCGGCGCTCCACGTCGGTGACGTCGATCCCGCCCTTCTCCAGCAGACCGGCCGCCGTCCCGAGGACCCGCTTGCCGACCTCCTCCACCAGTACGGCGGCGGCCTCCACCGCTTCTCGCACCGTCTTCGGCAGCATCCGGGTGCCTCCCATTCGCCTGCACGCATCGCGTCGACGCCGTCGGTGCCCGGGCGAATCCGGGCATCCCACCGACGACGCTACCGCCAAAACCCTCCTGCGGTACCGTGGCCGCCAGTCACCCGCCGCCGAGCACGGCCCGTACAGGGGAGTGGACCCGCCGCCATGGCCAACGCCGAGGAGTGCCGCGAGGCGCTCGAACAGCTCAGCCGGAACATCGCCAAGTCCAACGGCGACGTCCGCAAGGCCGCCGAACTGGACCGCTCGCTGAGCTGCCGGATCACCGACCTCGACCTGACCTTCACCGGCCGGCTGCGCGACGGCAGCATCCAGGACCTCGGGCACGCGCCCGGAGCCCCCACCGAAAAAGCCGACATACGACTCACCATGTCGAGCGACGACCTGGTCGCGGTGGTCGGCGGACGCCTCGGTTTCGCCTCCGCCTGGGCGGGCGGCCGGATCAAGCTGGAGGCCGGCTTCCGCGACCTCCTGCGGCTGCGCACCCTGCTCTGACCCCGGCCGGACCGGGTCCGGACCGACGCTGCGGTCCGGACCCGGCGGGCACCGGCTCAGAACCCCAGCTCGGCCAGCGCCTTCCGCCCGTCCACCGGCTCGCCGGCCGCGTCCAGCGCCGTCCACGCCGCCGCGCAGAGCGCCCGCAGCCCGTCCCAGCGGTCCGCCCCGTCGCCTTCCAGACGCAGCACGCCGTCCTCGGCCACCGCGACCCAGCCGCCGCAGCCGAAACCGCCGCCGGCCACCGCGTCCACCGGCGCATGCGCGGTCAGCAGCCCGCGCAGGTCCTCCGCCAGGTAGGTCGGCCGGTGCTCGACCGGCGCCGCCAGCAGCTGCCCGGCCGTGGTCACCCCCGTGAACACCAGCAGGCTGTCCACCCCGCCGTTGAAGGCGCCCTCGATGTCGGTGTCCAGCCGGTCCCCGACCACCAACGGCCGCTTCGCGCCCGTCCGCAGCACCGTCTCCCGGTGCATCGGCGGCAGCGGCTTGCCCGCCACCTCCGGCTCCACACCGGTCGCCGCACGCACCGCCGCGACCAGCATCCCGTTGCCCGGCGCGATCCCGCGCGCGGTCGGCACCGTGACGTCCGTGTTGGACGCCACCCACGGCAGCCCGGACTGCACCGCGTACGAGGCCTCCGCCAGGTGCGTCCAGCCCACCGAGGCGTCGAAGCCCTGGACGACCGCCTGCGGCTCCTCGGCCAGCGTCCGGACGGCCAGCAGGCCGCGCTCGGCCAACGCCTCCTCCAGCCCCAGACCGCCCACCAGCAGGACCTTCGCCCCGGCCGGCAGCTTCTCCGCGAGCACCCGGGCCGCGGCCTGGGCGGAGTTGATCACGTCCTCCGGTTCGGCCGGCACCCCCAGCTCGGTCAGGTGCGCCGCCACCACCCGGGGCGGACGGGACGCGTTGTTGGTCACGTACGCCAACCGCATCCCCGTCTCCCGGGCGACCGCCAGCGAGTCCACGGCGTGGTCGATCGCGTTCGGTCCGGCGTACACCACACCGTCGAGGTCCAGCAGTGCCGTGTCGTACGCCTCGGTCAAGGGCAGCTCGCTGCCGCCCGGGGCGCTCCGTCGTACGGTGGTGGCCGTCTCGGTCATGCCTGCTCTACCTCACTCATCGCGTCGGTCGTACTCGTCGGTCGGGCGCGTCACACCGGACTCACTCGGCACGCCGGTCCCGCTCATCGGTCGGTTCCCGGCTCTCCCTGGTTCCCGGCTCCTGCGCGGACGCCCGGTTACCGGCCGCCTCCGCGGGCTCCGACGGGCCGTCGGAGCCGCGCGGCGGCTCCAGATAGCCCGGCGCCCCCGGCACCAGCGGGCCGAACGCCCCGGCCCGGGCGGCCAGGGTCGCCCGGGTCTGCCGCAGTGCGGCCCGGTAGTGGTCGGTGTCCGGCCGCATCGCCACGGCCAGCGAGAGGTGCTCGGCGGAGGTCTCGAAGTCCCCGAGCCTCGCCGCCGCCACCCCCCAGCCGAACTGAGCGTAGTCGTCCGAGGGATCGGCCAGGGCCACGGCCCGGAAGTTCTCCAGCGCCGCCGCGTACGACCCGGCGTCGAACTGCGCCCGGGCCAGCATCTCCCGGATGCTGCGCGAGCCCGGCTCCGCGGCGGCCGCCCGGGTCAGCAACTGCTCGGCCGCCGCCGGGTTGCCCTGTGCGAGGAGCTTCCCGCCCCGGCGGAACCACTCGTAGACGTCCCCGGCCGGCTCCCCCGGCCGCCCCTGCTGCTCCGGCAGGCCCCCGCCTCCGGCGGCCCCGTCGATCCGCTCGTTGCGATCGTTCACACCGAACCTCGCCCTCGGTCACGACACCCGCCCACCGGACCGGCACGGGTGTTCCGATCTCTGAACAACGCGTACCCGATTACGATGCCCAGAATGAGCTCACCCAGTGCAGAAAGCGGAGCGGAGTCTCCGCAGGGCGGCCCCGGCAATCCCGGACACGTCGCCACCGCCGGTCTGTCCCTGTCCCCCTTCCGCGGCCTGAGGTACGACCCCGACCGGGTCGGCGCACTGGCCGCCGTGACCTCACCGCCGTACGACGTCGTCGACCCCGGCCGCCGGCTCGACCTGGAGACCGCCGACCCGCACAACGTGGTCCGGCTGATCCTGCCGAGACCCGAGCCCGACGACACCGGGGACCGCCCCGACCGCGACACCCGCTACCGGCACGCCGCCCGGCTGCTGCGCGAGTGGCAACGCGAGGGCGTCCTGGCCGCCGACCCCGAGCCGGCGCTCTACGTCTACGAGCAGCGGGTACCCGCCGGCGACGACACCCCCGAGCTGCTGCAGCGCGGCCTGATCGGCGCCCTCGCGGTGAGCGGCAGCGAGGCCGGCGTGGTCCTCCCGCACGAGGACGTGATGCCCCGCCCGGTCGCCGACCGCGTCGGGCTGATGCGCACCACCCGGGCCAACCTCGAACCGCTGCTGCTCACCTACCGCGGCGACGGCCGGGCGGCCGGAGTGGTCGAACGGGCCGTCCTGGGCGGCCCCGTGCTCACCACGACCACCTCCGACGGCACCCACCACCGGCTCTGGGCCGTCACCGACCCCGCCGAGATCGCCGAGATCACCCGCGACCTGGCCACCTGCCGGGCGCTGATCGCCGACGGCCACCACCGCTGGGAGATGTACCTGCGGCTCCAGCGCGAGCACCGCCACCTCCCGCGCAGCCCCTGGGACCGCGGCCTGGTCCTGCTGGTCGACACCGCCCGCTACCCCCTGCGGGTCCGGGCGATCCACCGGGTGCTGTACCGCCTTCCGGTGGCCGAGGCCCTGGAGAAGCTCGGCGACCAGTGGCAGGTCAAGGAGATCCCCGGCCCGCTCGACACCGCGCTGCAGGCCCTGGCCGAGCAGAAGCAACACGGCGGCAGCGGCTTCGTGCTCACCGGCGGGGACGGCGTCTACTGGCTGGTCGGCGAGCCCGACGAGGCCCTGCTCGACGCCACCGTGCCGCAGGACAAGCCCGAGGAGTGGCGCCACCTGGACGCGACCGTCCTGCACGCCACCCTGCTCGACCACACCTGGCGGGTCCCCGACGGGCCGGACGACATCGGCTACCTGCACACCGCCACCGCCGCCGAACGCGAGGCCGCCCGCAGCGGCGGTACCGCCGTGCTGCTGCACCCGGTGCGCGAGAGCGTGGTCCGCCGGCTCGCCGAGCAGGGCGTCACCATGCCCCGCAAGTCCACGTCCTTCGGCCCGAAACCGGCCACCGGGCTGGTCCTGCGCAACCTCGAACTGGGCTGAGCCCCGGGAGCGGAAGTCACCGGAAAGCAGTGAGGCCCTGCCGCACCCCGGGAAATCCCGGGGTGCGGCAGGGCCTCACTCGGTCCTACGGCATCCGCTGCCGACTACTTGGCGTCCTCGGCCCGCTCCGGCACGACGCCGTCGAAGTCCTCGTCGATCTCGAGGTCGTCGTCGTCGTAGAACTCCTCGACGTCCTCCTCGTCCTCGAAGATCTCACGCTCGTCCGTCGAACCGCCGCTGCTCTTGGCCTTCGCCACGGGCTTGTCGGCCGGCTCGTCGTCGTCCGCCAGCTCCGGGTCGAGCGCGTCCACGAACTCCAGGCCGTCGATCTCGGCCAGACGCTCGGCGGCGTTGGTCGAACCCTCGGTGTCGGCCTCGGTCGCCTTGACGAACCAGTCGCGGGCCTCGTCGGCACGATCGGCCGCGATCAGCGCCTCGGCGTACGCGTACCGCAGTCGCGCGGTCCACGGGTGCACGGCGCTGGAGGCCAGCTCCGGGCTCTGCAGGGTGACGACGGCGGCGTCGAACTGCCCCATGTCGCTGCGCGCACCGGCCGAGACCAGACGCATCTCGACCTGGCCGGCCTTGTCCAGCTGCTTGACCTCGGGCTCGCCGGCCATCGCCAGCGCCCGCTCCGGGCGGCCCAGACCGCGCTCGCAGTCCGCCATCACCGGCCACAGGTCGGCACGGCCGGTCATCCGGCGGGCGGCGCGGAACTCGGTCAGCGCCTCCGAGTAACGCTGGGTCATGTACGAGGCGAAACCGGCGGCCTCACGGACGGCGGGGACGCGGGAGGCGAGCCGCAGCGCGACGCGCGAGTACTGGTAGGCCTCCTCCGGCTCGCTGTCGAGCAGGCGGGCGACCATCACCAGGTTGCGGGCGACATCGTCGGCGAGCGTCTTGGGCAGGCTCTTGAGCTCCTGGCGGACGTCCCCGTCCAGCTCGAAGCCGGTGACGTCCTCCGGGATCGGCAGGCGCTTGACGGGCTCGTAGTTGCCGCGGCGGTCGTCCTGGTCACGGCCGTAGCCGCCGCCGGACGGGCGGTCGTCGCGTCCGCGGTAGCCACCCCGGTCGCCACCGCGGTCGTCGCGGCCACGGAAGCCGCCGCCGCTACCACCGGAGGGGCGGTCGTCACGACGGAACCCGCCGCGGTCACCACCACGGTCGTCACGGCCGAACCCACCGGACGGACGGTCGTCACGACGCGGACGGTCGTCACGGTCGTCACGACGGAAGCCCGAGGGGCGGTCGTCGCGGTCACGGCCAAAGCCGCCGGAGGGGCGGTCGTCGCGACGGAAGCCGCCACGGTCGCCACCACGGTCGTCACGGTCACGACCGAAACCACCGGACGGACGGTCATCGCGACGGAACCCACCGCCACTGCCACCCGACGGGCGGTCGTCGCGGTCACGGCCAAAGCCGCCGGAGGGGCGGTCGTCACGACGGAAGCCGCCACGGTCGTCACGGTCACGACCGAAACCACCGGACGGACGGTCATCGCGACGGAACCCACCACCACTGCCACCGGACGGGCGGTCGTCACGGCCACGGTAACCGCCGCCACTGCCGCCACGGTCGTCACGGTCACGACCGAAACCACCCGAGGGGCGATCGTCGCGGCCACGGTAACCGCCACCGCTACCACCCGAGGGGCGGTCGTCACGGCCACGGAAGCCGCCGCCACGGTCGTCACGGTCACGACCGAAACCACCGGACGGACGGTCATCGCGACGGAACCCACCGCCGCTACCACCGGACGGGCGATCGTCACGGCCACGGAAGCCGCCACCGCTACCACCCGAGGGGCGGTCGTCACGGCCACGGAAGCCGCCGCCACTGCCGCCACGGTCGTCACGGTCACGACCGAAACCACCGGACGGACGGTCATCGCGACGGAACCCACCACCACTGCCACCCGAGGGGCGGTCGTCACGGCCACGGTAACCGCCACCGCTACCACCCGAGGGGCGGTCGTCACGGCCACGGTAACCGCCACCACTGCCGCCGGACGGGCGGTCGTCACGGCCACGGAAGCCGCCGCCACTGCCGCCACGGTCGTCACGGTCACGACCGAAACCACCGGACGGACGGTCATCGCGACGGAACCCACCACCGCTACCACCGGACGGACGGTCGTCACGGCCACGGTAACCGCCACCGCTACCACCGGACGGGCGGTCGTCACGGCCACGGAAGCCGCCACCGCTACCACCCGAGGGGCGGTCGTCACGGCCACGGAAGCCGCCACCGCTACCACCGGACGGGCGGTCGTCACGGCCACGGAAGCCGCCGCCACTGCCACCCGAGGGGCGGTCGTCACGGCCACGGAAGCCGCCGCCACTGCCACCCGAGGGGCGGTCGTCACGGCGCGGGCCGTCACCACCACGATCGTCGCGGCGAGGACCACGGTCGTTGGACCAGCCCCCGCGAGACCGGGGCTCGTAGCCGCGGCCGTCGTCCGATCGACGCTCGGGACGGTCCTGGGGCTGGTTCGACATTGTGGTGACTCCTTCTGCTGCTTCAGCTACACCGCGGACCGGGCGACACCACTGCCCTCACGCGGTTCGGCGCCGGCCTCCTGGCCGCGCACCTTCTCCATTGTCCGACATCCCCGGGCACCTCGCGCCTGGGCGAAAGTCCCGTGCCGGCCGTACACACGCACTTACAACACAAAAAAAGCCGCGGCCCCAGCGAATCGCTGGGGCCGCGGCTTTGAATAATTGTTCGGCGGCGTCCTACTCTCCCACAGGGTCCCCCCTGCAGTACCATCGGCGCTGTGAGGCTTAGCTTCCGGGTTCGGAATGTAACCGGGCGTTTCCCTCACGCTATGACCACCGAAACCCTATCGGGTATTCAGCGAAACACACTTTTTAATTGATAAGTGCTTCTTGTGTTCGCCGGCGATAGCTGTTCGCTACCCGGGAACCACACAGTGAACGCGAGCGTCTGAGGACAAGCCCTCGGCCTATTAGTACCGGTCAACTCCACCCCTCACAGGGCTTCCATATCCGGCCTATCAACCCAGTCGTCTACTGGGAGCCTTACCCTCTCAAGGAGGTGGGAGTGCTCATCTCGAAGCAGGCTTCC
>NZ_JAQYWZ010000349.1:0-317 GCF_036290945.1 Streptomyces sp. BE303
CAGCCCGCGACGCTCCACGCCGACGAGCGATCCCCGCAGGTGGAGTGGGATTCCGGCGCGGTGTCGCTGTTGACGGAGTCGCGGCCCTGGAACCCCGGGGACCGGCCTCGTCGGGCGGGAGTGACGGCGTTCGGCGTCAGTGGCACCAACGCGCACGTGATCGTGGAGGAGCCACCGCCGGTCGAGGCCGCCGCCGTGGGAGCAGTGGAACTGCCTCTGGCGCCGGTGCGGTTGTCCGGTACGGTCGAGGCGTCGCTGCGTGCTCAGGCTCCAGTGCTGCTCGAGGGCGCTGGTCGGCGGCGTCACCGTGATGCCGA
>NZ_JAQYWZ010000350.1:0-344 GCF_036290945.1 Streptomyces sp. BE303
AGCCGGGCCATGCGGCCTGTGTTGGGTCTGTATGAGGGGGGTTGTGTGGTTTTCGGGGATGTTCTCGGGGGTGGTCTTGGTGTCTCCGGGGTTCTGTTGGTGGCGGTTGTCGTCGAGTCCGGCGTTGTGGTGGGGTCTGTCCGGGAGGAGCTCCCTGAGGTGGTTGTTGTGCCGGGCGTTGCGGCGAGTGTTGGGTCGGCGTGCGGTTCGGGCTGTTCGGGCGGTTGGGGGGGTTCGGGCGGTTCGGGCGGATCGGGGGTATCGGGGGTGTTGTGTGTCCGTTTTGGGGGTGGGGGGCGTGCGGGGGCTTTCGGAGGGTGGTTTCGCGCGCCGGGTAAGTGCGC
>NZ_JAQYWZ010000351.1:0-27448 GCF_036290945.1 Streptomyces sp. BE303
CGCCGGCCACCACCCTGCGGGCGCACCGGAGCGTCCGGCACGACCAACTGGAACAACTCCCACAGCTCATCCGGCACCAGCCGCTCAACGATCAGCACACTCGGAGTCTACTCGACCCACCCAAATGAGATGTCTTCTAAGCCGTGGGCCTCCGAACGAAGCCGGCCCCGTCGGCCCGCCCGCCCGCCGTCCTTCCGGTCCCCTTCCCCTCGGCCCCCATCCCTTCCCCTCCCTTCCGTTCCCTTCCCATCGCGCAGAGTAACCCTTTAAGGTGGTTACATGACCGATGAGCGAGCCCCGGGGCTGGTCCTGCACCCTCCTGGTGGAGGAACCGCCTTCCACTTCGACCCCGGCGCGCTCTGCCTGGAACTGCTCGCCACCGGCGCGCCGGCGCCGTACACGCGCTACGAGACGCTGCACCGCCCGGCGGACCTCGCCGGGTGGCTCCCGCAGTCCCGGCTGGGCCTGCCGTACGAGGCCGTCCGGATCAGCGACGAGCAGCTCGCGGGCATCCGCACCCTGCGGGACGCCCTCTGGAGGCTCGCCGCGACCCGTGCGGGCGGCGGCGCACCCGGGCTGCTCGACAGCGGCAGGAGCGCCGGGGCCGGCGGGACGGCCGACGACTACGCCGTGCTCAACCGGGCCGCCGCGCTGCCGCCGCTCGCCCCCCAGATCGCCCCGGACGGCACGCCCGCCCCGCCCCTTCCCGGCGACGGCGCCCAACTCGCCTCGACCGTCGCCCGCGACGCGATCGCACTGTTCACCGGCCCGTACGCGGAACGGGTCCGCGAGTGCGGCGCCCACAACTGCCACCTGCTCTTCGTCGACACCTCGCGGCCCGGGCGGCGGCGCTGGTGCTCGATGGAACGGTGCGGCAACCGGCACAAGGTCCGGGCACTGCGGGCCCGGCGCGAACAGGCCGAGTAGCCCCAGGAACGCCGGCCACCCGCGAACCCCGTCGGCGCTCCCGGCGCGTCCGGCACGTCCGGCACGTCCGGCACGTCCGAGTCCACCGGTGACACACCCGGTCGGCCCAGCCGTCGCACCGGCCGCCGACTGGGCCGACCGGACGCACCACCGGTCGGCCCCCGCACGCCCACCGGCAGTTCACCCGCTGATCCGCCGTCTGAGACCATGGACCGATGCGACCGCTGTACTCCGTCCCCCTCGGAATCGCCGCCACCGGCGCCGCCTGCCTCGCCTACTCCGTTGGGTACGAGGTCCGTTCCTTCCGCCTCCGCCGGGTCGAGATTCCGGTCCTCCCCCGAGGCGCCCGCCCCATCCGGGTACTGCAGGTCTCCGACATCCACATGGTGAGCGGGCAGGGCAGGAAGCAGCGCTGGCTGCAGAGCCTCGCCGGACTCCGGCCCGACCTGGTGGTGAACACCGGCGACAACCTCTCCGACCCGCTCGGCGTCCCCGCCACCCTGGACGCGCTCGGGCCGCTGATGGAGTTCCCGGGCGTCTACGTCTTCGGGTCCAACGACTACTACGGCCCGGCCCGCAAGAACCCGGCCCGCTACCTCCAGGCCCTGCGCAGCGGCGTCCACGGCATGAACAACCCCGACGGCACGGCCGGGCGCGGCGTCAACGGCGCCGTCCACAACCCCTGGGAGAAGCTGCGCGACGGCTTCGACGCCGCCGGCTGGCTCGACCTCACCAACGCCCGGGGCCGGCTCACCGTCGGCGGACTCGACCTGGAGTTCACCGGCCTCGACGACCCGCACATCCGGCGCGACCGCTACAGCGCGGTCACCGGCGGCCCGTCGCCCGACGCCGACCTCTCGCTCGCCGTCGTCCACGCCCCCTACCTGCGTGTCCTCGACGCCTTCACCGCCGACCGCTACCCGCTGATCCTGGCCGGCCACACCCACGGCGGCCAGCTCTGCATCCCCTTCTACGGCGCCCTGGTCACCAACTGCGACCTCGACGCCAAGCGGGTCAAGGGCCTCTCCACCCACCAGGCCGGCGGCCGCCGCTCCTATCTGCACGTCTCGGCCGGCTGCGGCACCAACCGCTACACCCCCGTCCGCTTCGCCTGCCCCCCCGAAGCCACCCTCCTCACCCTCACCCCAGCCGCCCGCTGACCCGCCCGGACGCTCGCCGAGAATCGGATTTCGTCTCTCGGCAAGCGTCCGGTAGAGTTCTACTCGTCGCGAAGGAGACGGAACGACAAACAGCAGGACCGGGGTGTGGCGCAGCTTGGTAGCGCGCTTCGTTCGGGACGAAGAGGCCGTGGGTTCAAATCCCGCCACCCCGACCCAGCAGTATCAGTCAGGCCCCATCGGAGAGATCCGACGGGGCCTGACTGGTTTCTGTGTGACTGGGCCTCAGGGGCCTGCTGGAACAGGTCGTGCATGACCGTCACGCCCGACCGGGCCGGACTTGCGGCTCCTGGCGTCGCACCGGGCCGCCCCGTGCGTGACGGCTCAACCGTGCCAGGTACGGCTGTCGCGGGCCACGGCGAAGATCCGGTCCACCTGGTCGCTCCGAAGCCGGGGCGACCACCTGGACAGTTGCCGGTCCACGTGCGCTCCGTCCAACAGCAGAACCGGGGACTGCGCTGATCCGATCGTGATCGAGGCCGCCCCCACCACGGCGACCACCGGCAGGACCGGCACCGGGAACCCCGAGCGCGCCGAGAGCACTCGCGCGACCTTCGCCGATTCGCTCTGGCTCGCGGGCACGTAGCGTGTGGCCGCACGGTTGACGGTGATCGCCCGGTCCCCCTGCCAGACGGTGGCGCCCCGGTGGTGCTTCGTGTTGATCGTGAAGACGCCCGGCGGGCCGATGACCAGATGGTCGATGTCGGTTCCGCTGGAGAACTGCACCGAGTGGAGCACCTTCCACCCGTCGGGAAGCCGGTCCAGCCGGCGGCCGACCAGACGCTCACCCCGCAGGCCGACTGCCCACGGGTGAGCCTGCGTCTGCTCCGAACTGAGCCAGTAGGCAAGGCGTCGTTTGATCCAGCTCGGCTCGACCTCGTCGATCTTTCGGCGGATGGAGTCACCAGGAGCGTTCAGCGACAGGTCGAAGCCGGGTGCCGCGGGAGGCGCGACAGGAGGTGCGGACGGCACGGGCGGCGGCACGGACGGCGGCACGGGCGGGGGCGGCGGCGGGGGCGGCTGAACCGGCGTCGGTTCGGCAACGCCGGGTGCCGTCGCCAGGTGAGCGGCCAACACGTTCTCGACAACGGCCCGTTGGCGCTCGTCCCGCACCACGGTCTCGCCGGTCTTGAAGTCGTACCAGCCGAGGGCCTTCTCGGCACCGCGCCGGTTCACGTACAACCTGTCGTGGCCGTGACGGCGCCAGCGTCCGACGGTGAACTCGTCCATCCCCACCCCCGAGACAGCGATCGTTCGACGATCCACCTCAGCACGGGGACGGACGGCTGCCAAGAGGGCGTCGGGGACTGCCGGTCGGTATTGCGCGGGCGGGGAGCCCCGCCCGGTACGGGTCCTGCCGGAGAGGTCCGGCAGGACCCTGTCGACGGTCCTCGCCGAGCGTCGGCTCAGGCTCGCTGCGGCGGGCCGGACCTGACAGAAAGTCGGGCCGGCGGCCGACGGGTGGCGGAACCGCAGGCTGACGTTCTCCTACGGCACGGCAGATCGGTTGTCGCGACCGTGCCAGGATCGGGCCGGACGGGGAGTAGCCTGGGCATCACCGAAGGCACTTCGCATGCCGGCACCGGATACTGGCGTCGTCTCCGGCGAACGGCCATGCCGGACTCGGCCTCCGGGTCGAGCCCGGAGACGGGTCCTTGATCATGACTGCGACCCTCGATCGCGCGACGACGTCCGCCGCCCCGGAACCCACCGCCCGGATCTCCCTCGCGCCCGTCGGCGCGCGGGCCGGCCGGTTGGACGGTGCCTGGTGGCCCCGCTCGCGTGATCTTCTTCGCGAACTCCCCTCCCTGGCCGCCGAGATCGACGAACGGTGGGGCCGGGTCACCCGGATCACCGTGAACCCGGCGCAGTGGCCCGTCGTCCCCCGGCGCATCCCGGTCGTCGGGCACACCGTGCACGCGGGTTGGTTCGGGCCCGAGCAGGACGAACACACGATCGCGGTGTGCTCGTACGCCCCACGTCGGCTGAACCTGCTGGTCGTCCCGCCGTCGACGGATGCCGCCGTCGCCGCGCGGCTGATGTCCGAGGCGGCCGGCCCCGCCCGTATGCGGACCGCGAGCGAGCTGCTCGCCGCCGAGGCGGACGGCGCTGCGGACGGGCCGGACGTCCGTTCCGACTTCCTGCCGTCGGCCGCCGCGCCGGGCGACGGCCCCGGCGAGGCCGGACGGCGTGCGGGCGTCGCCCGGAGCCGTGCCGCAGCCTGGCCGGCGACCGCCTAGCCCGCGGTCCCCCGACCGGCCGGGGCCGGGTGCGTCACTCGCGTGACCACTCGGTCTCGGCCCGGGGTTCGGCGGCGGGAACGGACCCGGGCTCGGCGTCGAGGTCGGGATCGAGCGCGTCCCAGAGGCGGACCCTGATCGCCCGGGGGCCGGGAGCGGGCCGGGAGAGCGTACGCACCAGCACGTCGCGCAGGTGGTTGGCGGCCCGCTGCGGCGGTCCGTCGTACTCCAGGGGGTTCGGCAGGGGCGGCTTCGTCGTGCCGGGCCCAGTGGCCTTCGTCGTCCTGGGTGTCGAGCACCCACCGGTAGCGCGGCATCCTGGCCTCCTGTGACGACCGACCTGTTCCAGGACAGACCGTAAGCGCCGGAGACGACCGACCTGTTCCAGGACAGACCGTAAGCGCCGGACCGGGTGTCGGCGACCGGTGGGCCCCGCGGGGGGATGTCCGCTCAGAGGACTTCGCCCGGAGGGACGGACCCGATGCCGGCGGCGATCAGGATCTGCTGCGCCGAGTCGGTACCGCCCGCCAGGACGGCTTGTGCCATCGCGGCGTGGGCCGCCTCCAGGCTCGCCTGCGGGGGGACGACGAGCAGGCTGAAGTGATCGCGGTCGCCCCGGGTGATGATCACCGTGTCGTCGCCCACCGGGTGGCGGTCGATGTGCACCGACCGGCCGTCGACGACCAGCCGGGCCGGGACGTCGTCCCACGCGTCCGTGTCGAGACCGACGCTCGCCACGGGCCCGAGGTGCTCGGTCAGCGCGGCGACCAGTCCGGGCAGCTCGGCGCCGATGTCCCGCGAGCGGGGCCACCACGCGCCGTCGAGAGCCCCCTCGCGCGACCGGGTGGTCTCCAGCCGGAGCAGAACCGTCCCCGGCCTCGCCGACCGGTGGAACCCGTCCGGCAGCAGACCCGCGTACGGGGCACCGGGTTCGTCCGACATGGCTCGCCACCGATCTGCAGGGACAGGGCCCCTGGTGCTGTGGAGGGCGGTCCTTCGGTTGTGGCGGTTCGGACCGTCCCGCTGCTCCCACGGTACTCCGCGTCCCGTCGGGTGCCCGGCGGTCAGACCTCAGCGCCACTCGATCAGGAACAGGGTGGCGTCGTCGCTGGTCCGCCCGCCCCGCTTCTCCTTCAGGACGTGGGAGAGGGCGCGCACGACCGCGCGCACGCCGCCCGCCGACCGCTCCACCCGCTCGACCCAGTCGATGAGCTGCTCCTCCCCGAACTGCTCGCCGCCCACCTCGCGCTCCTCGACCAGGCCGTCGGTGAAGCACAGGACCCGGTCGCCGTGCCGGAGCACCCGCTCGCTGATCACCGGCTCCTCGCCGCCGAACCCGACCGGCAGCGTGGTCGCGCTCTCCAGCCGCTCCACGACGACGTGGCCGCGGATCAGCAGCGGGGCGGGGTGGCCCGCGTTGACCCACTGCAGCTGGCCGGTCGCGGTGTTCAGGCGCATCATCTGCGCGGTGACGAAGTGGTCGGGCCCGAACTGCTCGGCGATGGCCCGGTCCATGAACGCGTAGATCTCGGCCAGCCCGATGTCGGCGCGTCGGGCGTGCCGGTACGCGCCGATGGCGACGGTCGCCATCGTGGCGGCGTCCAGTCCGTGGCCCATCGCGTCGATCGTGGCCACGTGCAGGATGTCGTCGTTGAGCGCGTAGTCGAAGCTGTCGCCGGCCACCTGGTAGGCGGGTTCGAGGATGCCGGCCACGGCGACCTGCGGAACGGTCATCGCCAACGGGGGCAGCAGGGACCACTGGATCTCGGCGGCCACGCTCATCGGTTCGAGGCGCCGGGCCTGGAAGATCCGGTCGGTGTAGCCGCTCTTGGCGATCAGCAGGTCCGCGGCCAGGCCGGCGAACCGGCGCAGGAGCCGCCGGTCGTCGTCGTCGACGGTGTCCAGGGTAAGGGCGAGGACCCCGACCTCGTCACCGCCGTCCAGCAGCGGCAGGTAGATCCTCACGCCGTCGGCCTGCGGCACCTCGACCGGCGCACCGCGCACGAAGGCCGTCCCCGCGTCGGACCCGACGATCGGCTCGCGCTCCCCGGTGACCAGGCCCCGGCCCGGCAGCGGCACGAGCACGAGCTGGCCGTAGTCCTGGAGGAGGACCGCCACGTCCCGGCCCCCGAAGCCGTGCAGTTCGTCGGCGATCAGCGGAGCGATCAGCCCGGGCGGCAGCTCACGGGCCAGGTCGAGCAGCCTTCCGAGCAAGCGCTCGCCGAACCCCTCCGACCGGTCCGGTCCCGCCGCGCCGGACTGCCGCTCACCGCTCATCTCCGATCATCTCCGCTCACCGCCGCTTCCCTCCCGGTCGCGTGGGCACCCGGCCGCGTCGCATCCGGCACGGTGCTTCGGCCGGCCGCGGCAGGGTGTGGTCATCGGACCGGTCCCTCCATTACGCCTGACGGCGGCGTCCTGCGCTCCCGGTCGCTCCCGGTCGCGTCCGGTCGTGTCCGGTCGTCTGCTCGTCTCCCGCCGGGCCGGAACGCGGGCCTCCGGGGTGGCGGAGGCGGGCGTCCCGCGGCACGGGGCGGTGCGGCGTGCCGGGGTGCCGGGGCGGGATTCGAGGGCCCGTCTGCCGGAGCCGGCGGGCCCTCGAAGGCGCGCGGCGGGTGCCGGAGCCGATGCGCTGCGGGGCGGGGGGCGACGGGGTCGGCCGGGACGGGACGTCGGTCAGTCGGTCGGGAGCGGGGCCACCGTGACGATGACCGAGCACGACGGCGCGCCGGTGCCCTGCTGCAGGATCACGCCCACGCGGTCCCGGCGGGCCGGGTCGCGCGGCAGCTGGGTCACCTCCACCATGCACGGCTCGTCCAGCTCGACGTAGCGCGTGAAGTCGCACTCCATCGCGACGGCCACCACCGGCGCCGGGTGGCTGAGCGCCTGGGCGGCCTGGCGGGCGGCGTCCAGCAGCAGGGAGCCGGGCGCGTGGTCGACCGGGTGGTCGAAGTGGACCGGGTGGTTGGTGTCGACCCGCAGCTGCCAGCGCCGGGCGCGGTCGGTCGCGGAGAGGGCCACCTCGCGCGGGAGGGCGCGGCCGGCCCGGGCGACCGGGATCGGCGGGGCCAGCCGGACGGCACGCGCCATCATCTCCCCGGCGTCGCCCCGACCGGCCCGCAGACGCCGGTAGATCGCCGGGGTCTGGACGGTGAAGCGGGTCTGCGCGGTCGCGATCGGCTCGCCGTCCCGGGTGACCACGTAGGCCAGGGTGAGGGCGACGACCCGGTTGCCGCGGCGGACGAGGTCCTGGCAGACGGCGTCCACCTGGACCTCGTCGTATCCGCGGCCCTGGCGGGCGGCGCGCTCGCTGCCGCGCTGCGCCGGTACCGCGTCGCGCGCGCCGGTCCGCAGGCCGCCGGGGATCAGCGCGTAGCTGAAGTGGTCCCAGATCAGGTGGTGTCCCAACGGAACCTCGAAGGCCGCGTGCGAGAGCAGCGGGAAGGTCTGCCGGACCGTCTCCACCAGGAGCATCGGGTCGTGGTGGCCGTGGCGGGCGGCGTAGGCCCGGTGGTCGCGCGGCCACCGGGCGGAGACGCGGTAGGAGTCCTCGGCGACCCGCTCCCACCCGGTCAGCAGCACCTCGTCGGCCGCCCGCTTGTGGACGTGCTCCTTGGGGACGTGCTCGTTGCGGACGGCGGTCGGGCCGGACCCGGGTGCGACGGGCTCCGCCGCGGGCGCGCCGCCGGTGACGGCGGCGGCTTCGGTGCTGGTCATGGTGGTGCTGTGGTCTGTGCGAAACATGGATGCACTCCCCCAGAGTGGCCACAGGCAGGTGAAAGTGGGCGCTCCGGTGTGTACGCCGAGCCCCCTGGCGAATAACATAGAGGTCGTTCTTTTTGTTTGTCGAGGAGTTTGGAGTTACTCGTGGCAAGAGCCAAGCAGGACCGAGCCGTACGCACCCGGGACACGATCCTGCGCGCCGCTGCCCAGATCTTCGACGAGTACGGCTTCAGCGGGTCCAGCGTCAGCAAGATCATCAACCAGGCGGGCACCACCCAGGGCGCGATGTACTTCCACTTCAAGTCCAAGGAGGACCTGGCCAAGGCGGTCATCGACGAGCAGGCGTCCGACCTCGACCTGCCCGGCCGGCCGGCCGGCCTGCGCCAGCTCATCGGACTCAACCTCTACCTCGCCGACGAGTTGCAGGAGAACGTGCTGCTGCGCGCCGGCGTCACCCTCGCCGTCGAGCAGGGGCAGCTCGGGCTGCGCGACTTCAGCCCGTACGAGATGTGGGCCGAGCAGTTCCGCGCCGAGCTGGAGGCCGCCCGGCGGACCGGCGAGCTGCTCGACGAGGTCGACGTCGAGGAGCTCGCCCAGGTGCTGGTCGCGGCGTACACCGGGTCGCAGGTCATGTCGCACCTGCGCACCGGCCGCGCCGACCTGCCGGAGCGGATCGTCCAGCTCTGGTGGTACCTGCTGCCGGGCATGGCGCCCGCGCCGGTGGTCGCGGAGCTGCGGGCGTACCTCACGGAGCACGGGCAGCGGGCATGAGACGGGCGTCGGGCCCGGGCACAGAAGCCGACAGCGACACTGACAGCGACACCGGCACCGGCACCGGCACCGGGCCGACCGTCCTGCTGACCGGGGCCGGCGGGTTCATCGGCTCCGCCGTGCTCGCGGCGCTGCGCGCGCTGCCGGGCCTCGGTGGGATCCGAGCGCTGACCCGGTCCGCCGCACCGGCCGGGACGGTCCGGGTCGCGGGGGACCTCGCCGACCCGGCGACGCTGCGCGGCGCGGCCGACGGCGCCGACGTCCTGGTCCACCTCGCCTCGCTGGTCGGCGGCTCCGAGGACGCCTGCACCGCCGTCAACGTGCACGGCACCCGGGCGCTGCTCGCGGAGGCCGGGCGGGCGGGCGTCGGCCGGATCGTCCACCTCTCCACCTCGGCGGTGTACGGCACCGGACCGCACCGGGGCATCGGCGTGGACGAAGTGGCGCCCGCCCCCGTCTCGGCCGCCAGCCGGACCAGGCTGACCGGGGAGCGGGCCGCGCTGGACGCGGGGGCCGTGGTGCTGCGCGCGCCCCTGGTCCTGGGCGCCGGCGACCGCTGGGTGGTGCCCTGCCTCGCCGACCTGCTGCGGCGGGTGCCCGCGCGCTGGGACGGCGGCGGGGCGCTGCTCTCGCTGGTCGCGGTGACCGACCTGGCCCGGCTGGTCGCCGCGCTGGCGCTCGCGCCGGAGCCGCTCCCGGTCCGGGCGCCCGGGGTCCACCACGCCGGACATCCCCGACCGGTCGGCATCGGGACGCTGTTGGCGGCGCTCGCCGACCACGGGGTGCTCCCGCCGGTACCCGCCGACGACTGGCCGTGGGACCGCTGCACGGCCGAACTCGGTCGGGTACCGGGGACGTTCGGTGAGCGCCAGTTCGAGCTGATGGCCCGCCACCACTGGTACCGCAGCGAGGACGTCTGGCGGCTGGCCGCCGTCGATCCCGGGCCGGGACCGCTGGAACGGCTCGCCGCCGCCGCTCCCTGGTACCGCGCACACCTCGCGGCGCAGCCGCCCGCGGCTCCCGCCCCGGCTCGGCCGTCGACGGCTCCAACCGGTCCGGTACCGCAGGGATTTGCGAAGGAGATGCCAAAGCTGCGGGGGGATGCGGCGGAATCCGCGCGTATGCGGCGATCCGGGGCGTAGCGTCGAAACGTCAGCGGACCGGCACACACCGGTCACCCCGGTAGCCCCGGCCGCCCCCGACCGCCCCGAAGGAGCCACGCCCACCCATGTGGTTCGTCAACCCTCACCCTCAGGCCGCTACCGCGGCGCCGGCCGGACCGGACACACGCCTCGGCCCCATCACCCGGGCGGGCGGTGGGCGATGAAGCAGGAACGGGCCCATCAGACCCACCGGGCACTGCTCCGGGCCGCCGCCGCGGAGTTCGACGAACACGGTTACGCGGGCACGTCGTTGGCCCGGGTCAGTCAGGCCGCCGGCGTCACCATGGGGGCGCTGACCTTCCACTTCCCGTCCAAGGCCGCCCTGGCAGACGCGGTCCGGGCCGACGCCGCCGCGCTCACCCGGGCCGCGGTGGACCCCGACCCGGGGCGGACCCCGCCGCGCGAGGAGGGCGTGGCGGAGCTGACCGACACGCTGACCCGGCTGCTCCAGGAGGAGCCGAGCGTCCGTGCCGCGGCCCGGTTGACCTGGGAGCAGCCCGAGTCGGCGGGCAACTGGCACGCTGGCTGGAGCCCCGACCTGCGTGACCGGCTGGCCCGGGAGCGGGCCGGCGCCGCCCGGCCGGCCGCGACGAAACCGGCCGCAGCGCAACCGGCCACGACGCAACCGGCCGCAGCGGAGAGCGGAGACCTCGACGCGCTCGACTCCCTCGACCTGGAGACGCTGGCGCACTGTCTGGTCGTCGGCTCGGAGGCGCTGCGCCGCGGCGTCATCACCCTGGGCGGCGGGGCACCGGTCTCCGAGGAGGAGACCCGCCGACGGCTGCGACGGCTGTGGCGGCGTGCGCTGGCCGGGCCGCCGGCACCCGGCGGTCCCGCCTGACGCGTTTTCGACGGTGCACCCGGCGACGGCCGCGTGCCCGACCGTGCCCGACCCCCCGCCCGTACCGGCTTCCTGACGCCGGTACGGGCGGTTCTGCGTGGGCGGGCACAACCGAGTCCGGGGGCCCGGGAGGGGCGCGGACTTGCCAAAACCGGACCACGGCCCGCCCGGGACTCAAAAACAAAGAGATCGTTCGCTATTCTTTTGGGGACGGCACCTCACGGCACCTCACGATCACGGGGAGCTCACATGGACGCGCAACCCCTCTCACCAGCCGGCGAAGCCGCGGTCTCCCGGTTCGCCGAGCAGGTCTTCGCCCACCTCGCCCGGATAGACCAGCGCCGCTGGGCCCGGGCCTACCTGCACGGACTGCTGGCCGCACCCGGCCGCAAGACGCTGTCGAACATGGCCGCGAGCCTGTCGACCGGGTCCACGGCGGCCACCGCCTCGCTCTCGCTCCAGCAGTTCATCAACGGCAGCCCCTGGGACTGGCGGCCGGCACGGCGCGTACTCGCCGGCCTCGCCACCGGGGACCGGCCGGTCCGCGCCTGGACCGCCACCCTGGCGGTCATCCCCAAGCGCGGCGACCAGGCGGTGGGCGTCCACCGCCGGTTCGTCCCCGAGGCCGGACGCACCATCAAGTGCCAGGCCGCACCCGGACTCTTCGTCGCCACCGACCGGGACGCCGTCCCGGTGGACTGGTCACTGCTGCTCGACTCGAACTGGACGGCCGATCCCGAGCGGCGCACCCGCGCCCGGATCCCGGAGACCGCCGCCCCGCGCCCCACCGGCGAACTGCTGGTCGAGATGGTCGACCGGCTCACCGCCCGACGGCCGCCGGCCCCGCTCGTCGCCGACCTCACCGTGGTCGACGACCCGGTCCGGCTGGCCGCCGCGCTCGCCCACCGCTCCGTCCCGTACGTGCTGGAGGTCCGGCCCAACCAAGCCGTCCGACCGGTCCTCCAGGCCACCACCGGGCACCACGGGCGGGTGCAGCAGAGCACCATGCCGGCCGAGGCGCTGTTCCCCCGCAGGCGGGCACGGACGCCGGGAGCCCCGCAGCCGGTGCTGCGCGGTGCCCCCGTCCTGCTGCCCGGACTGCCCCCCGGCCTGCCGGGCGGGCGCGGCGGACCGGTGCACCGGCTCTGGGCGCACGGCGGCGGATCCGGCGGGCCACGGCGGTACTGGCTCACCGACCTGGCCGAGGACGCCCCGGCGGTGCTCGCCCTGCTCGACACCGTGACGGTCACCCGGACCACCGTGGACCGGCTCGGGGCCGACTTCGGCCTGCTGGACTTCTCCGGCCGCTCCTACAGCGGCTGGCACCACCACATGACGCTGGTCTCGGCCGCGTACTCGCTCGGCCGCGACCTGGCGGCGTCGGCCGGGGAGACCGACGACCGCACCGACGACCGCACCGGTGACGCGACCCTCGACCTGGTCGGCGCCCCCGTCGGCCGGCGGACGGGCGAGCGGTTCGACACCCGGCTCGGCGAGCGCTCCGGCGGTCGGCCCGGCACCCGGCTCGGCGAGCGGCTCGGCGCCCGGACCGGCGGCCCGGCCGTCGACGAGAACCTGCGGAATTCCGCGTAGCGGACCGCCCGGCACGACTTGCCGAACACGTTCGAACAGGATTGACCGGAATCGGCGGCACCGCCGAGAATTCAGTGACCGGCCGCCGGGAAATCACCCGGGAAACACCGGGGCCCATCGGCCGGAAATACGAAGGAAGGAGGTGAGACACCATGGGTGCAGCAGCGACCGGAACCCCGCTCGAAGGAGTTCCGAATATCCTGGGCGACCACATCTTCTCGTCGTTCGACCGCGCCGACTACCGGATCAAGGCCGAGGAATACCTCCACGGCCTCCTCGGAACGGCCGGCCGGAAATCCATCAGCAACATCGCCCGGACGCTCGGCGACCCGGGGGCGGTCCAGCGGCTGCACCACTTCATCCGCAACTCCCCCTGGGCCTGGGCCCCCGTCCGGGAAGCGCTGGCGGCCCGGCTGGTCGAGGCGTGCGCCCCCCGCGCCTGGCTGGTCCGGTCGATGTTCATCCCGAAGTCCGGTACCCGCTCGGTCGGTGTCGGCCGGCGCTTCGTCCCCGAGCTGGGTCAGCTCGCCGGCGTCCAGCAGGCCGTCGGCCTCTGGTACCTGGCCCCGCGGCTCAACGCGCCGGTCGACTGGCAGCTCCAGCTGACGGACCCGCCCCACCGGGCCGTCACGCCGGGCGCCGAGTCCCCGGCCGGGGACTCGCTGGAGCGGCAGGCCGCCCTGCTGGGGCCGCTCGCGGACCGCCTGCCGGCCACCGCCTCGGCCACCCTGATCTGGGACGGCTGCCCGGCCGAGCCGGGCGGGCTGTTCGCGACCGGCCGGGCGCTCGGCCTGCGGGTGGCCGTCCGGGTCGACCCGACGACCCGGCTCACCCCGGTCACGGCCCCCACCCGTGACCGCGGCCGGCCGCTCCCCGCGTACCAGCTGTTCGCCTCCGCCGGAGCCCGCAGGCTGGCCGGCACCTCGGGCCCGCCCGGGGTCGAGGCGCACGTCGTCCGGGTGGCCCTGCCGCCCACGGGGCCGGAGCTGCTGCTCTACGCGGAGTCCGGGGCGCGTCCCACCGCGTTCTCCGGATTCTGGCTGACCGATTCCGAACCGGACCGGGCTGCCGAATTCCCCCGCCTCTTCCGGCTCGCCGGCGACGTCGAGGAGGACCGCACGACCATCGGCGAACGCGTCGGCCTCCGCGATTTCGAAGGGCGCTCCTTCGAGGGCTGGCACCGGCACATGACGCTCGCCTCGGCTGCCTATGCCGCCGTCGCGCTCGGCCGCCGACCCGAACACGCGGACCGTTCCTCCGAATAACCGGCCGTCCGGCCGCACAGGCCCCCGCACGTTCCGCCGGACGAATTCCGCAACCTCCCTCCCCTGCACCCGCACCGCAGCTCGTGAATTCACCCACGCCTTCACAAGGGAAAAGGACATGCTTGTCTTCGACAATTACCCGAGCGGCCTCACCTACAGCCAGTCCTCGAAGTCCTGGCGCGTTCGGGCGGTCAAGCCGGTCGAGTACGAGGTGCGCGTCTGCGACGACGTCTTCGACCCGGCGAGCACCGCCCTGGTCGAGAAGTCCGCCGGAGCCACGGGCGGCAACCGCCGGTTCGTGGTGATCGACGCGGAGGTCGACCGCCTGCACGGCGACCGCGTCCGCAGCTACTTCGAGCACCACGGCGTCGACTACTTCATGCAGGTGGTCCGCGCCGACGAGACCCTCAAGGAGTTCGAGACCGCCTCGGACATCGTGGTCGCGCTGGACTCCTTCGGCCTGGACCGCCGGCGCGAGCCGATCATCGTGATCGGCGGCGGCGTCCTGATGGACATCGTCTGCCTGGTGGCCAACCTCTACCGCCGGGGCACCCCGGTGGTACGTGTCCCCACCACGCTGATCGGTCTGGTCGACGCGGGTGTCGGGGTCAAGACCGGGGTCAACTTCAACGGCCACAAGAACCGCCTCGGCACCTACTTCGCCCCCGTGCTCACCCTGCTCGACCGCTCCTTCCTCGCCACCGTCGACCGCCGCCACATCGCCAACGGCATGGGCGAGATCCTCAAGATGGCGCTGATCAAGGACGCCCGGCTGTTCGAGCTGCTGGAGCAGCACGGCCCGTGGCTGGTCGAGCAGAAGTTCCAGGACGACGCCCGCCCCGGCGACCCGGCCGGTCAGGTGATCCGCCGCGCCATCCACGGCATGCTGGAGGAGCTCCAGCCCAACCTGTGGGAAGCCGAGCTGGAGCGGATCGTCGACTACGGCCACACCTTCTCCCCCACCCTGGAGATGCGGGCCCTGCCGGCCCTGCTGCACGGCGAGGCGGTCTCCGTCGACATGGCGCTCACCACCGTGCTCGCCTGGCGCCGCGGCCTGGTCGACCTGGAGCAGCGCGACCGGATCCTCGACGTCATGCGCTCGGTGGGGCTGCCCAGCTGGAACGACCTGCTCGACGCCGAGCTGCTCGACGTCGCGCTCCAGGACACCGTCCGGCACCGCGACGGCCAGCAGCGGCTCCCGCTGCCGGTCGGCATCGGTGACGCGATCTTCGTCAACGACGTGACCCGTGAGGAGCTCGCCACCGCGGTCGAGGACCTGCGCGAGCTCAACGCCCTCCGGGAGCTCAGCCGTGTCTGACGCAGCGGCGGCGGGATCGGCCACGGCGACCAGGGCTAGGGCTAGGGCTACGGCCACGACCACGGCCACGGCAGCAACGCCCGCGCCCGGCCTGATCGTCGCGGACACCCGGGACGCCTCCGAGATCTACGGCGTGCACGGCGCCCCCGGCCTCACCTACTGGAAGGCCCTCGCCGGCCGGCAGCACCTGGAGGCCGAGGTCGAGGCGATCGAGGTCGCCCGGATCCCGCCCGGCGGGCTGAGCGGCGAACACCGCCACACCCGCACCGAGGAGATCTACTTCATCCTCCGCGGCCACGGCGAGTTCCTGGTCGACGGCGAACCGCGGCCGGCCCGCCCCGGGTCCCTGCTGCTCACCGGGATCGGCACCGTGCACGGCCTGCGCAACACCGGCGCCCCCGCGGGCGTCACCGACCCCGGCTACGGCAGCGCCCCCGAGGGGCACCTGGAGTGGCTGGTCATCGAGATGCCGTCCCCGGCCACGTCCGCCGTCCTGCACGGGCCGGCGCCCGACCTCACGACCACCCGTCCGAGCGAGAGGAAGACCGAGACCATGCGGCTGCACGACCTGCGGGAGGAGAGGGCGGTCGACCCGGCCGGCGTCTTCACCGGCCCGCTGCGCCTGGTGGAGATCCGGGAGCTGGCGGCCGGCGACTCCGCCGCGTACAGCTCGCACGCCGGCGAGCACACCGTCTTCGTGCTGACCGGCTCCGGCACCGCCACGGCCGGCTCCACGGAGGTGGAGATCGCGGCGGGCACGGCGGTGACCCTGCCGTTCGGGGTGGACGCGGTGATCACGGCCCACGAGGGAGGCCTGGAGTTCTTCCACGCCGAGATCGCGGTACCGGGGCGGGCCGCGCGATGATCGTCAGCCGCGCGCTGCGCCCGGTGGACTGCGCTCCGGCCGCGACCGGGTCGCGGGAACGGACCTGGTCCTGCCTGGCCCGCCGGGGCATGCTGCACAGCGAGACCGAGACGGTCGACCTGTGGCGGCTGCCGCCCGGCGACACCCTGCTCCACGAGCCGCACGACGGGGTCGAGGAAGCCCTGTTCGTCGTCGCCGGCACCGGCACCGCCACCCACGGCCTCGACGAACTCCCCGTCACCGAGGGCACGTTGCTGCTCGCCCGGCACGAATCCGAGATCACCGTGACGGCCGGCCCGGACGGACTGCGGCTGCTGAGCACCCGCGTCCTGCCGCAGCGGCTCAGCGCCGCACTGCCGCCCCGGATCCCCCAACTCGACTGAACCGCGCCATCACTGACAGGAAGTGGGAAGAGTTCCATGCGAAATCTCAGTCGCCGCACGTTCGTGGCCGGTGCCGGGGCGACCGTCGGCACCGCCACGGCCGGCGGGCTGCTCGTCCCGGCCGCCGGGGCGGCCGCGGAGGACACCGGTCGGGCGTCCAGAGCGGTACGGAACGGGGACCTGATCAGCGTCACCCCCGAGAACCCGCGCTACGTCGACCTGATATCCGGCTTCAACCCGCGCTGGGAGGCCAAGCCGAAGGGCGTCCGGCTGCCGCGCACCACCGCCCAGGTGGTGCAGGCGGTGCAGGACGCGGCCGACAAGCGGCAGCGGCTCACCGTCCGGGGCGGCGGGCACTGCTACGAGGACTTCGTCTACAACCCCGAGGTCGAGATCGTCGTCGACATGAACCTCATGGACGCGGTCGGCTACGACCCCGGCCGCCGGGCGTTCGAGGTCGAGGCGGGCGCCACCCTGCTGAAGGTCTACCAGACCCTGTACGAGGGCTGGGGGGTCACCGTTCCGGGCGGCGTCTGCTACGCGGTCGGTGTCGGCGGGCACGTCCAGGGCGGCGGCTACGGCAACCTGTCCCGCAAGCACGGCCTGGTGGTCGACCACCTGTACGCGATCGAGGTCGTCACCCTCGACGCCAACGGCCGGGCCCGGGCGGTCGTCGCGACCCGCGAGCCGAACGACCCGCACCGCGACCTCTGGTGGGCCCACACCGGCGGTGGCGGCGGCAACTTCGGCGTGGTCACCCGGTACTGGTTCCGCTCGCCGGGTGCCACCGGCACCAACCCGTCGGACCTGCTGCCCAAGCCGCCGGCCGAGGTGCTGATCGCCATCCCGAGCTGGTCCTGGGAGAACATCACCCAGCGCGGCTTCACCGAGATGGTGCGCCACTACGGCACCTGGTTCGAGCAGAACAGCGCCCCCGACTCGGTGTACAACGGCCTGACCAGCTGGCTCTTCCTCAACCACAAGGTCTCCGGCAGCCTGGTCCTGCTGCTCCAGGTCAACGGCGACGTGCCGCAGGCCGAGCAGCGCGCCGACGACTTCGTCCAGGGCCTGAGCACCGCCCTCGGTGTGCCCCACCAGGGCGACGTGGTCCGGCTGCCGTGGCTGAAGGCGGTCAAGTACATCGGCACCATGGACGCGACCCAGACCAACCCGCAGCTGCGGGCCGGCCACAAGTCGGCGTACATGCGGCGCGGCTTCCCCGAGAACCAGATCGCGGCCGTCTGGAAGCACCTGACCCGCACCGACTACACCAACCCGCGCGGCGGCGTCGCCGTGATCTCCTTCGGCGGCCGGATCAACAGCGTCGCCTCCGGCGCCACCGCACTGCCGCAGCGGGACGCGATCTTCAAGCTGCTGTACCAGACCTACTGGACGGCGCCGGCCGACGACGCCCCCAACATGGCCTGGCTGCAGGAGTTCTACCGCGAGGTGTACGGCGACACCGGCGGCGTCCCGGTCTCCAACCGGGTCACCGACGGCTGCTACGTCAACTACGCGGACCGCGACCTGAGCGACCCGGAGCAGAACACCTCGAACGTCCCGTGGAGCGCGCTCTACTACAAGGACAACTACCCGAGACTGCAGCGGATCAAGCAGCAGTACGACCCGAAGGACTTCTTCCGCCACCGCCAGTCGATCCGGCTCCCCGGGAGCACCCGGTGAGCGCGCCCACCAGGGAGGCACTCTCCCGCCTGCCGTCGCTGACCGGCATGCGGTGGATCGCCGCACTGCTGGTCTTCCTGACCCACGTGTCGGTCGCCAAGCCGTTCGACCGGCCCGGCCTGAACGACTTCATGTCGACGTACCTCAGCCGGGCGGGCTTCCTCGGCGTCGGGTTCTTCTTCGTCCTGAGCGGCTTCGTGCTCACCTGGTCGGCCCGGGACGGCGACCGCCCCGCCGCCTTCTACCGCCGCCGGCTCTTCAAGCTGTACCCCAACCACGCCGTCACCTGGCTGGTCGGGCTGCTGCTGATGGCCCGGGCCGGCGCCGAGCTGACCACCGCCGGGACGGTCCCCTCGCTGCTGCTGCTGCAGAGCTGGATCCCCTCCCTGGAGGTGATCGGCGGGACGAACGGCCCGAGCTGGTCGCTCGCCTGCGAGGTGCTGTTCTACCTGAGCTTCCCGGTGATCCTGCCGCTGGTGAAGCGCATCCGGCCGGAGCGGCTCTGGCTCTGGGTGGGCCTGGTGACGGCGGCGCTGTTCGCCCTGCCGCTGCTCGCCCAGCTGCTCCCGGGGAGCCCGAACTCGCCCTGGCAGCCGCTCTCCTTCTGGCGGTACTGGTTCGTCTACTTCCTCCCGGCCTCCCGGCTGCCGGAGTTCGTGCTCGGCATCCTGCTGGCACGGATCGTCCGGACCGGGCGGTGGGTGGCGATCGGCTGGCCGGTGACGGTCCTGCTCGTCGCCGCCGGCTACGCACTGATGATCACGCTGCCGGACGCCTGGGGCATGGCCGCCCCGACCGCCCTGCCGGTCGCGCTGCTGATCGCCGCGGTCGCCGTCAAGGACGCCGCGGGGCTCGGGACACCGTTCGCCGGCCGGACCATGGTCTGGCTCGGCGAGGTCTCCTTCGCCTTCTACATGGTCCACTTCCTGGTCATCCAGTACGGACCGCTGGGCCTCGCGGCGACCGGATCGGCCGGCGCGAACACCTGGGACACCCCCGGTGCCCTGGGGGTCATGGGGATCACCCTGGCGCTGAGCATCGTCTTCGGCTGGGCGCTGTACCGCCTGGTCGAGGTGCCGGTGATGCGTCGATGGGGTCGGTCCCGGCCCGCTACCCGGCCCGATACCCGGCCGGTTCCTCCGTCGGCTCCCCGGGCGGCGGCCACCGCGCCCGCCGCGCCCGCCGGAACCGCCGTACCCGCCGGGACCGCACCGGCCGCCACCGCGGCGGCCGAGTAACGGGCACCGGGGCGGGGCGCTACACCGGTACCGGTTCCGCCGCCTCCCGCCGGGCCGCCGCGACGATCCCCGCCAACGCGGCCCGGCTCGCCCCGAGCGACAGCATCTGCCGGTCCAGCAGGTCCAGCCGGTGCTCCAGCACCTCCAGCATGCAGGGCGCCACCGAGCCGTCGCCGCTCACGCAGGGCAGCACGTCCCGGATGGCCCCGGTGGAGAGCCCCGCCCCCAGCAGGGCCCGGATGTTCCGGACCACCGCCGGCGCCTCCTCCCCGTACCGGCGGTGGCCGCCCTCGCGGCGGTGGGTCTCCAGCAGGCCCTGCTCCTCGTAGTACCGCAACAGGCGGACGCTGACCCCGGTCAGCGCCGCCAGCTCACCGATCCGCATGTGACACCCCTCACAACCACTTGAATCTCACACGAATGGGAGATTGTACCGTGACCAGCGTGACGAACACCGAGATCACCACCCAGATCGACCGCCAGTCCTTCGCCGTCGGAGGCGACCTGACGGTCCGCCGGATCGGCTACGGCACCATGCGCCTCGCCGACACCCCGGACATCAAGCCGACCGAGGCGATCGTCTGGCACGGCCCGACCCCGCGCGCCGCCGCCCTCGGTGTGCTGCGCGCCGCCGTCGAGCACGGCGTCCAGCTGATCGACACCGCCGACTCCTACGCCCTCGGCGCCGGCGAGGAGCTGGTCGCCGAGGCCCTGCACCCGTACGCCCAGGACGTCGTGGTCGCCACCAAGGTCGGTATGACCCGCCCGAGCCCCTCCGAGTGGGTCCCGGTCGGCCACCCGGCCTACCTCCGCCAGCAGGCCGAGCTGAGCCTGCGCCGGCTCCAGGTCGAGCGGATCGACCTGCTCCAGTTGCACCGGATCGACCCCGAGGTGCCGCTGGCCGACCAGATCGGCGCGCTCAAGCAGCTCCAGGACGAGGGCAAGGTCCGGCACATCGGGCTCTCCGAGGTCACCGTCGACGAGCTGGAGCAGGCCCTGGAGATCGCCCCGATCGCCTCCGTGCAGAACTGGTACAACCTGGCCACCCGCCAGCACGACGCGGTGGTCGACTTCACCGCCGAGCGCGGCATCGCGTTCCTGCCGTTCTTCCCGATCGCCATCGGCGGCCACGCGGGCGAGGACAGCCCGGTCTCCGAGGTCGCCCGCGAGATCGGCGCCACCCCGGCCCAGACGGCGCTCGCCTGGCTGCTGCACCGCTCGCCCAACATCCTGCCCATCCCGGGCACCACCTCCGAGAAGCACCTCGCGGAGAACCTGGGCGCGCTGGCCGTCGAGCTGACCCCCGAGCAGTACGCCCGCCTGGACGGCATCGCCGCCGCGGAGGCGGCCAAGGCCGCCGAGGCTGCCGAGGCGGAGGCCGCGTCCGCGGCGTGACGTCCGCGGCGTGACCGCGGTGTGGTGACCGCGGTGTGGTGACCGCGGTGCGATGACCGGCCCACCCGGCGGCGTGCTCCGCCGGGTGGGCCACCCGACCGGCAAGGGCCCCCGACCCCCGTGGGGGCCCTTGCCGTTTCCGCCTGTCCGGCCGGGCCCGCCCGTCCGGGCCCGCTGCTGTCAGCAACGTCGCCGCCGTCACTGCCGTCGACGGCTTCCCCGGCGGGTCTCAGGACCGGCCCTCGGGCATCAGCCCCAGGTCGGTCACGTCCGCCGCCAGCGCCTTGAGCAGCGAGCCGGCCCGCTTGTCGTCCGGCCCCAGCGCGATCAACCGGTTCATCACGTACGAGACCCCCAGCCCGACCCGGGGCCACGCCTGGTTCGCCGAACCGCCGCCGCCGTCATGGCCGAAGGTCTCCCCGTCCGGGCCGGGCCGCTCGGCCGTCCGCAGCCGGTACCCGCCGCCGCCGTACGCCATCACCACGTCGATCAGCCGGTCCGTCTTGCGGGCGTACACGCCGCGCGCCTCGTCCATGGTCGTCCGGGAGAGCAGCAGCGGGGCGTCGTCCCGCGGGCGGACGGCGTCCTCGGCCAGGATCCCGTACAGCGTCGAGAACGCCCGGGCGGTGCCGCTCACGTTGATCGCCGGTATCAGCGCGGACCGGCGATCCGGACGGCCCCAGACGCCTTCGTCGTCCGGGAACGGCTGCGGGTTCTGCCAGATCCGCCGGGTCAGCGGGTCGTCGCTGTGGAAGAAGCCGGTGAACTGGGGCAGGAAGTTGGTCCCGTAGGTGGTGCGGGCCAGCCGGGGCCAGTCGGCCGGGCCGGTGCCGTAGTGGATGTCGAGCCCCAGCGGCCCGGCGATCTCCTCGCGGAAGAACCGGTCCAGCGGGCGGCCGTCCACCCGGCGGATCAGCTCGCCGACGATCCAGCCGGCCGACAGCGGCCCGTACAGGATGCCGTCGGCGCGCGGGTCGCTCTCCAGCTCCTGGGCGGCGATCAGCTTCGCCATCAGGACCGGGTCGTTGGCGTCGTCCTGGCTGACCGGGGCCCACATGCCGGGCAGCCGACCGGTGAAGGTGACCACCTCCCGGACGGTCACCGCGGCCTTGCCGGCCGCCGCGAACTCGGGCCAGTAGTGGGGGACCGGGCGGTCCAGCTCGATCGCACCGCGGTCCACCAGCTTCAGCAGCGCGGTGACGGTGATGCCCTTGCTCCCGGAGAAGATCGTCTGGAGCGTGTCCCGCTCCCAGCGGGCGCCGGTCCGCGCGTCCGCCGTCCCGCCCCAGAGGTCCACCAGCGTCTCCCGGCCCAGGTGGACCGAGAACGCGGCGCCCAGATCGTCCCGTTCGAGCAGGTTGCGCTCGAACTCGGCACGGACCCGCTCGAATCCCGGGGCCACCCGGCCGGCGACGTGAACCTCGGACGTGATCGTCATGTGAACCAGCTCCGCTCGAATACGTGGGAGAAATTCCCGATCGGCCCAACAGCAGAACACAGTCGGCCGGAATCGTGAACGCCCGGAGCGCCGGTTTGGCACCTTGACAAAGTCCGCCGGAGCTCGTTGCCCCCACCGCCGGTCGGCCCCATTCTCGAATCAGCCGGCTGCGGACAGCCGGCCGGGAAGTCCCGCCGGGCCCACCGGCGGGATCCCTCGGAACGGGATCGAACGAAAGAGGATTCCCATGGCCAAGATTCCGGGCGCCCGGGCGGTCCACCACATCGCCTACACCGTGCCCGACCTCCGGCAGGCCGTCGACTTCTTCGTCGACGTCATCGGCGCCGAACTCGCCTACCGCCTCGGCCCGGTCGAGGACCCGGAGACCGACTGGATGGCCCGCAAGCTGAACGTCGACCCGCGGGCCTCCGCGAACATCGCCATGCTCCGCCTCGGCCCCAACGCCAACCTGGAGCTCTTCGAGTACACCGCCCCCGAGCAGGACCGCGAGCAGCCGCGCAACAGCGACATCGGCGGCCACCACTTCGCGATCTACGTCGACGACGTCGACAAGGCCGCCGACTACCTGCGCAAGCACCCCGGCGTCACCATCCTCGGCGAGCCCGAGACCATCGAGGACGGTCCGATCAAGGGCGACCGCTGGGTCT
Source organism: Streptomyces sp. BE303 (assembly GCF_036290945.1). Classification (NCBI taxonomy): domain Bacteria; kingdom Bacillati; phylum Actinomycetota; class Actinomycetes; order Kitasatosporales; family Streptomycetaceae; genus Streptomyces; species Streptomyces sp. BE303. The sequence goes on from NZ_JAQYWZ010000351.1 coordinate 22,690, forward strand.
ACTTCACCACCCCCTGGGGCATGAGCATGGAACTCATCAACATGCCCTCCGGAATGCCGTACGAACAGGCCACCGAAACCCGCCTCTACCTCCCCTCCGAATACTGGCCGGAGAGCTGACGGCCATGCCGGACAGCACGGAGACCAGAACGGCCGACGGCTCGCAGAATTTCCCGGAAAGTCCTTCGGCGGCTTTTCCGAAGGACTTTCCGGAAAAGGATCGGGTCGCGCGGCAGGTGAATCACCCGGCGAATCACCCGGCGTTCCTCGCCCTGGCGCTCACCGCCTTCGTCGTCGGCACGTCGGAGTTCGTCGTCGTCGGAATCCTCGGCCCGATCGCCGACGGTTTGGGGACCGGACTGGGCACGGTCGGCCTGCTGGTCACCGGCTACGCCCTGGGCATCTCCCTCGGCGGGCCGGCCCTCACCGCACTGACCCTCCGGCTGCCGCGCCGCACCCTGTTGCTCGGCGCGCTCGCCGCCTACGTGGCGGCGAGCGCCGGCGGGGCCGCCGCCGGGAACGTCGCCGTCCTGCTGGCCGCCCGCTGCGCGGCCGGGCTCGCCCACGGGGTGATCGTCGGCGCCGCCACCAGCGTGGCCGTCGCCCTGGCTGGCCCCGGCCGCCAGGGGCGGGCCATCTCGCTGGTCTTCGGCGGCATCTCGGTCGCCACCGTGCTCGGCGTGCCGCTCGGCACGCTGGCCGGGCAGTGGCTCGGCTGGCGCGCCGCACTCGCCGCCGTCACCGTGCTCGGGGTGCTCGCCCTGCTGGCCGTCCGGCGGACCGTCCCGCCGACCGCGGCCATGGGGGCGGCCAGCCTGGCCGGACAGCTCCGGGGCGCGCTGTCCGGCCCGGTCCTCGCCGTGCTGGGCATCGCCGTGGTGCTGTTCACCGGCCAGTTCACCGCGTACACGTACCTGGCCGGCTACCTGGAGGGCGTCACCGGCGTCACCGGCGGGCTGGTCGGCGCGTACCTGCTCGCCTTCGGCGCGGCCAGCGCCGTCGGCACCTTCGCCGGCGGCCGGCTGGCCGACCGCCGGGCCGCCGGCACGCTCACCCTGGGCTGCGCCGGACTCGCCGCCGCACTGCTCGCGCTGCACCTGTTCGGCCGGTCCGGGGCCGCCGCCGCGGTGATCGTCGCGTGCTGGGGCCTGGTCGGCTTCGGTCTGGTCCCGGCCCTGCAGTCCCGGATCGTCGAACTCGCCGGCTCCGGCGGTGACTTCGCGGCCACCCTGGGTGTCTCGGCGGCCAACGCCGGAATCGCCGCAGGGGCCGCGCTCGGCGGCCGGACGGTCACCGCGCACGGGGTCGGGCCGGTGGTCCCGCTCGCCGCCGCGATCTGCCTGGCCGCCCTGGTCGCGGTGGCGGCCAGCGCGCGGCTGCGGCCCGCCGACCCCGCCGGTCGCCCCGCCCCCTCCCCTCCACCCGCTCCCGGAACCGTGCCACCCACTCCGCACCCCCGCCCCCTCGACCCGGAAAGGACCGTCCCCGCATGATCGGCACCTTGGAGCGCCCCCCGGTACGCACCGCCACCGGCCTCGGCGTCTGGTACCAGCACACCCCGTCCGGCGCCGCCGGCCACGACCGGATCCGCCACCTCGCCGAAGCCGGCCGGATCACCTCCGTCGCCCTCACCGGACCGGTCCCGGAGAGTGAACTCCGCCTGCTGTGCGACGTGTTGCTCCCCGCGTACAAGCGCAGCGAAGGACGCGACGGACTGATCTCCGTACCGGTCGCCGCCCGCACCCGCGCCGCCACCGCCCAACTGCACGCCGCCCGCCGGCTGGCCGCCACCGTCGCGCGGCCCAACCTGCTGGCCGCCCTGCCGGCCTCCGACGCGGGCGTCGCCGCCCTGACCCCGCTGCTCGGCGAGGGCATCGGCGTCCGGCTCGGCCCGGTGCACTCCGTCACCCGCTACCGGCAGGCCGTCCGGGCCCACCTCGACGGGCTCGAACTCGCCCGCTGGCGCGGCCTCGACCTCACCACCCTCGGCTCCGTCGCGGCCTTCGGCGTCGGCGGCATCGACGTCGAGATCGACGCCCTGCTCGACCGGGCCGGCAGTCACGAGGCCAAGGCCCTGCGCGGGATGGCCGGAACCGCCACCGCCCGGCTGGCCCGCCGGATCCACGCCGACGCCCACGACCCCGACGCCTCCGCCCGCTGGCGCGCCCTCACCGCGGCCGGCGCCCGACCGCAACAACTGGTCTGGACGCAGCTCTACCACGGCGTCCCCGGCCACCGGACCGCCGACTACCTGGACGGGCTCGCCGCGCCCGGCGACACGGTCGAACTGTGCACCCCGGCCCTGGAGTCGATCGACGGGCCGCTCCCCGCGCGGGCCCCGCAGAGCCGGCGCGAGGAGGCGGAGGCGCACGCCTTCACCGAGCGGCTGGTCGCCTACCTGCGGTGGTTCGACATCCGGCACGAGTCCGTCCTGCACGAGCTCGACGCCTCCCACGCCCACCACTAGCCGGTCGATCACGTCCGGCCCCACTGCGCCCGGCCCGACCCGCCCCAGGAGGGGAACCCGCTCATGGCACCGCAGCTCCACCTGGACATCGCACCGCCCACCGCGCCCGACGTCGCACCACCACCCGTGCCCCGTATGGCCCTCGCCACCGGCGTGGTGGCGCTCGGCGGCCTGCTGTTCGGCTTCGACACCGGCGTCATCTCCGGTGCGCTGCTGTTCCTCAAGGACCAGCTCGCGCTGAACGCGTTCCAGGAGGGCGCGGTCATCTCCGCGCTGCTGCTCGGCGCGGCGGTCGGCGCGCTGGCCGGCGCCCGGCCGGCCGACCGCTTCGGCCGCAGGAAGGTGCTGATCGGCGTCGCCGCCACGTTCACCGTCGGGCTGCTGCTCGCCACCCTGGCCCCCGACTTCTGGACCCTGCTGGCCGCCCGGGCCGTCCTCGGCCTCGCGGTCGGCAGCGCTTCGACGGTCGTGCCGCTCTACCTGGCGGAGATCGCACCGCCGAGGCTGCGGGGGCGGATGATCACGGTCAACCAGATCCTGCTGACCGTGGGGATCCTGGTGTCGTACCTGGTCAACCTGGCCTTCGCGGACGCCGCCGACTGGCGGGCCATGTTCGCGGTCGGGCTGGTGCCGTCCGTGGCGATGCTGATCGGGACGCTGTTCATCCCGGAGACGCCCGCCTGGCTGGACGGCCGCACCCGGACGGCGCGGACCGAGCGGCCGCGCGCCCTGCTCACCACCCCGGGGGCGCGGGCCGCGCTGGTCATCGGGGTGACGCTGGCGGCGGTGCAGCAGTTCGGCGGAATCAACTCGATCATCTACTACGCGCCGAGCATCATGGCCCGGGCCGGGCTTCCGGCCACCGACTCGATCGGCTACTCGGTGGCGATCGGCACGGTGAACGTGGTGCTCACGATCGCCGCGATCCCGCTGATCGACCGCGTCGGGCGACGCCCGCTGCTGCTCTGGTCGCTGGGCGGCATGGCGGTCTCGCTGGTGGCGCTGGGCGTGGCCCTCGGGCCGCAGCAGCCGGGGCCGGTCGCCGACGCGGTCGCCCTGGTCGCGATGACGTCGTACGTGGGGGCGTTCGCGATCGGGCTGGGGCCGGTGTTCTGGATCCTGGCGGCCGAGATCTTCCCGCCCGAGTCGCGGGCGCGGGGGACGGGCCTGTGCGCACTGGTCAACTGGGCCGCCAACTTCGTGGTCGGCCAGGCCTTCCTGCCGACGGCCGATGCGATCGGTGAGCGCTGGGTGTTCTGGTTCTTCGCGGCGGTGTCACTCGGGGCGGTGCTGTTCGTGGCACGGAAGGTGCCGGAGACCAAGAACCGGTCGCTGGCGGACATCCAGCACGCGCTGGCCGCCCGGTGAGCGCCCCCGAGGAGGAGCGGCCCGGGCCGCTCGCGGAGGGCGCGACCGCCCTGGCCCGCTGGCGCGCGGGCGTGCCGCCCCCGCCGGAGGAGGCCGGGGAGGAGAGGTAGCCGGAAGGCCCCGCCCGGTCGGGCGGGGCCTTCCGGCACCAAGCATCAGACCTCTCCGAACTCCCCGGCCCGGACGGCAGCGACGAAGGCGGCGAAGGCAGCGGCCGGAAAGAGGAGAGCGGGGCCGTGGGGGTCCTTGGAATCGCGGACGGGAACGATGCCGGGGAGTTCGGGGGCAATCTCGACACACGTGCCCCCGTTGTCGCTGTACGTGCTCTTGCACCACCGGGCAGTCGTGAGGTCGACACGCGTCATCCGGGAGCCCTTCCACAAGGGAGTTGGTACCAGCACCGTTCACGGTACGCGCGCCGAACGACCGGGTGAATCCCAGAACCGGCCGAGTACGACGATGGCCCTGACCGGTGAACGGTCAGAGCCATCGGGCGATGGCGATCAACCCTCACCGAATTCGCCGGCCTGGAGGGCAGTGACGAAGGAGCGCCACCCATCGACAGGGAAGACGAGCGCAGGACCGGATGGGTCCTTGGAGTCACGGACGGGGACGAGGTCGGAAGAACCGAGCGCTACCTCAACGCAGTTGCCGCCCTGCTGGCTGTACGTGCTCCTGCGCCAGTGAGAGATGGTGCGGTCGATGCCTGCCATCCGATGGCCCTTCGGCGGGGGAGTCAGCTCTGCCACAAGCCAAGGTACGTGCACCGAACAACCAGGCACACCCCTAGTAGTACTTCGTTAACTTGTATTGATCTTGGTCGGCCTGTCGGGCATCCTGGTCGGCGTGAACTTGGGGGAGATTGAGCAACTCCGTGGCGAGTTGGCCGCGTTCGTGGCTGAGGTGTTCGCATCGGTGCCGCGGA